>NZ_CDRVMA010000011.1:0-110035 GCF_977072315.1 Adlercreutzia sp. CNCM I-6215 | reverse complement strand
TGATTAGCGGTACCGAGACAGCCTACTCGCGGTACCGCCTTTTGCTGATCGCCGGTACCAAGCCAGGTGATCGATGGTACCGCGAGAGGTTACTACTCATGAATTGGATAATCCGGCATCTTCTTTTTTTCGTACTTGCGCGACTGCATAAGGTCATCAGCATATTCCAGTAGCCGCCCCTTCCCTTGCTCGTTCAATGATCTGAACGCTGCAAGCAAAGCTTCTTCTGCTTCGGTTAGAGAAGGCTCCTGTACGTCAACGCCAAATCCAGTTCCGATAATCGTATCGACAGAAACATCGAAATAGTCAGCAAGCTTACAAAGTTTCGCACCGTTAAGGTCACGTGTTCCCTGTTCCCAGCTGCGATACGCGCTGAGAGAAATGCCTAAATCCTTAGCAACATCCTCTTGCAGCTTGCCTTGGGATTCCCTGATGCGTTTCAAGTTCGTTTTCATGGCTACCCCTTTCAGTGCATAAGGTAACACATTCTGTAGTAATAGTAAAACATTTTGTCTTGCGAACTATCACATATCGTGTTAGTATCGGGTTCCAGAGTGATACAAAACGTGTTACTAGGAGAGGATATGACTAATACGATTGCAAGTGAGCGAAAACGCCTTGGGCTTTCCCAAACAAGCCTAGGGGTAATGGTCAAACGCGACCGCTCGACCATTGCAAGGTGGGAAGCTGACCCTTGTTGCGCATCAGCAAAAGACCTGAAGCGTCTTGCAGATATTTTCGAATGCTCGGTCGATTATCTTCTGGGCAGAACCGATGAGCGCACCCCATTAGCGAAAGCTGTCTAACCATGCGTCGCGGCAAGCAGTGCGAAATCGAGTTCGAAGTGAAGCTGAAGGGCGGCAACCACGTCCGCACGGTTTCCGAAAAAAATTCGAAAAATTATGGCACTACGAAGGCACTTCGGGCGCGAACTGGGCAAACACGCCGCAAGAAACGCGGCTGGCAGAGCCGCGCGGGGCTTCTCGCGATAGCCATAGGATGGGTCTTCGCCTTCCTGATGCTTCTCGTTCCCGAGACCATGGAGTACACGAGCGAAGAGCAGCTGCGCATGGTTCTCTACACGTTCTCCGTCGCCGCTATCGGATTCGGCTGCGGCTGGAACTCGCGGGATGACCTCTGATGTGCGCCCGCAAGAAAAAGCGCAAGCCGTGGACTGTGCAGGAAGTGCGCACGTTGGAGCAGCACGCCCACGAGGGCATCGGCAACCTGAAGAAGCTGCTGCCGGGTCGAAGCGAGCATGCCATCAAGCACACGGCATCGCGCTACGGAATATCGCTCGTTCGCCGGTGGCACTGCCCCATGTGCAACAAGGAAACGCTGAAGCCGCTCAGGCCGTCTACCGGCTGGTGCGAGAAGTGTTCCAAGCGCTACGTCATCGAGCGCAACCAAGAGCGCACCCGCGAACTGAAGATGAAGAACCTCGGCATCGACCCGCAAGCGGCCGAGATTGCCGACCTAGAGCGCCAGCTGGACGCCACCTATCAGGAGAACTCGCGGCTGAAGCGCGACTTGGAAGGCGGAAGGACATGAAGCCATACCAAGTCTATTTCCACGAATCACTCGAAGAACTCTATCTGCAATGGAAGGAACAGGAACGTGCCAAGAAAAAGAATGAGCGCCGGGCTGGAAACCAAAGCGCTCAAACGCCCCTTACAGGCAAAATCCATGTTATCACACAGTGCAAGGCATCTTAGCCGCGCATACATCGCCGTAGCAGCGACGCTCGGCACGGCATACATAGTGGCGGGAATAGTCGGATGTGGTCTGTATGCGCGCCGGTAGGATGCTGAACCGCATCCGGGTTCCCGAGCGCGACGCCGCGCAGCCCGAGACGCCCGAGCCAAGCTATCGCGGGCACTTGCCCGAAGTGGTGGACATCATCAAGGACAACACTCGCCTTCGCGGCGACAACCAGCGGCTGCGCTTCGAGAACGCGGCGCTGCGCGCCGACATCGAGCGCATGAAGGGCGCGCAATGAGCAAGATACCCGTATACCGCCACAAGGACGGCACGCCCTACGTTCGCCCCTACCTCGGCACCAACGCGGTGACGAAGAAGGCTATCCGGCCTTACAAGCAGTTCCCCAAGGGTCTGACCGACGAAGAGGTTCAGCCGCTTGCGCAGGAATGGCTGTCGGGCTTCACGCCGGCGGCGAAGTACCACGTTACCGACAGGTTGAGCGACGTCCTGTACCGCTACATAGACATCCTCGAAGCGAACAAGAAATCGCCCAACACCATAAAGACCTACCGTTCGAACGTGCGCTGCTACATCGACCCGCACATCCCCAACATCAGAGCCGGGGAGTTGAAGCCATATCAGGTCGATGCGCTCTACAACGTGCTTCTGATGCAAGGCGGGCGCAAGGGCGAGGGAATATCGCCGAGCAAGGTCATAAACCTGCACTGGATGCTCGCCGGTGCCTACAAGTGGTTCGTCACGCAGGGCATCAGCGAGTACAACCCCATCGTGTCGGCGACGCCGCCGGAAGCGCCCCTTTACGAAGCGGTCGCCTACAACGAGCAGGAATTCCAGATGCTGTCGCGGGCGCTGTCAGAAGCGCTCAGAGAGCCGGCGGACAGCCCCGAGGCCATCTTCCGCAAGAACGCCATGTTCGCGGCCTACTTGGCGCTGAACACCGGCGAGCGCTGCGGCGAGTTGTGCGCCAACAGCAAAGAGGACGCCCAGCTTGCGCGGATGATGATGCACATAGGCTACACGGCCGTGGAAGAGAAGGAAAAGGGCGTCTACCGCAAGCCGAAGCCCAAGGGCAAGAAGACCCGCAACATAACCCTGCACGAGAGCGTGTGCGAGAACATAGGCGGCTTCTACGAATGGCAGAGAAGCTACCTCGCGCCCGCCAAGGCCGAATCTTGGAAGCGGATGATATGCACCGACTACAAGGGCGGCATGCTGCGCCCCTCGAAGGTCTCGGAAGCATTCAAGGACATGCGCGACCGCGTGGGTCTTCCGAAGAACACAAGCTTCCATACGCTCAGGCACACGCACGCGACATGGCTCCTTCTAGAAGGCATGAACCTTAAGGACATCGCCGACAGGCTGGGGCATGCCAAGGAATCCACGACGCTAGAGATATACGCCCACCTCATGCCCGGCCGCGACCGCATGGCCGCCGACGTCTTCGCGAGGGCTGCGGCGAAGATGGGCGGTGAGATATGAGCGCCCAAGACCAGATGCAAGCAAAAATCCAAGCCGCAAAGCTTCAGAAGATGACGCCGGAAGAGCGCGCCGCCCACTGGAAGGCCAAGGGAGAGGAAGCGATGCGGGCGTACCGCGAGCGGCATCCCGAAGAGCCGCCGGAGCCGGTCTATCGGTTCATCGTGGAGTTCGATTGCACGCCCTCCACGTTCGAGCGCATCAAGGAAGAGATACAGAGCCGCAGGACGGCGAACAGGGCATACAGGTACTACGCGAGAAGCCGCAAGAAGCCCGGAGAGGTGGTGACGAAGACATGGCAAAGCCCTACATCAAGCTAGACATGGACTGGCGGGAAGACCCGAAGGTGATGCTCTTCGAAGAGCGCTACGGAAAGGCCGCGCTGGTCGATTGGGTGGCGCTCATGTGCCTGATGGGCGAGTTCGGCGGCAGCTTCTGCCTTGATGACGAAGCGACGCAGCTGCGCGTGCAGAAGGTGCTTCGCAAGAAGGCCAAGGCGACCGAGCAGTTCCTAGAGAAGTGCGCGGACTGCGGCCTGATAGACGAGGAAGGTCTGTACACCTTCCGCCGCGTCGGCAGCGCCCGCTCCATCAAGGACGGGGAAGCGAGAGCAAAGCGCCGCGAGTACGCCATAGCGGCATCAGAAGCGGCGCGCGAGAAGCGCCTTGAAGACCAAGGCGAGGACGGCAACTAGCTGTTGAAAACCCTGTGGAAAACTGAGAGAGGAAGTGAATCGGAGCATGAAAAATTTTCGCAGTTACACCCTTTTGAAAATTCTAAATCGCGTTTTAGAAATCCGGAAAGGGTGTTTTCAGACCTTTTGCGATGACTTATTTTCGAAATTTTCAATCGCAAACGCCCTGACTGGCGAAAAAACGCGCGGAAGTTTCGGAAGAAAAGCGCTCGCGTTTTCGGATGCGTCGCAAGACAAAAGCCCAGCTAGAGCGCTTCCGCCGCCGTGAGAACGGACACCGTGACGGACACCGTGACGGAAGGCGCTACGGACACCATGACGGAGAACCGTAATAGTTCACCCATAATTAATTACCTATTATCTATTACCTATTATCCATAAGAGAGTCCTTCCCTAAGCGCCTTCCTGTTGATACACCGCGCGCCCGAGACCAGACGGCGCGCCATCGCAGAAAGGCTACCCATGACGTACACGCAAGCACCGCTGCTCGATGAAGGCTGCTTCAACTCGAACGGACAAGACCTTCTTCAGGCGGCAGAGACGGCCATCCTCGAAGAGTGCTGCCAAAACGGCTGCACCCACGAAGCCGACGGCGCTTTCATCGGCGGCAAGGTCTACAACCCCACGCACTGCAAGTTCTTCAAGGTCTCTTCGGGCATCCCGTTCGAGTGCGCCGCCTTCGATTGCGGGGTGTAGACATGCCCATCCAGCACGAAGGCCGCGTCGAAGAGCGGCGATGCCCAAGGTGCGGCAAGCTGCGCCCGCTCGATTGGTACGTTCCCGCATCTGAAGACTGCTGGAAGTGCCGTTCGATTGCGAACCCCGTCTTCAGGGACAAGAGCGAATTGGCGGACATCGCCCGCATCAGGCGCAAAATCCGCAACGACAAGCGAAAGGCGGTGAAGCGATGAACCGCGAAGCACTGCTTGCGAAGATTCGCGCCCTTCAGAAGCGGGCTGCAACCGACGGAGAGCGCAAGGCGGCAGAGCGCGCCGCGCGGCGCATCATCGAGAAGTACGGCCTTGACGATGCCGGCTTCGATGAAGAGGAAACCGAGCGTGACCACTTCTTCAGCTATGCGACGAAACGCGACAGGAAGCTTCTGCTGCAAATCGCTGCCGCGCTACTCGGTGCAGACATTATGGGCTACATCAGCCGAGGAACCCGCCATCTGTGCATTCGCACGACCGACCTTCAGGCAGCGGAAATCGAGTACCAGTACGACTACTTCAGGCACCTGTACAGGGAAGAAGAGGAAATGCTGTTCGTCGCCTTTCTCCACAAGCACAACCTCTTTCCAAAAGATGGCGACAGCAATTCTGATGATTCTGAAGAGGTAGACCCGGAGTACTTGGCTCGCATCGTTGCCCTTATGCACGGCCTGAATGATTCGCAGCTTCGCAAGGCTCTTCCCGAAGAAGGCAGGTGAGCAACATGCCGATGGAGCGCGAGCGCTATCCGAAGAACTGGGATGCCATCGCTAGGGACGTGAAAGATAGGGCTGATTGGAAGTGCCAGCGCTGCGGGAAGCAATGCAGACGTCCGGGTGAGCCTTTCGACACGCACAAGCGAACTCTCACGGTCGCGCATCTGAACCATACCCCCGAAGACTGCCGACCCGAAAACCTCATGGCTATGTGCGGGCCGTGCCATTGCCGGTATGACGCGAAACATCATGCCGAGACGCGCAGGGCACGTAGAAGCGCCGAAATCGAGCAACCCGGCACCGATGACCGCGAAGACCCCAAGTAGCACCACAGCGGGCGCGAGAACCGCGTTTCCGGCTGAATCGAAGCAATGCACCAAACCCCGAGCGCAAAGGAACACCGAAATGACCGAAAGAAAGATTCTCAGAATCACCGAGCCGCAGGGCGAGCCAGACATCATCGAATGCGACGGCATGGCCTACGTCGTGCGCAGGACTTGCCGGCCTGTCCACTTCGAGGGCGACACCCTGTGCAGCCATTGCAAGGACTACATGGACGAATCCCGCAACTTCTGCGGCACGTGCGGCGCGCTGATATGCGACGAAGCGCCCATGGGAACGCCCGCTGCGGCAGACGCGGCGCAGCCCGTATTCCAGCCGCTGCTGAAGGAAGAGCAAGGCGCTGTTTCAGGCTGCGCGGCACTGTGTCAAAACACTGTCAATCCGACCCGTGAGCAAGCAGCGGCGCAAGCCCTCGAAAACCGCGTCCGAACTGCGCGGGCTTCCATGCTCGCCTTGGGCGCGTAGCAAAGAACACGTAATTCTTTAATTCGATAGGAAAGGAAGGCCGAAATGGCACAGCAAGAGACCTTCGGAGATACCGCCTTCGAAGTTGAAATCATCGCCATGACGCAAGAACTGCTGACGAGCGGCGAAATCGAGCAAATCATCCGCCGCGAACTTCTGAAGGGCTTCGAAAGAGGGATAGAAAGCGCCTTCAAGTGGGGCAGCCTGAAGGATGCCATAGAAAAGAGAATCACCGACACGATGGTTCCCTACATCGAGAAGTACGACATGAGCCACCACCTGCTGAAGCTTGACGAAATCCTTGCCGAACTCGTGGAAACATCAGCCATCGACGGGCACAGGAAGCTGCTAGAGAACTTCCGAACAATCATGCGGGAACCCGAAAACCCCGTCATCACGCTGGAAGAGTTGTTCAAGAGGTACTGCCGCCATGTCGAAGAGGATGTGGACACCGACGATGAACCGACCTACGAGTACGTCACGGCGCTTGCAGACATAGTTCCCGATGACCGGCCGTGGCACTTCGATTCGAGTTACAAGACCGCCATGCTCTACCTGCACATCGAGGATTCGGAAGACCTGCACTACGCCATCAGGCTTTCGAAGTTCTCATGGGATGACGGATGGAGCCTGAACTACGAACTCGAACCGGCTATCCACCGCATGGCTTCCATGTCGCCCTTCGAAACCTACCTGACCGCCCTGTCGCACGGCCGCGTCCGGCTCGCCGACGAAAGCGGAAGCCTAGAAGAGAGCGTCCAGCACGACGCCCGGCCGGAAGCGACATGGGAATGAGCGCGAAGAGCAAGCGCCGCGCAGCCATGAAGCGCAAGGGCTGCACAGACAAGGTGCGCTACTCGAACCTCATGCAAGCCATGAACGCGGGCGTGAGAACAGGCTTGAACTGGTATCGGTGCCATTGGTGCAAGGGCTATCACCTGACAAGCCGGGACGTACCGAGAACAGCGTCTAAGAACCGCCAGTCATTTTCGAACGCCAAACATCCGCGCCCGAGCAGATACTCCGACAAGGAGCGGCGCGGCTACTGGAACTCACTGTAAGGAGAAACGACATGAACCCAACGGAACACAAGGTCTACATGTGCAGCGTGTGCGGCGAGTACTACCACGCGAAGAAACAGGCCGAGACCTGCTGCGTCGGCGAGAAGTGACCTGAATGCGGAGCGCAGCGAGACTACCAGTTCTCGCCGCTGTGCAACAAGTGCCGCCAGAAGGAACGCGACCGCTTCTATGCCGAGCAGCAGAAGGCGCGGTGGGAAGCTGCGCGCAAGGTTCCCCTTTCGCAGTACGACGGCCAAGAACTCTATTGCAACCTGAACGACTGCTACTACGCCACGACCGACTACGAAGAAATGGTAGACGCGCTCTTCGCGGAAGAAAACATATCCGCCCCGGAGTTCCCGGAAGGTGGCGTCTACGGGTGCTACGAGACCAAGCTGGGGCTTGTGCCCGAGCAGGTGGAAGCGCTCATGGAAGAGAGCGAATACGCCTACGAAGACTTCGAGTTGTCAGACGCCGCACGCTGCGACATCAAGGCGTTCTGCGAATCGTTCAACGAGAAATACGCCGAGACCGTGTACTTCCCCAACTGGTCGGTCGGCGTCGTGAAGGACTAGAGCCGAAAGGTAAGACCATGAGAGCAACCATAACGAATCCGCTTGCGGTGAAAGCAGCAGCCAACCTAGCGAACGGCGGCTATCCCTACTCCATCTTCCAAGTACGGCGCGAGGGCGCAAGCGCCAAGGTGTGCGGCATGAACGGCTACACCTCCATCGCCGTGACCGTGCCCGCGACGTTCGCCCGATGGCCTGATGGCAAGAGCCTTACGCTCGGCAAGGAATCGGTCAGGGCTATGATGCGCGGAATCAGCAAGAGCCTGAAGAGCGCGCAGAGCATCAGCTTCGAGACAGTCAAGGGAAGCGTCACCGTGTCCGTAGAAGCAGACGGCGCGACCGCGCAGACCAGCTTCGCGCTTGAAGCCGACGGCCTTGCGCGCAACAAGGCCGTGGAGAAGTTCAACTGGGAAGGCGTCTCGGCCGGGCAGGAACGCGAAGCGGAAGGCATCGCCGTGAACCCGTACTTCGTCAAGCTTGCAAGCCAAGCCATGGACACGCTGAAGACCGGCAAGTCCTGCGACTTCAAGCCATGCGGCGGCAGCGCCGCCCTGCGCATGGACATGAGCGCCGAAGAGGTGAGCGCATGCGCGCTCGTAGCGCCATTCGCGAGAAGGTACGCATAATGGCTCAGCCGTGGGCGGAATGGTTCTACAACTCGAAAGCATGGCGGCAAACCCGCAAAGCCTACGCTGCGACGCAACACGGGCTTTGCGAACGCTGCCGCGCTCGCGGCCTGATTGTGAAGGGCGACATCGTTCACCACAAGACGCACCTCACACCCGACAACATTACTGACACGGCCATTACACTGAACTTTACGAACCTTGAACTGCTCTGCATGGAGTGCCACAACGTCGAACACAACACGAAACCCAACATCAGAGCCGGTTTCGTGTTCGACGCCGACGGGAACATAGCCCCCCTATCTCAGGATTAGGGGGCTGGTTTTGGGCACCGTTGCTGGGAAGAAGAAAAAAGATAGATTCACGAATCTGGAAAAGGGGGTGGTCTTGCGTGGATTGCGCAGAGAACGCTATTCTTAGAAACTTTTGCACCCGTTTCGCGGCGGCTTCGCGCACAAGCGAAGCCGAGCCGCCCCGAAACGACGTCGTGGGCGGTGCAAGATGACCCGCGAGCAGACAGCAGAAGAGCGCGCGGCGCAGCGGCGCAAGGAAGCAGCCGCGAAGGCCGTGCGAACCCGTCGCATGAACGCGCTGAAGCGCAAGATGAAGGACATCTTGGCAACGCTTCCCGATGACCAGCGCTTCATCGCGTCGGAAATGGCCGACAACTACATCTTCCTTTCGGTGCGCGTCACCGAACTGCGCGAAGCGCTGGACAAGCAGCCGACGATAATCACCTACGACAACGGCGGCGGCCAGAAGGGGCTTCGCGAGAATCCGTATCTTGCGACGTACAACAAGCTGGTCACCCGCCATGCCGACCTGTGCATGAAGCTTGTCAAGCTGATACCCGGAGAAGCAGAGGATGTTCGAGACGAACTAGAGAAGTTCATAGGGCTGTAGCCATGAAGTACCAGCGCGACTTCCTGCGCTACTTCGAACAGGTGGAAGCGGGCGACATCGTTGTGTGCGACAAGGTTGCGCGCGCCACGATGCGCGCGCTAGACGAGATACGCAACCCCGCGAAGTGGCACTACGACGAAGCGATGGCGGCAAAGCACATCGACTTCATGGAGCGGTTCTGCATGACCGCCGTCGGCAGCGCCCCGAGACCCATCAGCTTCGAGCCGTTCCAGAAATCCATCATCGCGCATGCCTACGGCATGGTCGATGACGAGGGCATCCGCAAGTACTTCGAAGAACTGTGGATGATGGCGCGAAAGAACGGCAAGACCACCGTCGGGGCTGCGCTAGAGGTGGACGCCGCCTTCAACGACGGCGAGTACGCCCCTCACATCTACAACGCGGCGACCTCCAAAGACCAAGCGATGGAAAGCTACGAGCCGTGCTACAACATGCTGAAGCTTAACCCGCTGCTGTGGAAGAAGACCAACAAGCCCAAATCTAAAGACGTGGGCAAGATAGAACTCCCCTTCAACTTGGGGCGCATCGAGCGGCTTTCCGGCAGACCGAACTCCATGGACGGCTTCAACGTCCACTTCGCGCTCATAGACGAACTAGCCGCACACAAGACACGCGACATCTACGACCTGCTGAAGCAGGGCATATCGGCGCGCACCCAGCCGCTCATATGGTGCATCACGACAAACGGATTCGTGCGGCAGTCAATCTTCGACGCGCAGTACGATTACGCGAGCAAATGGCTCGACGGCCTTATCACCGATGACAGCTTCTTCGCATGGCTCTACGAATTGGACAGCCCCGAAGAGTGGGAAGACCCGGCATGCTGGATTAAGCCGAACCCCGGGCTTGGCACCATCAAGAAGGAGCGCTTCCTTCTTCAGAACGTGGAAAAGGCGAAGAACGACCCCGAGTACCGCCCCACCGTCATGGTGAAGGACTTCAACATGAAGGAGAACGCTTCTTCGGCATGGCTGTCGTGGCAGCACATCGCGAACCCCGAGCGATACGAGTTCGCCGACATGGGCTTCCGCTACGGAATAGCCGGCTTCGACGCGGCAGACAGCATCGACCTCACCGCCGCGTGCGTCTTCTGCATGAGACCCGGCGATGACAGGATTTACAAGCGAAGCATGTACTGGCTGCCGCAGACCGTCATAGACGAAGCGGCCGAGGGCGGAAGCCGCGCCGAGCGCGACGGCGTGCCCTACACGCAGTGGGTCAAGCGCGGCCTTATGCGCGCGGTGCCGGGGAACAAGGTGCCGAAGGGCGTGCTGCTCGAATGGCTCATAGAGCTGCGCGACGAAGAAGACCTGTACACCTACGCCATCGGCTACGACCCGTGGCATATAGACGATGCGACGAAGCACGACCTTGAAATGTTCGTGGGCAAGGACAACCTCATAGTGGTTCGGCAGGGGGCGCGAACGATGTCCGACCCCATGAAATCGTTCAAAGCAGACCTGAAGGCGAACCGCATAGTGAACAACGACCACCCCATCGACCAGTGGTGCCGCCTTAACGCCGCCGTGCGAACGGACGTGAACAACAACATCCAGCTGGACAAGAAGAACAACGACAAGCGCAACCGAATAGACGGAATGGTGGCCGAACTCTGCGCCTACATCGTGCTTCAGAACCGCTTCGCTGAGTACCAGAACATCATCTAGGGCAACGCCGACCGAAAACCCCTGACACGGTTCCTATGCTTTGGAGCATGGGAATTTTTGACGCGATATTCAAACCGAAGAAGAAGCCGCAGCGAGACGTTGACGGCTACTTCACCACGCTGACAAGCTACGCCCCGGCCTACACCGACTACAAGGGCGGCGTCTTCGAAATGGCGCTGACCCGCGCGGCGGTGAACGCGGTCGCCACGCAGTGCAGCAAGCTTCAGCCCATCGTGACCGGCTCGGCGAACCGCTCCATCGCCCGGGCGCTGGAATACCAGCCCAACCCGTGGCAGGACAGGACGAAGTTCCTGTACCGCTGCTGCGCCATCCTCGAAGCGAAGACCACGTGCTTCATCTTCCCGCTGCGCGACCAGTACGGGCGCATAACGGGGTACTTCCCCGCGCTTCCGACATCGGTTCGCCCCTACTCCGTCGCTGGCGAGTTGTGGTACGAACTCCGATTCGCGAGCGGCCAGACAGCGCTAGAGCCGTCCGAGAATGTGGGCGTCCTGACCAAGTTCCAGATGGAAAGCGACCTGTTCGGCGACGGCAACGAACCGATTGCCCCGACGATGAAGCTTATCGACGCGCAGAACCAGGCCATCAACAACGCGATAGAGAACAGCGCGCGCATCGAATGGCTGGTGCAGATTACCGGGCAGAACCGACCCGAAGACATCGCGAAGAAACGCGACCAGTTCGCCAAGGACAACCTCGCCGGCTCCAACAAGACCGGCGTCATGGCATACGACCAGACGTGGGGCCGCGTAGAGCCTATCGACCGCAAGCAGTACACCGTGGACGCTGCGCAGATGGAGATTATCGAGCGCAACGTGTACAGCTACTTCGGCGTCAACGAAGAGATTTTGCAGAACAAGTTCAACGAAGACGTGTGGAACGCCTTCTACGAATCGAAGATAGAGCCTTTCCAGCAGCAGCTTTCGCTCGTTCTCACGAACATGACCTACACCGAGCGAGAGCGGGCGCAGGGAAACGCAATCGCCTTCTTCAGTTCATCCATCGACTACATGAGCAACCAGACGAAGGCCGCGCTGTGCCAAGCCATGGCAGACCGTGGCGCTATGTGCGCCGACGAGTTCCGCGCGAAGTTCGGGCTGCCGCCCGTTCCGGGCGGTGCCGGTCAGCAGTTCGCCATCCGTGGCGAGTACATCCTGTCCGAGAACCTTGCCGCGCAGACCAAGGAAGCGGCGCAGGCCGCCGCAGAAGCGAACAAACAAAGCGACGAGAAGGAGAAGGGCGAAGATGCCAGTTAAGGAAAACAGGGTCTACAGGGCTTTCACCTCGCCGCTCGCGACCTCACCACAGGGCGAGCGCCGGAAGTTCTTCGACACAGACTACTACGTGGAGGGCTACGCGACCACGTTCAACCAGCCCTACGAACTCTGCTACGGAATCCGCGAGCAGATTGCGCCCGACGTGCTGGACGGCGCAGACCTGTCCGACGTGATTTTCCAGTACGACCATGAAGGCATGGTGTTCGCGCGCAACCGCGCCGGGAACCTGCACATCGCTTCCGACAGCCACGGCATCTTCGTCGCGGCAGACCTCGGGCGCACAGAAGACGCCCGGCGTCTCTACGAAGCCATCGCCGCCGGTCTCGTTGACCGCATGAGTTGGGCGTTCACGGTGGCGGAAGAGATATGGGACAACGACAACGACCTTCGAACCATCACGAAGGTGAAGAAGGTCTTCGACGTTTCGGCGGTGTCCATCCCCGCCAACGACGCTACGGCTATATCGGCACGTTCCTTTGCTGACGGAGTGATGGGGGAACGCAAGGCGCAGGAGTTGCGACGCCGAAGGCAAATAAAACTGAAGGCTCAGATTGCAAAGGAGACCACACTATGAGTTTTCGCGACGAACTGCGCGCCTTCTTCGCCGGCGCGCCCATCCAGAAGCGCACCGCCGACGAGTTGCGCAACATGCTGAAGCGCATCGCCGAGAACACCGACGATGCCGACGATGAAGCCCTGACCGAGTTCGAGAAGGGCACGGCGGACATCACCGCAGAGTTGAACGAGCGCGCCAACGCCGCCAACAACGGCCTTGCAGAGCGCCGCGCCGCCGTGCGCGCGTCCATCGACGCCGGAAGCGCCATCGTCCTTCCCGTCCCCGCCGAGAGCGCCGAGCCGCGCAGCTACGACGCTTCTTCCCCGGAGTACCGCGACGCATGGCTGCGCGAGATGGCGAGCGTCCCCGATGGTGGCCGCCGAAGCTACATGTTCGGCGAGCCTACGGCCGAGCAGCGCGCGGCCTACACGATGACCACCGCCAACAGCGGTGCCGTCGTGCCGACCGAAATCATGGACGAAATCGTGGAGTTGATGGAGGCGGACGCGCCCCTGTACGCCGATGCATACCACACCAACTTCGCGCACATCTGCGAAATCGTGCAGCACACCGGCATCACCGCCGGCGACGCCGCCGCAACCGACGAGGGCGCGGCCAACGATGACGAGCAGAACGCATGGAACACCATCACGCTGACGGGCGAGGAAATCAAGAAGCACGTTGACCTCACCCGCAAGATGGAGATTCAGTCCCTTGGCGCGTTCCGCACATGGCTCGTGCGCGAGATTGCAGACCGCATGAAGGTCGCCATCGAGAAGCTTTGCTACCAGCGCCTTGACGAGGGCACGGCCAAGGGCGCGAAGGCGGGCATCGCCGACGAGAACATCATCAGCGGAACGCTCACCGATGCAGAGGTGCGCCGCTGCTTCGGCCTTCTGAAGGGTCGCGGCGTGCGGTCGGTCTACGCCAACGAAGCGACCATCTGGAACGTCCTCGCCGGCATCACCACCGAGGACAACAAGAAGGCGTTCATCCCCTCTGCGATGGAAGACCCCATCGTCCAAGGCCGCATCTACGGTGCCGCCGCGAAGAAGGACGATACCTTGGCCGACGGCGTTATCTACTTCGGCTATCCGGCAGAACTTCAGGTGAACGACTTCGACCAGGTCAACATCATGGATGACGTGGACGTGAAGACCCGCAAGCACACCTACTCCGGCTATGCGCTCGTGGATGCCGGCCTTCGCAACCCGAAGGGCTTCGTGAAGTACACCCACACCGCCGCAGTCGCTGCGAGCGTGCAGGGCTAGGCCGATGTCCGAGGTCGCACAGACAGAGGGAACGGGCATGCGCGACGGGCTGCTTGGCAAAGCCAAGACAGCCCTTCGCCTGACCTCCGACGCCTTCGATGACGAGGTGGACGGGCTGTGCCGCGCAGCGCGCCACGACCTGATGCTTTCAGGCGTCATCGAGGGCAAGGCGAAATCCGACACCGACCCGCTCGTGGTCGAAGCCGTGATGACGTATTGCAAGGCGCGCTTCGGTCTGGACAACCCAGACAGCGATAAGTACTGGCAAAGCTACCTTGCGTGCGAGCGCGACATGCTCAACTCGCAAGAGTACACAGCGGAAGGAGCGAAGGGGCTATGACGGGCTTTTCCGACTGCGCTCACCTCGTGAAGTTCGCGTACTGCGAAGGCGACAACGGCCGAGAGGTCGCGAAAGCGCGCCGCCGGCGCGTCTTCGTGAACCCCTTCACGGTCTCAGCCGAAGCCTTCGACGTCGCAAACGCCGAGGGCTTCAGGACGCGCTGCGTGCTTCAGATGCGCGCATGCGACTACGAAGGGGAAGACACCATCGAGTACCACGCCGAGACGCTCACCATCACCGACGCCCAGCCTACCGGGCGCGGCGAAATGGTGCGGCTGACCTGCGCCCAGAAGGTGGCCGACGATGCCTAGCACCATCAGCCCCGACAGCTTGGCGTCATCCATGGCGCGCATAGTCAAAAGCTATGCAGCAGAAGAGCGCAAAGACGCCGGCGAAGCCGTGAAGAAGACGGCTCGAAAGACCGTCCAGCGCCTGAAGAAGACGTCTCCCAAGAAGAAGGGCGGCTATTCGAAGGGATGGCGCTCGAAGGTCGAAGAGGGCATCGGAGCCGGCTCTACGGCGGTCATCTACAACGCGAAGAAGCCCGGCTTGACGCATCTGCTCGAAAAGGGGCACGAGAAGCGCGACGGCGGGTTCGTGCGCGGAATCCCGCACATCGAACCGGCGTTCCGGCAAGCAGCCGAGGAACTGGAAAGGGACATGGGGATATGAGCGAGAAGAGCGTGTGCGACGCGCTGAAGAAGACGGGGTACCCCGTCAACCTCCTAGGTTCGCATGAGACGAGACTTCCGCGCATCTCCTACACCATGCCCGACGAGAACGTGCTGTACGCCGATGACGCCCGCTATGCGGCCTTCGACCAGTGCGAGGTTCGCCTTTACACCGACCGCTACCCCGACGCGGAAGCCGAAGCTTCCGTGGAGGAATGCCTAGAGAACGCGGGCTACGGCTCGTTCTCGAAGGCTCGAAACCCCATCAGCAGCGAACGGCTGCATGAGACCACATACACGTTCACCGACACGAAAGGAAGGACAGAAGATGTCGAAGAAGAAGAAAAGTAAGGGCGTGCGCTACGGCGTGCGCAACGTGCATGTCGCATGGTTCGATGAAGAGACCGAGCAGTACGACACCCCGCTAGCCCTTCCGGGCTGCCGCTCCATCAAGACCAGCCCCGAGGGCGACACCAAGAAGTGGTTCGCCGACGATACGGTCTACTACGTAGGCCGCGCGAACAACGGCTACACCGCCGACCTCGAAATGGCGAAGGTTGCGCTGGAAGTCATGGCAGCCGCTCAGGGCTGGGAACTCGACCCCGATACCGGCGTTCTGTACGAGGTCACAGACGGCGAAGAGGTGAACAAGCCCTTCGCGCTGCTCTACGAGGTGGAAGGCGACGTCACCAACACGCGCTTCTGCTACTACTACGTGACCATGGACAGGCCGGAGAACGAGTGGTCTACCACCGAAGACAGCGTGGAGCCGACCACCGAGACCGTCAGCGTGTCCATCGACCCGCTCGCATTCGGCGACAAGCACTACGTGAAGGCCATGTGCGAACTCACCGAGAAGAGCGCAGCGGTCTTCGACAGCTGGTTCAAGAAGGTTCACACCCCGCCCGCAGCCGCGATGCCGGATGCCGGCGGAAACGAGCAGGGCGCAGAAATCACCGAGGGTTAAAGGAGAAACGACGTGCGCAGCGTGCAAATCAACAAGAATGAGAGCGTGAGCATCCACGCATCCGCCATCACGTGCTACCTCTACGAAAAGGAGTTCGACGGCCGCGACATCGTGGATGACTTCGTGGCTATGGGCGAGGTGCCCAACTTCGGCGTGCTGCGCCGTTGCCTGTGGGCGATGATGAAGACGGCAAGCCCGGCGACGGTTCCGGGCTATGCCGCATGGATGAACTCCACAGCCGACATCGACTATCAGATGGAAGGCTGGATGGAGGGCGTCACGCGCGAGGTGAAAGACGCTTTTTTTCGAGGAGCCGCCGAAGCTTCCGAAGAGGAAGAGCAGCAGTAGCCCCGGTCAGGCGACGAAGCGCTACAAGTACCACGCGATGGTGCTAGGAGCGCTTTCCATGGGCTTTTCCATGGATGACCTCTACTGGATGTCGCTCGGCGAATTCCTGATTTTCTCGGCCATCACCGCAGAAGCCTACGAAGGCCGAGAGGATGACGGGTGCCGCGACGCGACCCAAGAAGACATCGAAGCAATGAAGAGGATGTGAGAGCATGGCGACGGCCTACAAGGGTCTGGTTATAGAGTTGGGAGCAGACACTTCCAAGCTGAAGAGCGCCATGCGCGAGGTCAACACCGCCGCAAAGGGAACGCAAACCGAACTGAACCAGATACGCAGCGCGCTGAAGTTCGACCCCGGCAACGTGAAGCTTCTTGCCCAGCAGACTGCGCAGCTTGGCAACCGCGTCGAAGAGACGAAGGACAAGCTGCGCGTCCTGAAGGCTCAGCTTGCGAGCATGGACGAATCCAAGGTCGGCACAGACGAGTGGGACAAGCTTCAGCGCGAAATCATCAAGACCGAGGGGCAGCTTGACAGCTACAAGCGCGCCCTGAAGCAATCCGAGCAGGCTCAGAAGGCAGCCCAGTCATCACTCGGGCAACTCGGGCACAAGCTGCAAGATGTCGCCGATGACTACAAAGAGGTCGGCGACAGCATGAAGAGCGTCGGAACCGGCATGACGGCCGGCATCACCGCGCCCGTCGCCGCAGCCGGGACGGCGGTCATGGCGACCGCCGTCCAGTTCGATGACGCCTTCGCGAAGATGAAGGCCGCCTGTCAGGGCAACGAAGAGCAAGCGAAAAAGCTTTTGGAGGTCGGCCGCAACCTCTACAACGGCGGCTGGGGCGAATCCGTGGAGCAGATTACCGACGCGCTCATAAAGACGCGGGCGGTGCTGCGCGACGTTTCCGACGAAGACTTGGAAATTGTCACGCAGTCGGCAATCATGCTCGAAGACACGTTCGGCTCGGACATGACCGAATCGGTGCGTGGAATCAACGTGCTGATGAAGAAGTTCGGGCTGTCCGCACAGGAAGCGTGCGACCTTCTGGTGGCGGGCACGCAGCGCGGTCTCGACTACACCGACGAGTTGGGCGACAACCTTTCGGAGTACGGCGGCCGCTGGGCTGAAGCCGGCATGTCCGCGAGCCAGTACTTCAGCCTTCTGGAAGCGGGCACCGCGTCCGGTGCCTACAACCTCGACAAGGTGGGCGACTTCCTGAACGAGTTCCTGACGTCGCTGTCAGACGGGCGCATGGAAGAGGGCATCGGGCAGTTCTCTAAGGGAACCCAAGAGGTCTTCAACTCGTTCCGCGAGGGAAAGGCGACCGCGCAGGATGTGCTTAACGCCGTCATCGGCGACATGCAGACGATGACCAGCGAAACAGACCGCGCGGCCATCGCTTCCACCCTGTGGTCATCGCTCGGCGAAGACAATGCAATGGGGATGATACTCGCGCTCGGCGGCGTGAACGACAGCTTCGCCGACGTCGCGGGAGCAGCGTCCGGCGCGGCGGATGCGATGTCCGAGAACTTGGGGTCGCGGGCGAAGAGCGCGCTTCGAGAGTTGCAGGACGCCTTCCAGCCCTTCGCGGAAAAGGGCGTCGAAGCGCTGAAGGGCGTCGCGGACATGGCAAAGGGCGTGGCCGACTGGTTCAGCGGGCTAGACCCCGCCGCCCAGAACGCTGTCTTGGGCATCGCCGCGTTCCTCGCGGCCATCGGCCCCGTGCTTGTCATAGTGGGAACCCTTCTCGGCTCGCTCCAAACCATAGGAACCGCCCTCGTGTCCCTCGGCGGCTTCTTCTCGGGCGCGGGCATAGCGGCCGGCGGCATGGGCGCATCGGTCGCGGCGATAGCCGCGCCCGTGGCGGCCGTCGTGGCCGTCATAGCGGCGGTCGCCGCTGCGGTGGTGTACCTCTGGAGCACCTCCGAGGGCTTCAGGAACACCGTCATCGGCGCATGGGATGCCATCAGCGCAAAGGTGCAGGAAATAGGGGCGTTCCTTCAGCCCTACGTCCAGCAGTTCATGGCAGTGGTGGAGCAGACCGTTTCGACGGTCATTCAGAACCTCATGCCCATAATCGACGGCATCTTGCAGTTCCTGATTACCGTCGCGGTGCCCGTCATCGAGAACATCCTAGAGGTGGTCGGAAACGTGCTGGGGGCGATACTCCAGACCGTCACTTCCATAATGCAGGGCGTGCAGCAGGTCATCGACGGCGTGCTTAACGTGATTAAGGGCATCTTCCAGACGGTTCTCGGCCTTATCCACGGCATCGTGACCGGCGACTTCACGCAGATGCAGAACGGCATTTCCACCATCATGAACGGCATTTCAAGCATCATATCCGGCGTGTGGAACGCCATCATGGGCGTGGTGTCGGGCGTGGTGAACACCATACTTTCGGTGGTACAGGGCGCGTGGAACAACATCACGGCCATAACGAGCGGCGTGTTCAACGGAATAAAGAACACCATCGACAACGTGATGGGCGGTGCTAAGAACATCGTGTCCGACGCGCTCGGGGCAATCGCGAACTTCTTTTCGAACTGCAAGCTTGAACTTCCGAAAATCAAGCTTCCCCACTTCAGCATCCAAGGAAGCTTCAGCCTGAACCCGCCATCCATCCCCCATATCGGCGTTGACTGGTACGCGAAGGGCGGCATCATCAACCGCCCTTCGGTCATCGGCGTGGGCGAAGCCGGCGCAGAAGCGGTCATGCCGCTTTCGAAGCTTCCCGAACTGATGGCCGAAGCGCTCTCCATGCTCGGCGGCGGCGCTGGTGGCGGCGCGACCGTGGTAGTGGAGAACATGAACGTGCGCAACGAGAGCGACGTTCGCGCCATGGCGCAGGAACTCTACCGGCTCGGCAACCGCGCAGCGCGAGCGAAGGGGCGTGTGTACGCATGATTTACAACAACTTCGACTTCTCGGGGTACTTCGTGGACGAAGACATCCGCGAGAGCATCCTTCCAGAGACGGTTCACACCGCGACCGACATCCCCGGTGCCGACGGCCAGCTTTTCCAGAGCGCGCGGCTCGGCACGCGGACAATCGAGATAGACGCCCGCGTCATCCGCCGCAACCGCCGCGAATTGAACGAGGTGCTTCCCTTCATCGCGCAGAAGCTGTACGCCCGCAAGCCCTCGCCGCTCTACACGCGGCTTCACAATGGCGAGTACTACAAGGCGCTCCTTTCGGGGACGGTTGACATCGAAAAGTGGCTGGGTACCGGCGGCTGCACCCTCACGTTCATCGCATACGACCCGGTGCGGTTCGCCGACGGCGAGCGCGCATCGTCGCTTGGCTACGCAGCCAGAGACGTGAACATCCTCGGCAACTATCCGGCGAATCCCGTCATCGAGGTGGACATCCCCGCACCTTGCAGCTACGTCGCCGTCTTAGACCTCACGACCGGCCTTCAGATTCGAAGCGAATACTCGTTCAAGGCCGGCAACCGCGTCGTGTTCGACTGCACCACCGGCACCGAAGCCATGAAGACGGCGCTCCTGTACGCCACGAAGGATTCGACCACGCCGTCGAAGCTTGCCGTGACGCCGCAGTCCCGCTGGTTCGAATTGGAGCCGGGCGTACACAGCATGCGCATCCTCGCGCCTTCATCGGCGGTGTCTGGGCGCATCCGCTACGTCGAAAGGCGGCTGTAGATGGTGGAACTGCTCATATACGACAGATGGGGCGCTCAGATAGGCGCTCTGTCCCCCATAACCTGCACGCGCGCAGAGGAAATCAACGGAGAGGACACGCTGACCTTCACGACGCCCGTGCGCTTGGAGAAGGGCGACCGCGCACTTTTCCAAGATGACAGCGGGGAATGGCACGAGCATGTGGTAACCGAAGCGGAAGAGTTGCGCGAGACCGCCGACGTGCTATGCACCTACGTCGCAGACAACAGCCTGTGCGAGACCATGGGCGACTATCTGGAAGACGTCCGCAACCAGAACATGACCGCCGCCGGAGCGCTCGCTAAGGCGCTCGCCGTGACGCGCTGGTCGCAAGGCTCCACCTCTTCGCTCGGCTCGAACTCGCAGAACTTCTACCACACCAACGCCCGGGCTGCCATCAACGCGGTGGCCGAGACGTGGGGCGGCGAGATAAAGACCGAAATCGGGGTGGGAACATCCGGCGTCACGTCGCGCAAGGTGGCAATCGTCTCTAGGCTCGGAACCGACAACCACCGCCGGTTCGAGTACAAGAAAGACCTCATATCCGTGAAGCGCCACGTGGAAGCCGAAAACGTGGTGACGGCGCTCTACGGCTACGGCGCAGGGCTTGCCGCGACCGACGATGAAGGCGAAGAGACCGGCGGCTTCTCACGGAAGCTGGCCTTCGGCGACGTCAACGGCGGAAAGAACTACGTTGCGGATAGCGCAGCGCTCGCCCGGTGGGGGCGTCCAGACGGCAAGGGCGGGAAGGCTCACGTGTTCGGAGAAGTGGAGTTCAGCGAATGCGAGGATGCCCGCGAACTGCTCGCGCTCACCAAGGCGGAACTGCCGAAGCGCACCCAGCCGCAGGTCTCATACGAAGCGACGGTGCAAGACCTCTTCGCTGCCGGCTACCCGTTCGAAGGCTTCCAGCTAGGCGATGACGTGCAGATTATCGACTGGTCTTTCGCGCCGGCGCTCGAACTGTCGGGGCGCATCCTCCGCATCGAGTGGAACTACCGCGACCCGTCTCAGACCGTCATCACGCTGGGCAACATAACGCCGGCGATAACCGAGCAGGTCAACCGCCAAGCTGCGGCATTGCAGACCCTGCGCGACCATGCGGGCGCATGGGATAAGGCGGCGACGGCAGACCAAAGCTACATCAACTCCGTGATTGGCGTCATCAACGACGTGATGAACGCCACGGGCGGCTACGTCTACATGGAGCCGGGCGAGGGCATAACGGTCTACGACAGGCCGGCTGACCAGAACCCGACCATGGCAATACAGCTGAAGGGCGCTGGCTTCCGTATCGCCAACAAGCGGGTGGGCAACACATGGCAGTGGCGCACGTTCGGGACGGGCGATGGATTCACGGCCGACGAAATCAACGCTGGCGTCATCCGGGGCGGCTCTAACTACTGGAACCTCGCCACCGGCGACCTGCTTTTCAAGCAAGGCCAGATAGCGGACACCGCAGGGCGCAACGTATGGAACCTCAACACCGGGTCGCTCACGACGCGCTACATGAAGGCGTACAGCATCGACGCCACGGGGAAGTTCTCGTGCGGGAGCGCCGCGCAGCTTCTGACCGTGCAAAGCGGGCAGATTCAGGGAAGCGAGAGCGGCGAGCAGTTCGCCTTCATAGACTTCAGCGGACACTCCTACAACATCGACACCGGCGCGCAGTACAAGGGAATGCAGATGCAAGCGAAGCACACCATCCGCATATCCACGCCCCAGATAGCCGTCTCTTCGTCAGCGGACACCACGGCGATGGCGACCATCACGAAGACCGGCGAGCAGCAGTACATATCCGAGATACACGACAACGGGAACGGAAGCATCGGATGGACGCGGCGCACGATGCGCTTCATCAACGGCTTCTGCACCGTGACGTAGGAAGGGGAACGCTTTGATAGTGGGAAGGCTCGAAAAGCTGGGCATCCAGTGGGGCATCGACACCGAAGAGCGCATGGAGCGCGCCGCCGAGCATGGCGCGTCCATCGTTGACATCGAGAACGATCGCGAGAAGGTGCTTTTCGACGGCAGCGCGTGGCTTGCTGAAAAGCCGATGTTCCAGCCCGAGGAAGACACTGTATATCTGGTCAAGAAGGAGTACGTGGACGAACGGATGAAGCTTCTTTTGAAGCTGATGGAAGAATCCTTCGCCCCAGCATTGGCGCTCATACCGGCGAAGTACAGGAGCGGCATCGAAGACACATTCGGCAAGCTGAAGGGACTGATAGACGATGGCGAAGATGAACGATAGCTGGTTTCTGCACCCCCTGACGCTCGACGCGGCAGACCAGCGCCCGCCCGAACTGCTCTTCGCCACCCCCGAAGACGCCCGAGGGCGCGGCATAGACCTCACAATCAGGAACGGCGGCGAGGTGGTGGACACCACCGGCTGCACCGTGCTTCTGGCTTGGCACAACCTGAACACGGGAGAGAAAAGCACGCGCAAGTTCGACGCCGTGGACGCCGCCAAAGGCCGCTGGAAATGCACCTACCCGACCTCCATGCAGAATCCCGGGCTTGTGAGAGCGCGCATAGTGGTCATGCTAGAGAGCGGAGAGACCATCACATCGAGCCGCGAGTTCGACATCAAGGTAGAGCATGTCATAGCCAACGACCTGAGCGAACAGGCGAAAGACGACCTGTCCGCATTCCAACAGGCGGCCTTGGAGTTGAACAAGCTGAACGACGATGTGAAGAAGGCAGAGGAAGCCCGCGTCGCCGCCGAGACCGCCCGGGCGAGCGCCGAGCGCAGCCGTGCTTCGGCCGAGACGGCGCGCAAAAGCGCCGAGACCGCCCGCGTCACGGCAGAGACATCCCGCGCCACGGCAGAGACAGCCCGTGCGAGCGCCGAGACCGCGCGCGTCGAAGCGGAGAAGGGACGCGCGACCGCGGAAGATGCCCGCGCCGAAGCGGAGAAGGAGCGCGTCATCGCCGAGGAAGGCCGCGTCGAAGCGGAGAAGGAGCGTGTATCGGAGTTCGCGCGATTGAAGGGAGAATCGGAGAGTGCGACCAGTGCGGCGAATGCCGCAGCAGAGCGCGCCAACACAGCGGCCACCAACGCAGAGACCGCCGCAGAGACGGCTTCGAGCCTTATCAACTCGGCCATAGGCTCCATCCCGCAGGGCGGCTTCACGGGCGGCGGTTCCGGCGCGGGCGACGCCGATTCGCTCGCGAAGATACTGCGCTCGGACTACGGGTGCTTCCACAGCGGCGGCACCATCTGGACGCAGCCCGAGCATGTGGAGTTCGAGGGAAGCAACTGCGTGCTTTCATGCGCCGAATACGACGAAGAGACGAAGACCATCACGCTAGGTTAGGAGAAAAGATGCCACAGGCGAACTACATCACCGACAAGCACGGGGCGAAGTGCGAGATTGCCGACACCACCGCCCGCGCGACCGCAGCCCTCGCGAAGCAGGAAGCCGAGTTCAACCGGCAGCTTGCGGCCAACATCTACCCCGGCCGCGACATCGCCACCATCGAAGCCCTTCAGGGCGAGTTGGACGAATACGGCAGCGTGCGCGCCCTGCTGAACGCCCGCGCCATGGCCGGCGACTTCCGCCACCTGCGACCGGGCGACTTCACCCAGATGACCCACACGTCGGGCAAGACATGGGAAGTGTGCATCGGGGAGTTCGACCCGTACTTCAACATGTCAGACCAGCCGCTTCCCCACCACATCGGCATGGTCTACCGCGAGGGCTGGACGTCGAACGTCCAGTGGAACACCACGAACAACAACAACGGCACGGCGGCCGAGCAGAACCCCTACCTCGCGTCGAACATCTACAAGTACATCAACTCGACGGTGCTTCCCGAGGTTCCGGCCGACTGGAAGGCGAACATGCTCGACTTCCGCACGCTCGCCGAGACGCGCTACCAGGCATCAGGCGCGCTCACGACGTCGCCGGGCTTTGCATGGAAGAGCAACGGCAAGCTGTTCCTCTTCAGCGAGACGGAAGTGTACGGCTCGCCCGCTTTCGGCACTCAGGGCTACTCGCAGGGCATGGACAGGCCATGGGCGTTCTTCAAGAACGTGGAGAACCGAGTGTGCAAGGTGAACGGCGAGCGCGTCACTTGGTGGCTGCGCGTGGTCATGGCGGGGTCTTCGGCGTATGTCTGCTGCGTCCACTCCACGGGCACTGCCCACTACGGTTCGGCTTCGGGTGCCGGCATCCGTCCGCGCTTCGGCTTCCTTCTAGGCGCTGAATAGCGCCGGCATGCCCTACACTGAGAACAGCGCCCGCCGTGCGCGGGCGCTTGTCTTTTCCCGCGAAGCGGGCGGCTCGATTTTTGATTTTCGGAAGGTATGCTATGACGGTTCACGAATCGAAGCGCAACGAATCGGAACTTGAGTTCTACGACAACGCGGTGGAGTTGCGCATCGCGGTATTGCGGCTCATGCGCTCGCCGGACGTCGTTCCCAAATCCTCGCGCTTCATGCTCGCCCTGCCGACGGCGGATGCGGCGCGCTCCATGGTGAACAACATCGTTCGTGGCATGGAGTTCTTCCCCAACAGCGAATCGAACGTGGAAGCGCGCAAGCGCTACTACACGCTCGCGATAGCCGATTGCCGAATCATCCAAGAGGACATCAAGTGCATGAAGCGTCTGCTCGGGAACGTCCGCGCTTCGGCGTTCGAAGAGGTCACGGCCATGATTGCCCGAGAGATAGACCTGCTGAAGCGAGCGCGAAAAAACGTGAGAGTTCGGGGGCAAGAGCAATAATGCCCGCGCTCTGCCCTATAATTGCCGGAGGTTGCATCTTGATTGTCGCGTCAATTGGTGGCTGCGCGTGGTCATGGCGGGGTCTTCGGCGAATGTCTGCTACGTCAACAACACGGGCAATGCCAACTACAATTCGGCTTCGAATGCCGGCATCCGTCCGCGCTTCGGATTCCTGCAACAAGGCCAGACCGAGTAGCCGGAAGGTGAAAGCCGTGCCAGTAAGGAAGGAAGATGCGACCATCGGCGCAAGCGCCGTGAATACGCACCCCGCGAGGGATGGCGGACGCTCCTTGCATGGCGTCGCATTGGCCGTTCTGCGGCGTTTCATGCCATCTTCTCATGCGGCTGTCCGAACGAGCCATTGCGAGCCGTGCGGGGTGCCCCTGTGAACTCGGAAGAGCGCAAGGCCGCCCGCCGCGCGCGCCGCGAAGCCGAGCGGGCACGCAAGCGCGAGCGGCGGCTTCGAGACTGCACGCTTGAGAACGTGGCCGACCTCGAAAACCTCTACGACGCCGCCATGAAGGCGAAGAAGGGCATCGCTTGGAAGGCATCGACCCAGCGCTACCACAAAGACCTGATGCTGAACCTGTCGAAGGCAAGAAGCGACCTCATGGAAGGCCGGGACATCCGGCGCGGCTTCCACCACTTCACGCTCTACGAGCGCGGGAAGCTGCGCGAAATATCGAGCGTCCACTTCTCCGAGCGCGTCATCCACAAATCGCTTTCCGTGAACGCCCTCGTTCCGGCAATAGCGCCCAGCTTCATACGCAACAACACCGCCAACACCAAAGGTCGCGGAACAGATGACGCGATAAAGCGACTGCGAAGAGACCTGACGCGCCATTTCAGGCGTCATGGACGCGAGGGGTACGTGCTGCTCATAGACTTCAGCAACTACTTCGGCTCAATAGCGCACGAGCAGCTGAAGCGGCAAGTGGCGCGCGCACTCGATGACGAGCGGCTGGTGCATCTCGCCTTCGACCTCATAGACGCTTGCGGCGACGTCGGGCTTGGGCTTGGCAGCGAGCCGAACCAGATATTCGCCGTCGGGTTCGCGTCGCCCTTAGACCACTACGTGACCGAAATGCTCGGCATCGACCTCTACGGCCGCTACATGGATGACATCTACTGCATCCATGAGAGCAAAGAGTACCTTCAGGTGGTTCAGCTGCTCATCGAGCGCAAGTGCGAAGAACTGGGCATTATGGTGAACCAGAAGAAGACGCACATCGTCAAAATTAGCCATGGCTTCACATGGCTGAAGAAGAAGTTCAGCATCACGGAAACGGGGAGAATCGTCATGCGCCCATGCCGTGAATCGGTCACGCGAATGCGTCGAAAGCTGAAGAAGCTGCGCCGCAAGGTCGCAGAAGGCAAGATGACGCGCGAACAGGCGCTGCGCTCCTACCAGTCGTGGCGCGGCAGCATAGTAAAGCTTGACGCCCACAGAACCCTTCTCGAAATGGACGCGCTGTGCAAGGCGCTGTTCGGCGACGATGCCGAAGACCTGCGGGGGGGGGGTCTCACCGCTGAGACCTTAGAGCGCATGGCGCTCGCCCTAGCGGCCTGACGGCCGAAAAACCCTGACACGCTTTCTATCCTTGGATTGTAGGACTTGGATAGAAAGGGCGTTCATGGACGAACAGCGAAACGAGAAACAGGCTCAAATCAACGGCCTGAAGAACCTGCTCGAACAGTCAGACCACGACATCTTAGAGGCCATCGAATCGGTCTTCGCGTGCGACAACCTGCTGGACGTCCCGCAGGTCATCATCGACGCCGGGAAATCCATCGCCGGCATCGTCAAGCAGCGCGTGGAGTGGCGCAAGGAGATTCGCCGCCTGACCGCCGAAATCGAAGCAGAGAAAGACGCCTAGATGGAAGTGCTGCTTCAGAACCCGGAAGCATTCCGGGAAATGGGCTTCTTCTGGACGTTCGTCCTCGTCATCATCGCGGCATGCGTCTACTTCGCGCCGATTATCAAGCAGTGGCTGAAGACACGCATCGAAGGCCAGAAGCGCACCGACCAGATTATCGAGAACTGCACTGCGGCCATAAACAACAACTCCGAAGCCCTGCGGAACAACTCCGAAGCCCTGCGCGACAACCTCGCAGACCGCGACAAGATGGTCGCCATCATCCGCGAGCATGACCGCGCGAGCGACTTGCGCTTTCAGGAGCAGAACGCTTCTTTGAGCCGGATAGAGCATGAAATCCACCGATAGAAAGGAAGGGAAATGGAAGACATCGAGAAGGTAGAGGTAAGCGCAGACGTCACCGCCACGGTAGAGGGAACGAGCCTGAAGCCGACGGGTGCCACGCTTGCGCGCACAGTCGCGTTCGCGCTCGTTTGGCTGAACCAGCTGTTCGCGTTCATGGGAGCGCCGACGCTCGACCTCGACCCCGAGGGGGTATACGCGGCCGTCAGCACGCTGGTCACGTTCGTTGTGACCTCCATCACCTACTGGAAGAACAACAGCTTCACACCGGGCGCGCTTCTGGGCGACGCCGTGATGAAGGCGTTCAACTCCGATGAAGACCAGTAAGCACTACGTCACCGTATCGCGCGGGCGGGCTGTAGCCCTGCCCGCGTTCGCATTCCTTCTTTCCCTAGCATGCGTCGGCTTCGCTGCCTTCACCGTTCAAGAAAGCACCAAGCCGGCGCAGGAAAGCAGATTCGAGACCTTGACGCTGGAAGTGAACGACATCCCCCGCGAAGAGGGGCAGAGAGCGATTCACGCCGGTTGGATTATGCCGCTCTACCTTCAGGATGACATTCAATGGTCGCACATCGACTACGCCGAGGGAACCATCGGCGATAGCGGCTGCGGCCTGTCATGCGCAGCGATGGCGATAGAGTACCTAACAGGCCAGATTGTGACGCCGCTCGACCTCGAAGCCATCGTCGGAAGCACATGCACCGTCTACGGCGTTAACGACATGGCGCGCTTCGGTGCCTACATGTCGGAAGCATACGGTCTTCGAATCTCCGAAATCTACTACGACCTAGACCGCGCCCTGTCGGAAGTCACATCTTCGAGCGTCGTGTTCGCGGGCGTTCGGGGCGAGTTGTGGGAGCGGGCATACGGCGGCCACATCGTCTGCATCTGGAAGACCGATGGGGACAGCGTATACATCCGAGACCCTGCTTCCGGCGCGAACTCGCAGCACCGCTTCACCGTAGAAGAGTTGCGCGGCACCGAATGGCTCTACTTCTACACGACATCGAAAGGGGAAGGCCGATGAAGGGCATCGACATATCGAACTGGCAGAACGGCATCAACCTTTCAGCTGTTCCTTGCGACTTCGTAATCATCAAGGCAACGCAGGGCACGTCCTACGTCTCACCTGACTTCCACCGCCAAATCGAACAGGCTTTGAGCCTTGGAAAATACGTGGGCGTCTACCACTACATCGGCGGTCAAGGCGCGAAGAGCGAAGCCGAGCATTTCGTGAAGACCGTCAAGCCGTACCTGAAGCGCGTCTTGCTCTGCCTTGATTGGGAGAAGGAGCAGAACAGCAAGTTCGGCAACACCGCATACCTCGAACAGGTAGCGCGAGCAGTCATCGACATGACCGGCGTCCGCCCGCTCGACTATGCGAGCCTTTCGGGCTTCCCTTGGGATGTTGCGAGAAAGCAGAACTGCGGCACGTGGGTCGCGCAGTACGCCGACATGAACGCCACGGGCTACCAAGACAGCCCGTGGAACGAGAGCGCCTACAGCTGCACGATTCGCCAGTATTCGAGCAAGGGGCGGCTTTCCGGCTGGGGCGGAGACCTAGACCTGAACAAGGCCTACATCACAGGCCAGCAGTGGATGAAATACGCTTGCCCTGACGGCGGCACACCCGAGCAAGCCCCAACGCCAACACCAGCCGACACCTCGCTTGCAAACATGGACGTGACCGACATCGTGGCCGACGTCATGCGCGGAAAGTATGGCGATGACGAAGAGCGCAAGGCCGCGCTCGGCGCTCGCTACGACGAGGTGCAAGCGCTCATTAACCATATCGACCGAGCCGACGCCGCGACGCTTGCCGACGAGGTGTGGGCTGGCGATTACGGAAACGGCTCGAAGCGCAAAGCGATACTTGGCAGACGCTACGAAGAGGTGCGCGCGATTGTGAACGCCGGCGGCTCCACGGGTCGCATCTACACCGTCGTGTCGGGCGACACGCTGTCGGGCATCGGCCAGAAGCTGGGCATCAAGTGGCAGACCATAGCGTCGAAGAACGGCATTTCAAGCCCCTACACCATCTATCCGGGGCAACGTCTCACCTACTAGAAAGGAAAAACCATGGCACGCAGCAACAAGAACACCAAGCAGAACGAGCAGAAGCCCGCAGAGGTTGCGCCCGAGCAGCAGACCGACACGGCCGCAGATGACGAGAAGGACGCCGGGGCGCAGGATGCTACGGGTTCCGCATCGGAGCAGCAGAACGAGCAGAAGCCCGCAGAGGTTGCGCCCGAGCAGCAGACCGACACGGCCGCAGATGCCGAGAAAGGCGCTGATGATTCAGGCAAGCCGGCGTACCATGCGGTCAAGGTAGTGCATCCAGACCAAAAGGTTGGCTTCATCAACCTGCGCGATGCGCCCGTAGATGGGGCATGGGGTGAGGTTGACCATCCCGTGGCAGTCGGAACCCAGCTGAAGGCGGTGGAGAACATGGGCGAATGGACACGCCTAACCCATGACCTCTATGTCCTGTCGGAGTTCGTCACGCCGCTTTAAGCGGTATGCAGATGCCGAATCCGTTTTCGAGTAGAATAATTGGTGCCCCTGTGCTAGTGTAAAGCGAGCGGCCTGTGGTGTTCGCATTGATAGAGTTATGGGGCGCCATGATGTGAACGGCGGAGCTTCGGCTCCGCCTTTTTTGCGACGCCCATACGGTCGGCGCGAGGAACGAAACGGGACATTCCCGCGTCATTTTTACGGTTCGCTTGGTTTACCATGGCCCCAGCGACCGAGGCAATGTGTGCTTACCGTGATGGAGAAATGCAGGTTCAACCGCAGCGGGGAAAGCTCTGCTAAGATAACAAGGCTATTCCTGCTCCGGTGTGTGCCTTCACCAGCCCGGAGCCGTAAAGTCCAAAGGAGGTGAGCTGATGAAGGCGTATGAACTGCTGTTTATTGTTGCTCCGACGATTGACGACGAGACGCGCGCTGGCGTTATGAAGCGCATCGAGACGACGATCACCGACGCCCAGGGCGTGGTGGACAACGTCGACAATTGGGGCAAGCGTAAACTCGCTTATGAGATCAACGGTCTGTCTGATGGCGACTACACTCTCATCGATTTCCATACTGACCCGCAGAGCATTGCCGAGCTCGATCGCGTGCTGCGCATCAACGATGCCGTTGTGCGTCACATGATCGTCGCCCGCACCGATCGCGACTAGTTGGAAACTGAGCGTTCTTAAGCGCTCACCATGAGAAGAGGTAGAAATGAGCATTAATCGAGTGATCATCAGCGGCAATCTGACCCGCGACCCCGAGCTGCGCAGCACCCAGTCCGGCATGGACGTCATGAGCTTCGGCGTGGCCGTGAACGACCGTCGTCGTAACCCCCAGACCAACGAGTGGGAGGATTATCCGAACTTCGTTGACTGCACCATGTTCGGCAATCGGGCTCGCAGCCTGCACCAGTACTTGTCCAAGGGCACCAAGGTGGCCATCGAGGGCAAGCTTCGCTGGAGCCAGTGGGAGCGCGATGGTCAGAAGCGCAGCAAGCTCGAAGTCATCGTTGACGAGCTCGAATTCATGTCGAGCCGCAACGGCGGCGGCGCTCAGTCCTACGGCGGCGATTTCGGCGGCAACCAGGGCTATGCTCCGGCGGCTCCGGCCTATAGTGCTCCGGCTCCCATGCCCGCACCGGCTCCGGCGCCCGCGCCCATGCCCGCTGCACCGGTTATCGACGCTTCCTCTTCCGTGTACGATGATGACATTCCGTTTTAAGCGAAACGAAAGAGGTTAATATGGCCGATTACGCTAAGCAGCCTCGTCGTAAGTATTGCCAGTTCTGCAAGGACGACGTGGAGTATATCGATTACAAAGATACTCAAATGCTGCGCAAGTACGTTACCGATCGTGGCAAGATCAAGCCCCGTCGCGTGACCGGTGCCTGCACCCAGCACCAGCGCGACATCGCGGAAGCTGTTAAGCGCGCCCGCGTCATGGCTCTCATGCCCTATGCCGTTCCCGCTGTCAGCGGCCGTGGCGATCGCCGCAACCGCTAGGCGAAGGGAGGAGAACCATGAAAGTTATTCTTCTGAAGGAACTCCAGGGCAAAGGCGGCGAGGGCGACGTCATCGACGTCAACCGCGGCTTTGCCAACAACTTCCTGCTGACCCAGGGCTACGCGGTGAAGGCTACTCCGGGCAACCTGAAGCAGCTTGAGGAGCGCAAGAAGAACATCGCCAAGCGCGAGGAGACTCGCATTGCCGATGCCAACGCTCTGGCCGAGAAGCTGAACGACGCTACGGTGCGCGTTATCGCCCAGGTGGGCGAAGAGGGCGTGCTCTTCGGTTCCGTCACTGCTCCTCTGGTGGCCGACGCCATCGCCGAGCAGCTCGACATCGAGATCGATCGTCGTCGTGTGGAACTGGGCAAGCCCATCAAGATGACCGGTACCTACCAGGTGCCCGTGTCGCTGTACCGCGACATCAAGGGCACGGTGACCGTGATCGTTGCTGGCGAGTCCGAGGCCGAAGAGGCCATCGACGCTATCGAAGAGGCTATCGATATCGCCGAGACTCCGGCCGACGAGATGGTTGAAGTTGACGGCGAAGTTGCCGCCGACGGCACCGTCGAGGTTGAGGTGACCGAGACCGAGGAGTAGTCCTCGTCTTGCGAGACCCTTTGATGGCCCCTCTTCGGAGGGGCCATTTTCTATAATGAGCCTGTTTCCCGTGAAACAGTGGCGGTAAGCCGAGTTCCGGCGTTCGCGGGAAGAAACGCGATACAATAGGCGCACCGACGACGCGAAGGATGTTTCATGCCCTACCAGCCTCAGCCTCCCATGGATGCCAACAATACGCCCGGACTTGCGCCCCGCGCGCAGTTGCCTCAGAACATCGAGGCCGAGCAATCGGTGCTCGCCGCCTGTTTGCTCAACGGGGAGGTGACCGAAGAAGCGGTGATGCGGCTGCGTCCGGAAAACTTCTTCCGTCCGGCCCATCGCATCATCTTCGAGGCCATCATCAGCCTCACGAACCGCCATATTCCCGTTGACCCCATCGCTCTCGCCGACACCTTGAAGTCCACGGGGCAGCTGGAGGCTGTGGGCGGCCGCGCCTATCTGGCCGAGCTGGCCGACAACACCTTCTCGCTCACCAGCTGGGAGCGCCATGTCGACATCGTCAAGAGGCAGTCCATTTTGCGCGAGCTCGTGTTCGCCGCTACGCAGATTAACGCTTTGGCCTACGACGCGCCCGATGATTTGGATCAGGTGGTGGAAGAGGCGGAGAAGACGCTCTTCAACGTAACCGAGAAGCGTGTCAGCTCGTCGTTCCGCAAGATGGACGAGTTGGTAAGCGATGCCTACGAGGAAATTTCCCGCCTCGCCAATCAGAAGGACAAGATGGCCGGCGTTCCCACAGGCTTCAAGGACGTCGATGAGCTCTTTCATGGATTTCGCGGCGGCGACCTGGTTATTCTGGCGGCGCGTCCCGGTGTTGGCAAAACCTCCTTCGCTTTGAACCTGGCCACCAATGCGGCGAAAGCCGGCGCCGCTGTGGCGTTCTTCTCCTTGGAGATGGGAGCCGAGCAGCTGGTTCAGCGTATCCTGTGCTCTGAGGCCCGCGTGAATCTCTCGAAGCTGCGCAGCGGATTTATTGCCGAGGGCGACTGGGGCGCTTTGGCCGAAGCCTCGGGCAAGCTCTCCCAGCTGGATATGTTCATCGACGACACCCCGGGCCTTTCGGTGTTGGAGGCCCGTGCCAAGGGCCGCCGCGAGCTGCATGGCCTGAAAGAGGGCCAAAAGGGCCTCATCATCGTGGACTACCTGCAGCTCATGCAGCCGGGCCCCATGACGGCCAATAAATCCACCAACGACCAGGTGAGCGAAATTTCCCGCGGACTCAAGATCCTCGCCAAGGAAATGAACATGCCGGTGCTCGCCCTGTCGCAGCTGTCCCGCGCCATCGAGCAGCGCGGCAAGGACAAGCGCCCCATGCTTTCCGACCTGCGCGACTCCGGCGCCATCGAGCAGGACGCCGATATCGTCATGTTCATCGACCGTTCCATGAACGAGATCGAGGCGGAAAGCGAGTCGCGCCCCGACTTGGGCATGGCGAAGCTCATCGTCGCGAAGCACCGCAACGGCGCCACCCGCGACATCGACTTGGCCTTCAACCCCGAGTTCACGAAGTTTATGGACTTCATCGACGACTCCCGTGTGGGCAGCTTCTAGGGTCTGTTCGTGCCGGAAACGCTGACATTCATCCACGCTGCCGACCTGCACATCGGTGCGCCGTTTCGCGGCCTGCGGGCGCTGTCCGACGAGTGGGCGCGCCGTTTGGTTGACGCCATCCCCGGCGCTTGGGATCGCGTGGTGGAAGCAGCTGTGTCGCGCAAGATTGATTTCGTGGTCGTTTCCGGCGACATCTTCGATTCGGTTCGCGCGTCCTATCGCGACTACCTGCGTTTCTTCGACGGGCTGAACCGCTTAGACGCGGAGGGCATTCCTTCCTACCTGTGCACCGGCAACCACGATCCGCTGAGTCTTTGGCAGCAGGATTTCTTCGCCTTGCCCCCGTCCGCCACGATGCTCGCCGCCGATCGTCCCGATTTCGCCCTGTACGAGCGCGACGGGCGTCCCCTTGCGGTCATCGGAGGCCGCGGCTACCCGAACAAGGTATGGTCGCCCAACGAGAACATCGCCGAGGGTATCACCCGCGCCGCCGCCATTCGGGCGCTGGGCCCGCGCGCCGCCGAGGCGCCTTTTGCGGTGGGCGTGCTGCACACCGGGCTTACGTTCGATCCTGTGAAGGCTCCCACCGACCCCGTGGCATTGCTGCGCGCCGGGTTCGACTACTGGGCACTCGGGCATATTCACAAGCGGTGGGTCAACGACGAGCGCGCGCCGCGCATTGCGTTTTCCGGCTGCATTCAAGGGCGCGATGTGCGCGAAACGGGTCCGCGCGGTGTTAACCTCGTCACGCTGGCGGTTGACGCGCCACCGAAGGTGAGCTTCATTCCCACGGCCTCGGTGGTGTGGGAAAAGGTTCGCATCGACGTCTCCGATTGCACGAACATTCCGGCTCTGGTGTCCAAAACCATGCGGGAGCTGTTCGCGGTCAACGGCGACGCCTCCTGCGAGATGATGGTGTCGCGCATCATTCTCACCGGAGCGACCTCCCTTCACGAGGTGCTCGGCCGCCCCGGGGTGCTGGAAGAGGTGCGCGCCTCTTTGAACGATGCGTACTCGGAATTCTACTGCGATAGTCTCATCGACGAGACAACGGCTCCCATCGACGAAGAGGCGTTGCGCGCCGAAGGGCTGTTCCCAGCGGTGTTTCTTCGCACCGTTGATCGGCTCTCCGAGGATGTCGAAGGGCAGATCGACTATTTGCAGGAAGAATACCTTGCGCGCAACGTTCCCCTTACGGCGGCTCTTTCCGAGAAGAAGGCGCGCCAGCTCACGAACGAGGCCGCCCGGCTTGTGCTCGACTTGCTGCTGCAAGGGGGCGACGACCGATGACCGAGCCGCGCATCTACCTCCGCTCTATTCACTTGGAGCGCTTCGGCCGCTTTCACGATACGGTGGTCGGGCCCTTCGGCGATCGCATGAACATCGTCCTCGGCGCCAACGAGGCGGGCAAGACGACGGTGGCCTCCTTTGTGGGCGGCGTGCTGTTCGGCTGGGAAGAGGCTCGAGGAAACCGGAACACCTACAAGCCCGAGGGGGCCGAGCGAGTGGGCTCGCTGCTTTTCGCGCGGTCGGCGGGGGCGGACGCGAGCGCGGGTGCGAGGGAAGATGAGGAGACGTTCGTGCTTTCCCGCGCCCGCAATGCCGACGGCCTGCAGGGAGACACCTTCCTGGTGGAAGACATTGACAAGGACACCTATCGCACGATGTTTTCCCTGAACAGCGATGAATTGCGCTCGCTACGCAACACGACGGACACGACGGCAAAGTTGCTGACGGCCGGTTCGGGTACCGGCTCGTCGCCGGCCCACGCCCTCGCTCATGTGAACGAGCGCTTGGCGTCATTCACCTCCCGCGCCGCCTCGGCCGAGCAGTCGATCCCCCAGCTTCTGGCCCGGCGCAACGCCCTGCGCGCCGAGCAGCAAAGCGCGGCTGACGTCGCCGATGCCTATCGCGCCCAAGATCGCGAGCTGCACGAGCTGGAGCCCGAGCGCGCCGCCATGGGAGAGCGGGTGGAAGAGGCCAACCGCGTGATTGAGGCGCTCACCATGGCCAAAAGTTCTCTGGCGGCCCTGGATGCCGAACGCGACAAGCTTAAAGGGGATGTCGCCCGGCTGGCCAAGAGCGAGGAGGAGGCAGCCAGCAACTACGAACTTCACGAGCGCTCCTGCGGGCGGCGCCTCGCGCGCCTGACGGCCTCCGACGAGCGGGCCTTGCGTGATCGCTTGGAAAACCTCGCGACCCGTCAATCGCGGCAGGCCCATGCCGTGGAGGTGGCTCGCGCGAACTACACGTCTTCCGTGGCGGTGTACGAGGCGCTGCAGGAAACGGCCGACGATGAGGCCGATCGCCGCAGCGAGCGATCGAAGAGACGCATTCAGGTGGCATTCTGCGTGGTCATTCCCGCGGTGCTGTTTCTTCTGGGTGTCCCTCTTTTCATCGAGGGTCGTGCCCGTGGTGCTCTCAGCTATATGGCCATCGGATTTCTCCTCTCCGTCTTCGCGGCGCTTATGGCCACCGGCGGCTTCGCCCTGTTGTTCCGACCGAACAAGGAGGAAGGCGCCCGCAAGGCCCGTTTCGACGACGCCCATTGGGTGATGATCCAGGATAAGAAGAAACTTGAAGCGTGCCAGGCTGAGGAGGAATCGGTGGCCGCTCAGGTACGCGAGGCGCTGGATGAGGAAGGGCTGGGCGAGGCCCAAGGGTCGGTGCGCCAGGCGCGGGCGCTTCTTGACGAGGCCCGCGAGGCGCGCCAGGCCATGGCGCTGTGTCGCCAGCGTCAGCAAGCGGCGGCGGCTCGGCGAGCGGATGCCGAACATCGCCTTCAGGAAATCGCCTCTGAACGGGCGGCGGCGCTTCAGCGCGCTGGATTGTCGCCTGAAAGCGGGCTAGGCGATGTCGAGGAGGAGCTCGAGCGGCGCGTTCGCCAGCGCACGGGGCTCATTGAGGCGCTGGAGTCCATGAACCAGCGAGCAGGGGAGTTGGCCGCTGTCCTCGCCCAAGCCGAAACGGAGCGCGACTTCGATCGCATCAAAATTGAGGTGCAGGAAGTGACCACGCGCTTGGAAGAGGCGCGCACCGATTTCGCGCGATTGCTTCTAGCCAAGCACATGCTGGAGGCGGCCATTGCCACCTGGGAATCGAAGCGCCAGCCGGAGGTGTATCTGCGGGCGAGCCGGTTGCTGTCCCTCATGACCGAAGGGCGGTGGACTCGCGTGAGCCTTACGCGCGAGGGCACTCTGGAAGTAGCTGACGCCCTCGGACGCACGCGCCAACCGGTGCACTTGTCCCTCGGCACGTGCCAGCAACTGTATCTGGCCCTGCGCATTGCGCTGCTCACCTGCGCCGATAACGTGGGGCGGGCCATTCCCATTCTCGCCGATGACATTCTCGTGAATTTCGACGAGCAGCGCCGGCTGGGGGCCGCCCGCGCTTTGGTGGAACTGTCGGAGCAGCGCCAGGTCATTCTCTTCACCTGTCACGAAGGGGTCGCGAGGGCCTTGAAGAAGGCCGCGAAGCAATCAGGACGCCCGGCGACGGTGATCAACCTATAGATTAAACGGGTGTGGCTGCATGAACTCAGTCACCAGAAAGACCACGAAGGACAGCACGAGCAGAATCCCCACAACGATGCTGAAGATGCGCCGGTTGCGCTGCAGGCGTCGCAGTGCCGTGCGCCTTACGAAGGCCCGATCGCCCTCGGGCGTGCCCAGGGGAGGATCTGCCGCAGGGGGCGTGCGGCGCGGTGGCTGGTTGTCGGTCATGTAGGGTCCTTCGCAAGCGGAAGCGTCTTAACTCCGTAAATCTTAGCACGAAGCCCTCCATTCCGAAGCATTAGCCTGTGCGGCTGGTATACTGAGCCCTTGCGGAATGTCGTTTTCAGGGCATTCCCCGCCCAACGTCGAAAGGACTTGAAGATGCCCAGCACAGTGCTCGTCGGCGCCCAGTGGGGCGACGAAGGCAAGGGTAAGATCACCGACCTCATCGCCAGCGACTACGATTACGTGGTGCGCTTCCAGGGAGGCAATAATGCCGGCCACACCGTCATTCACGGCGGCAAGAAGCTGGCGCTGCACCTGATGCCCTCCGGGGTCATGTACGAAAACGCCGTCCCGGTCATCGGCAACGGTGTCGTGGTAGACCCGGGCGTGCTCGTGAAGGAAATGGCCATGCTGGAGGCCGAGGGCATCTCCTGCAAGAACCTGAAGATTTCCAACGACGCGCATCTCATCATGCCGTACCACAAAGATTTGGACGGTGCCGACGAGAAGAGCCTCGGCGACAAGAAGATCGGCACCACCAAGCGCGGCATCGGCCCCTGCTACCAGGACAAGATGGGCCGCAAGGGCATTCGTATGCAGGACTTGCTGGACGAGAAGATCTTCCGCCTGAAACTGGAGGCGGTGCTGGCCCAGAAGAATCCCATTTTGGAGAAGATCTACGGCCTGCACACCTACACGGTGGAGGAGATCTGCGACGAGTACCTGCCCTACGCGCGCATTCTGGCCCCTTATGTGTGCGAGTCAGCCCATATGCTGAACGCGGCGCTGGCCGACGGGAAGTCCATTCTCTTCGAAGGCGCCCAGGGCACGCTGCTCGACATCGACCATGGCACCTATCCGTTCGTGACGTCTTCCAGCTGCTGCGCGGGCGGCGCTTCCACGGGTACCGGCGTCGGCCCCAAGGCCATCGACCGCGTGCTCGGCATCCAGAAGGCCTATGTCACTCGCGTGGGCGAGGGCCCCTTCCCCACGGAGCTGAAGTTCCCCGAGAACGGCGGCACCGGTCAGGATGCGGAGGACGGCGAGCTTCTGTGCGCCGCCGGTCATGAGTTCGGCGTCACCACGGGCCGCAAGCGCCGCTGCGGCTGGTTCGATGCCGTCATCGGGCGTTACGCTGCCGAGGTGAACGGGCTCACCGATGTGGCCCTCACGAAGCTGGATGTGCTTTCGGCCTTCGACACCATCAAGGTGTGCGTGGCCTACGAGTGCGACGGCGTGCGTTACGACTACTTCCCCATGCAGCAATCGGTGCTGCATCACGCGAAGCCCATTTACGTGGAGCTGCCCGGCTGGAAAGACGAGGACATCACCGGCTGCCGCACCTACGAGGAGCTGCCGGAGAACACGCGCAAGTACATCGAGTATTTGGAAGAGGTGTGCGGCGTGCCCATGAGCATCATCTCGGTCGGGCCTGATCGCGACCAGACGATTATCCGCATGTCCTGGCTGCGAGACGAGTAGCTTTTACCGGCTGTCCGGGCGCGTCCCCCCGGGAGGGGTGCCGTGCTCAGACAGATGCGAAATGCGCTCATCCGATTCCGGCTCGTGGAATCGTGGGGCGCACTTCGCATAACTGCGCGTGGCACCCCTCCCGGGGGGACGCGCCCTACGTTGAGGCCACCCTCTCCGTAGGGGCTGACCTTGGTCAGCCCTCCCGACCGAGTTCGTCCTTGCAGGTTGATCACGGTTGGGACCGAGGGGCGACCAAGGTCGCCCCCTACGGAGGAGGCCAGAGTACGGAACAACTTGCTGCAAAGCGAGGAAAGGAACGAATGTGAACATTCTGCTGATCGGTTCGGGTGGGCGCGAACATGCCATCGCGTGGGCGCTGCAGAAGTCTCCGAACACCGACGTGCTGTACGTGGCGCCGGGCAACGGCGGCACGGCGGAAATCGCCGAGAACGTCGATCTGGATATCGCCGACGGCGAGGCGCTGCTGAGTTTCGTGCACGAGCGCAACATCGGGCTGGTGGTTATCGGCCCCGAGGCTCCGCTGGTCGATGGCGTGGCCGATCTGCTGCGGGCCGACGGCGTCCCGGTATTCGGGCCCAACGCCGACGGTGCCCAGCTGGAAGGCTCTAAAGCCTATTCCAAGGAATTCATGATGGCCAACGGCATTCCCACGGCCGCCTATGGCCGTTTCGATAACGAGGCCGACGCGCTCGCCTACGTGCGCGAGCAGGGCGCTCCCATCGTCATCAAGGCCGACGGTCTGGCGGCGGGCAAGGGCGTTGTGGTGGCCGAAACTGTGGAAGATGCCGAGGCTGCCGTGCGCGCCTGCTTCGACGGCGCCTTCGGCGATGCCGGCTCCACGGTGGTTATCGAGGAGTGCATGACGGGCCCCGAGTGCTCGCTTCTGTGCTTCGTCACGGCCGGGCAGTCGTTCCCCATGGCTCCGGCGCAAGACCACAAGCGCGCCTACGATGGCGACTTGGGACCCAATACCGGCGGCATGGGCGTGTACTCGCCGGTGCCCATCGTCACCGACGAGGAAATGGCCGCCATGGTGGCCATCATGGAGAAAGCGGCCGCCGCTACGGCCGTCGCTCCCTTTACCAGCGACTACCGCGGCACGCTGTACGGCGGCTTCATGCTGACTCCCGAAGGCCCGAAGATCGTGGAGTTCAACGTGCGCTTCGGCGACCCCGAGACGCAGGTTGTGCTGCCCCGCTTGGAAAGCGACCTGGTTGAGGTCATGCTCGCCGTGGCCGAGGGACGTCCCGAGGACGTGCAGCTGGAGTGGTCCGACGACTGGGCTGTTTCCGTGGTGCTTGCCAGTGAGGGGTACCCGGGCGCTTACGAGAAGGGCAAGGTCATTCTGGGTATTGAAGAGGCCGAGGAGCTGCCCGGCGTGACGGTCTTCCACGCGGGTACCCGCCGCAACTACGACGGCGAGCTGCTCACCAACGGCGGCCGCGTGCTGAACGTGGTGGCCAAGGGCGACAGCTTCGAAGAGGCTCGCGAGCGTGCCTACGAGGCCTGCGATCTCATCAACTTCGAAGGCAAGATGTTCCGTCACGATATCGGCAAGAAAGCTTTGCAGGGCCGATCTGCCTGGGATCAGTAGCCGCTGCCTAGAGGTTCAGCGCTTGGGATAGATTCCGTAGGGGCGGACCAAAGGTCCGCCCTTCTCAACCAAGGCAACCAGCCAAGAAAGAAGGAACGCGCGACATGCTTTCAGAACGAATGCTTTCCAAGGTAGTGGAGGCGTGCACGGCCAACTACCTGCAGCTTAAGCCCTGCGACGAGGCATTTATGCCCTCGCCCAACCCGGGTCAGCCTTACATGCTGTACATGCACGTGCCGTTCTGCGAGCGTCTGTGCCCCTACTGCTCCTTCAATCGCTTCCCCTTCCGCGAAGATCGCGCGAAGCCCTACTTCGAGAACATGCGTCGCGAGATGCGCATGCTGAAGGATCTCGGCTACGACTTCGATTCCGTGTACATCGGCGGCGGCACGCCCACCATCATGATCGACGAGCTGTGCGAGACTATCGATATGGCCCGCGATCTGTTCTCGATCAAAGAGGTCTCCAGCGAGACGAACCCGAACCATCTCACCCATGAGTACCTGGAGAAGTTGAAGGGCCGCGTGCAGCGCCTGTCCGTGGGTGTGCAGTCCTTCGACGACGATCTGCTGCGTCAGATGGACCGTTACGAGAAGTACGGCAGCGGCCAGGAGATTCTCGAGCGCATTCAGGAGGCGTCGCCGTACTTCGTTTCCATGAATGCCGACATGATCTTTAATTTTCCCGCGCAAACCGAGGACACGCTCATCCGCGACATTGAGATGGTGGTGGCCTCCGGCGCAAGCCAGACGACGTTCTACCCGCTGATGGCCTCACCGTCGGTGCAGCGGTCGCTGGCCGCCACGGTGGGCAAGGTGGACTACAACCGCGAGCGCCGCTTCTATGAGATCATCTGCGATTTGCTGCTGGGGGATTTGCCTGGCGGGCAGCCGGGCCTGTTCGAGCTGGGCAGCGCTTGGACGTTCAATCGCCGCGGCACCGGTGCTGCCGGCGAGGACGCCATGATTGACGAGTACGTGGTCGATTACGAGGAGTACCCGGCTATCGGCTCGGGCGGCATCACCTATCTGGGCGAGAACCTGTACGTGAACACGTTCTCGGTGCGCGAGTACAACGAGGCCATCGAGGCGGGGCACATGTCCATGATGGGCAAGACCACGTTCTCGCTGCGCGACCGTATGCGCTACCGTTTCATGATGCAGTTGTTCGGGCTGCGCCTTGACAAGCGACAGTTCGAACGCGATTTCGGCATGTCCGTCGAGCGCGGTCTGCCCGTGGAGATGGGCTTCATGCGCGCGTGCAGCGCTTTTGCCACCGACAACGCCGACGAGCTGACGCTGACCCCCAAGGGCCGCTACCTGGTGGTGGTCATGATGCGCCAGTTCTTCATCGGTGTGAACAACCTGCGCGACCAGGCTCGCGCGGCGCTCACGGGAGAGGAGCGCGAGCTTATCTTCGGCGACGGGAAAGGATGCGGGACCGTGGTGGCCAAGCCGGCATCGGCCGACGCTGTCGCGACGAAAATTGCTCGGGAAGAGGCGGCCTCGGCGATTCTTGATGGCACTCAAGCCGTGGCTTCGGGGGAATAAACGGCGCCGATGACTTATGTTTCCATCATAACGCTGGTCACGTACGCCCTCGTGCTAGGGTTGCTGGCCGTCGTATCCGTTATCGATGTGCGGTCGCGGCGCGTGCCCAATGTGCTGGCCGGCGCACTGGGTCTTCTGTGGGTGGCTTGGCGTGTGGTGCTCGGGTTCGCGGGAGCGCACATGGGCTTGGGTTTCCGAGCTGAGTTTCTCGGGCCCGCGCCCGATGTGCTAGTACCCCCCGGCCTGGAAATCGGCGGCATCTCCTTTGCGAGCGGCATCTTAGGCGCTGTGGTGCTCGGCGGAGGCTTGCTCGTGCTGACGACGGTTTACGAGCTTGTTCGGCGCAAGGAGGCTTTCGGCGGCGGTGATATCAAACTCATGGCCGTGCTTGGGTTGTTTCTCGGGTTGGAGCGCGGGGTTGTTTGCCTGCTGACGGCGTGCGTGCTCAGTGTCGCCTATGTGTTTGGCCGCGAGATTGGCCGCCGAGTGATGGGACGAGGGCGCCACGATCGCAACACGGGCGCTTCCGGCAGCGCCGATCATGCTGGCACTGGAGTGCCTTCTGTCAGTGAGCCTTTCTTAAGCGGCGCCATTCGGGAGGTTGCCACCGAGCACGACCGCGATTCCCTCCTCGCCGGCACCATGCCCTTCGCCCCTTTCATCGCCCTCGGCACCCTCGTCGCCTTCGTCGCGTAAGTCAGGAGAACCGGGAGAACCGTCCCCTTGACTCAGGCGCAGATAAAAAAGTTCTTGCGTCTGGGAGGAATACCCGCTAGAATATATGATCGCGTCGAAACGGAAACCGTTTCCGCGTATCCGGTCGGGTAGCTCAGTTGGTAGAGCAGCGGACTGAAAATCCGCGTGCCGAGGGTTCGAGTCCCCCTCCGACCACCATCGAGATGAAAGGCCAGAAGCCATCAGGTTTCTGGCCTTTTTTCATTACGGGACTCATATTTTGATTCCTTCCTGAAGAGAGATCTGATATAATACAAATGTTCTAGATTTCTAGTTGAGTAGGGGTGTATCGATTTGAATAGATCTTTCAAATACCGTATTTACCCTACTGCTCAGCAAGCGCTTCTCATCGCGAAGACGTTTGGGTGCTGCCGAAAGATCTGGAACTTGATGCTCGATGACAAGCTTCAAGAATATCGGGCTGGACGAAAGATGAGTCGTCAGACGCCAGCGCAGTATAAGAAGGACTATCCCTACTTGAAAGAAGTTGACTCAATGGCTCTCATAAATGTTCAACTGCATTTAGAAGAAGCCTTCCGGTCGTATTTTCAGCAACCAAGAAAAGGGCTGCCGAGGCACAAAACCCGGAAGCGTAGCTCGCGAAGGTACACGACTAACCTCATCAAGAACAATATTGAGATTGGCCGCAACTGGATTAAGCTTCCGAAGATGGGAAAGGTAAGGGCAAAGATCCATAGGGCATTGCCGCTAGGAGCACACATCAAGAGCGTGACCGTCTCTCAAGATAGGTGCGGAGATTATTATGCGGGGGTGTTGGTGGAGATTGATCCCTTAAAAACTAAACAGAATACAGATAGGCTAGGGGCAATTGAAAGTACTGCATCGATCGGTCTCGATTATTCTATGCCTTCTTTCTTTGTGAGCACGTCTTTCCCCGCCTCTCATCCTCGCCCAATGAAAAAGAACCAAGAACGATTGGCTCGGGCTCAAAAATCACTGTCACGTAAGCGTCGAGGTTCGGCCAATTATCGACGGCAACAAAAGAAGGTGGCCCGCATCTATCGAAAAATCGCCGACCAGCGGCGCGATTACATACATAAGGCATCAAGGGAGATAACCAATCGCTTCGATGTCATTGGAATTGAAGACATCAATATGGTTGCGATGTCGCGCGTGCTTCACTTTGGGTCGGCGGTTTTCGACAACGGCTGGTCATTGTTCGTCCATTGTCTAACTTACAAAGCAGAAGAGCAAGGGGGGACAGTTACTAAAGTCGGGCGCTCTTACCCATCCACGAAACGCTGCTCGCAGTGTGGGATAGTGAATCAGGAGATTCGCTTAGGAGATAGATCTTGGACTTGTCCCAATTGCGGCGCCTTTCATGATCGAGATAAAAACGCAGCGGAGAATATACGGCAAGAAGCCGTGCGCATTATGATGTCGAGACAACCGCAGGGCATGCGGGGCTAGCCTGTGAACGCTTGGGGCTCTAGCCCCATCGAGCAGGAAAAGAGAACGGGGTTCGCTCCGGAAAGCCAATAGCCTGTGAAGGCATGCTGGCAGTCACGTCCCCCTCCGACCACCTTGAACCGGAGGGAGTGGAAGATAAGGTTAGAAGATCAAAGTTCAGTCATGCCGGTTGTTTTAGCTGCTGGTCTATGCTGGCTCATGCAAGAAGCGAAGGAGTCCAAGAGGTAGTTTTCTCTGCATCCTTTCGATACACAAGCCAGCGATCGTCATTAGCGGCGGAAATCACTCTTATATGTTGGGTCGCAAGGTCTACAAGAGGGGGCACAAGGTTAAAAAGCATGCGCGGCAAACCGATGTTGATAAGGTTCGCTACTTCGAAATAATCTTGAGGTTGACCAAGAACAGGTCACGACTGCTGATCTAAATGGATCTGCTCCATTTAGATCAGAGCGTTGCCTATTACGAAATTTCTTAATTGGTGAAAAGGACGACCTGCGTGTTGTGCGCAAGGGGAAGAGCTTGCGCTACGCGTCTTCTCCAAGATGAATCTCAGGATTCTGAGATTCTCCCGAGGTCGATGGATGGCGTAGGCAAATTGCCTTGGCGTTGCGTTGGTTCCATGGCCTGTTCTGCTTGTAGGGGCTGACCTTGGTCAGCCCCTCTCAACCAAAGAGCGGGCGCAGCTCCACGGTGCCATTGTCCCAGACGGCATAGCTGGCGGAACCGTCCTTGGGGTGGCCGATACTGCCGGGGTTGACGAAGGTGACTGAGGGCTGTGCGGACAGCGCGGGGCAGGCTTCGGCTGCTCCTTCTTTGCTGCCGGATTCTGCGGCCCCGGCGTCCTTCACGAATGCGGGTGCCACTTCCGGCCCGATTCCCTTCACATGGGTGTGGCCCGAGAGTACGAACGAGCCTGCGGGAAGCCCTGCGACAACGCGCGACAAATCCAGGTGCCCATGGGTGAGCATCAGCGTAGTGTCTGCGTCCACCACCAGCGCGTAATCGCCCAGGCAGGGAAAGTCCAGCACCATCTGATCCACCTCGGCATCGCAGTTGCCACGCACGGCTGTAATGCGGTCGGCGTATCCGTTCAGCAGCTTCGCCACCTCGGCCGGCGCATAGCCTTCGGGCAGGGGATTGCGCGGGCCGTGGTACAGCAGGTCGCCAAGCAGCAGCAGTCGGTCGGCGCCTTCTTCGTGGAAGCGAGTCATAAGTGCTTCGGCCGCCGGTAGCGCGCCGTGGATGTCGGAGGCGATGAGATAGCGCATAAGGTTCTCCTATCGAAAGAGGTACGCTTAAGGGGTACCCCGTCAATACTGCGTCGTCAGTATAGCAGCGCTTTTCGAAGCAGCGATGTACGTCGCGGCCAGGCGTTAGCTTGCGCCGCTGGCCCCTCTTCTCGCAGCAAATAATTACATATGAGGGGGGAGTTGTTGCAGCAAGGGGTTTCCAGAGGCACCGGCGGTGGTATGATCGTGGGGGAGCAATGAGACGTGGGGGGTCGCGGCTGGCGGCTTCCCATTGGTAAGAGGTACGTAAGGGGCTGGTTATGACGGTCTTTCATCGGGTGACCGAGGGCAAGCTCGGTTCTCATGACGGGTGCACGATTGAAGATGAGGTATCCCAGGAGTTCCTCGACCGCATTCCCGGAGGCCTGTTTCGCTATCGCGCCGATGACGAGGGCGGCACGATCGACTACGTAAGCCGCGACGTGCTGGAGCTGTTCGGCTGCGCCACCTACGAAGAGTTCTGCTCCATTACGGGCAACAGCTTCATCGGCATGGTGCACCCGAACGATCGTCAGCGGGTCACCGAGGAAATAACCTCTCAAATCAAGTGTGGCAACACTGACGCAGTCACCTACCGGCTGAACCGTCCCGACGGCGCCGAGGTGTGGGTAGATGACCGCGGCCGCTACGTGGTGGACGACGAGGGGCAGGCCTGGTTCTACGTCACCATCATCGACATCACCGAGAAGATGAGCTATCAGCGCAAACTGGAACGGGCCGAAGAGCGAGTGGAAATGCTCACGGTGCTCTCGCGCGACGTCATTTTCGATATCGACTGCCAGGCGCAGACCGGCGAGATCTTCGGCGATTTCGAGGCGCGGTTCAACCGTGAGCCGCAGTCGGACGACCTCATTTTGCAGAAGCGTTGCGACAAAGAGTGCTCTATCGATCTGGAGGTGCACGACATCGAGCGCATCCGCGACATCGTTGCACAAGGCGACTTCATCGATATGGAAACCTCGCTGCCCAATGCGGAGGGCGACCCCATCTGGTGCCGCTACCAGTCTTTCGTGCTGTTCAACGGCGTCGGTTGTCCCGTTCGCCATGTGGGTCGTCTTCTGGACACCCACGATATGGTTATGCGCGAGGCCACGCTGCGGAAGAAGGCCGAGCTGGATGGGCTCACGGGCGTTTTCAACCGCGAGGCGGCTATGGCGCGCATCGAGAAGGCCCTGGCCAGCGAGGATTGCTCGCACGGTTGCAGCCTCTTCCTCGTGGATGTGGACAACTTCAAGCAAGTGAACGATGGCTTCGGCCATCCGGAGGGCGACCGCGTGCTGAAAGAGATTGCCGCGTTCCTCGGGCGCAACATGCGCAAGGACGATGTCGTGGCTCGCCTCGGCGGTGACGAGTTTGCCGTGTTCGCTGCAGGCCTCGTGCCAGGGCCGGCGTTGGAGCGTGTGCTCGCCCAGCTCTCCGGTGGCATTTATGCGCGCAATCCGCGTCCGGCTGACATGCCCGAAGACTTGCAGCCTTCTATCTCGATCGGCGCTGTGGTCTGTACGCGCACCTCCGTCACCTTCGATGACTTATATCAGGTAGCTGATGAGGCCCTCTATGTGGCCAAGCGCGGCGGCAAGAGCCAAGCGGCCTTACGGCGTCTCGACTAACGCCGGTTTCTCGGTGAGCATGACGATGGCCCGGCTGTCTCCCTGTTTGAGGAATTCAGCCGGGCCGTCGTCATTTGAACGGGACGAGTTAGCTTATGGTGTAGAACGCGTACTCGGCCTCGCCCTGGGGGAACGTCGCCTTCACCTCGTAGAGGTAGTTCGGTTCGATGCGCAGGGCCGCGGTGCCGTCGTCGCCCAAGGTGCACGGTACGTCCTCGCCATCGCTCTGCGGATCAATCTTGGTGGTTTCGCCCTTCACCAGGGGCTGACGCTCGATTTCCAATGACGTGGGATTCACTGAGAAAGCGATGAACGCATCGATAGCGTTAGGGATGCGCGCATCGACGATCGTTTCGTTCAGGGTTCCGTTTCCATCAGCGGCGGAGCCGTCAACCTGGGACGTGCTGGTTTGGCCGTCTTCCGTTTGCCACTGCCAATCGAACTCGTAGGGATTCAAAACGACGGAGGTGTCGGCCTGATCCGTCTTGTAACTGAGGCTGCCCACAGGCACTTGGCTTTGGTCGGGCGCCGCGAACACGGTGTCCACGATGTCGGCGTACTGCTCGGCATCGGCGGGGCTACCGGTTTCTATGACTTCGACTTTAGTGATGCCAGGATACTGCCCCGGGTAGCTTTCCAGCATGATGCCGTTGCCCGTGACCTGCACGATATTGCCCGCCACCAAGGCCTCTTCGTCAGTCTGCTGCCCGTCGACGATGATGGTCGCATCATCAATTTCCGTAGGAATGTAGGGAGTCTGCGTCTCTTGGTCGACGAAAAGCACCTGATCGCCGTTGGCGTAGGCAACCATGGCCGTGCTGACGACGTCGCCCTGGGTCGCCTCGCTTGCTCCATCAGCGGAGCGATTGCCCACGGCATCGGGTTTGCCGGGCGAGTCGTTGGAGCCGCCGGCGCAGCCTGGCAGAACGAGCATAAAGCTTGCGGCGGCGAGAGCCACTATAAGCAGGGTAAGGGAGGTGCGAATATGTTTCCTCATGGCAAAACCTTTCAACGAGGAGCAAAGAGGCATTTCGAAAGAGCGCCTTGCTCTGCTTCGGGAGAGCCCTTCCGTAACGCGATTGGCCTTTCATAATAAGGTAAGGAGAAGCGGGCGCGAACCCTGCACAGCCGAACTGTTCCTGGGCTGCTACGCAATTCCACGCAGTCTGCACGGCTTGAACGGTGGCTAGAGGGCTTTCGCCTTTTCCACGCAGGCTGAGATGGCATTCATGACCGATGCGCGGAAAGCGCCTTCTTCCAAGGCCCGCACGCCCTCGATGGTGGTGCCGCCCGGAGAGCAGACCATATCCTTCAGGTCGCCCGGATGGCGTCCGGTTTCCAGCACGAGTTGGGCCGATCCGGCGACGGCCGCCGCGGCGAATTCGTACGCTTGCGCGCGGGGCATCCCGGCGGCCACGGCGCCATCGGCCAGGGCCTCGATGAACATGAAGACGAAGGCGGGGGAGGAGCCGGCCGTGGCGCTTGCGGCATCCATCAGCCGTTCGGGAATGACGATGGCCCGGCCGAAGCTTTCCATGAGCCGTAGGCAGAGAGCTTCGTCGGCCTCCGTCGCCCCGGGCCCCGGTACGACGGCGGTGCACCCGGCGTTCACGAGGGCCGGGGTGTTCGGCATGCAGCGAATGAGCCGCATGGCGGTAACATCGCGGTCGAAAAGGCCCGCGATGCGCTCGAGTGTGAGACCGGCGGCGATGGAGATAACCAGGGTGTTTTCGCTCACTGCGTCGCGGATCTCGGCGATCACTTCAGGAAAGAACTGGGGCTTCACAGCGAGCACCAGCACATCGGCCGCTTCGGCAACCTCGCGATTGCTGGCGGTGACGGCGATGCCGAATTGTTCGGCGCGCTTCTGCCGCGTGGCCTCGGTCTTGGCCGAGCCGATGATGTTGGCGGCGGTGATCACAGTCACGTTGCCGTCTTCGCTGCTGAGCGTTGTGTCCTCGCGCAGCAGGCCTCCGATAATGGCTGTGGCCATGTTTCCTAATCCGATGAAACCGATCTTCATGGGAATCCTCCCCTTTCCTTTCCGCAAGGACCAGCAAACTGATTCCATCATTTCGCGCGTCCAGAGGTATTGAGTTCTCTCAAAACCCCCATCTATTTCTTGTTCGTCCCTCGAAACTCCCATCTATTTCCGATTTTTATTTACTTATTTGACCTGGGAAAATGTAAAGAACCCCCTGGTCAGCTCATCGGAAATAGATGGGAGTTTCGAGGCTGAATCTAGTATACAAGAAGAGCCCCCAACGTTGTCGGGGGCTCGAAAGATGCCGTGCGCTACGGCGGGCAAAGTTGCTGGATCTGCAGGAACGGCGCCTACACTTCCAGGTTCTTGAAGGCGTCGGGCACTTCCTTGAAGCCCTTAGAAATGACTGCGGCAATGATGAGGCCCACGATGAACCAGCTGACGCCCACGCCATAGGTGAGTAGATCGAAGCCGGTGAACACGTAGATCAGGATAAGGATGCCAATCCAGGGGCAGATGAGGTAGCGCAGAACGGCCTTTCCGCCGCGCTGCTTTTCCTTGCACCAGAAGTACCAGAACACGCCGAAGTTCAAAACGATGAAGGAGGCCAGCGCGCCGAAGTTGACCATGGGGGCGAGCACCGTCATGCCGCCGAACTGGCCGGCGGTCAGAGTGAGGACCAGCGAGAACGCGCCCAGGAAGATAGCGGCCACCCAGGGGGTCTGGTACTTGGGATGCACCTTGCCGAGCACGCGGGGCAGCACACCGTCGCGGCCCATGGAGAACAGCAGACGCGAAGAGGCGATCTGGGCATTCATGATGTTGGCGATGCCGATGGCGACGATGTTGATGACCAGCATGAAGTTCTGCAGCAGCAGACCGCCGGCAGCGTAGCAGGCGTCGAAGAAGCCCATGTCGGGATCGGTGTTCGCCCAGTCGGGAAGAATGAGCGCGGCCACATAAGTCTGAGCCACGAACACGACGATCATGATGCACAGCGCGATGAGGATGCCCTTGCCGATGTTCTTCTCGGGCTTATAGGTTTCCTCGGCCAGGGTGGACATGCCGTCGAAACCGAGGAACGACAGGCAGGCCAGGGATACGGCCGTGGCCACAAAGTGGAGGTCAACCTCGCCGGGTTTGTAGAACGGCTCGGTGGAGAACTCGCCGTAGCCGCCGCCGCCGGAGACATACATACAGCCCACAGCGATGAACACGATGAGCGCCAGGATCTCCACGGCGAAGATGATCCAGTCAACGCCCTTCGACATGGTGATGCCACGCACGTTCACAAACGTGTTGAAAGCGATGAACACGACCACCCAAAGCCACCAGGGAGAGCCGGGCACGAGGGTGGTTCCCCAGTTAGCGACCATGACCAGCAGAAGCGAGGGCACCAGGATGTAGTCCAGCAAGATGAGCCAACCGGACATGAAGCCCACATGCGGGTTGATGGCGCGCTGCACGTAGGAGTACACCGAACCCGCGATGGGAAACTTGCTGGACATCGCGGCGTAGCTCAGGGCCGTGAAGCTGATGGCAACGAATCCGATGATGTACACGAGCGGGGTCAGGCCACCGGAATCAACCTGCAGCGATCCCCAGATGGACTGCGGTGCGATGAGCACCATGAACAAAACGCCGTACAGAACGACGTCGTGAAGCTGAAGGCCGCGCCTCAGCTCCTGCTTGTAGCCGAACGCCTCGATGTCCTCGCCGAGGCCGATAGTCGGCTCTTGGATGGGTTGTGACATAGACGTCTCCTCTCTATCCCTTCCAAGTCTTCTCCTCGTGAATCGTGCGGCCCGTGATCCCTCCCAACACGGGTCGGGCGATTCCCCTTTCCTGCGCTTTTGCGCGGCCATAGTTTACCATTTTGCACAGCATTATGAAGCGTAAGCGGCCCGTATTCCGCCAAGGGAGAAGGTGCAGAGACCAAAAAGAAGCCGCCTTCCCAAGCGGCTTCTCGAGCAAAGCGGCGACGGCGGTGACGGCGGCGCGGGGCGCTGCGGCGGCGCTGCGGCGCGGGCAGGGGAACGCCTACCCCACCAGCGGCGGGAACTCGGTCAGCTTCGGGGTGCCGATGCGCAGGGACAGTTGCACCTCGCAGGGCTTACAGCCCTGGCTGATCTCCACGTCGGACTGCACCGACATGTACATGTAGGTTTCCACGGCATCCCAGCCGGTGATGTTCATGAGCAGGCGCTGCATCTCCTTAGATGCGCACACGAGCGCCTCGTTGTACTCCTGGGCACTGGCGTTCACGTACCACTTGCCCGCCGGGCCGAACGTCTCCAGCACCGGCCAGTTCAGCTCGAAGTTCTTCAGCACGTTCACGCGGACGGTGATCTGCGCGGCAATCTCGATGCCGGTGCCGCACAGTTCGGCGTCGCCCATGGTGGCGTGCACGTCGCCCATCTGCAGAAGCGCGCCGGGAACGCGCACGGGGAAATACAGACGCGTACCCTTGGTGATGAGCTTGTTGTCCATGTTGCCGCCGTAGTTGCCCACGAAACCGTCGGCGGGCGCGCCCTCAGCGGGCGCGGTGCCGATGACGCCGATCATGGGGTTGATGGGGAAGCGCACGCCGTTGAAGTCGGCCATGCCTCCCTCGATCTTGATCTTCTTCGTGCGGTAGTCGGTGCCCTCGAACAGAGGCCCGCAATGGTCGTCAGTGGCGATGGTGCCCTCGTCGGCCACCTGAATGTCGTAGATGTCCACGACAAGCACGTCGCCCACCTCGGCCCCTTCCACGTACACCGGGCCGGCGGCGGGGTTGGTGATGTTGTAGGAGAAGTCCATGTCCTTCATAGTGACCGTCTCGTCGGTCAGGCGGCCCGAGAAGCAATCGAGCGTGTTGAATTGCAGCACCTCGCCCGGCTGGGCGGTGTAGCATGGCGGGTTGTCCTTCGAGAACGCGTACACCTTGTCTTCGATGATTTGCACGGTTTCCTCCTCTGCTTGCGCGACGGCGCGCTGCTCTTTTCGCGCGCCGGTTCCATCATACCCCGCCTGAGTCAAACCGCAACCCACGCCGTATCTTCTTGTTTTGTTCCCCTAGGGGGAGTGCCCTTGATCGCAGGAATAGTCCGTAGGGGGCGACCTTGATCGCCCCTCCTCAAGCTCGCTCGTCTCTCCTGATGAGGGCTGACCAAGGTCAGCCCTTACGGAGGGGGCGCAGGGCCTACTCGTGCAGGCGGGCCTTCGCGGTTATCTCGGTCGGGGTGATCTTCCACACGAGCGTGCGTGATAGCTCCTCAGCCAGGGCGGCCTCGAAATGCTCGAGGTTCTCGGCGGCGTAGCGCTCGGCGACGGCCCGCAGGGCGGCAATGCGCTCGGCATCGTCGGTCACCTCGGCGACGGTGCCGCGCACCACGGCGCTGGCGTACTCGGTGGAGTACGCCTCGGGCAGCGGCACCACATCGCGCACGCCGACGAGGCACACATCAGGGTGCTTGCGTAAAAGCTTCGATTTCGTGCCGTGCTTGGCGGAATGGAAGTAGATGACGCCATCGAGCACGGCGGGGGACACGGGAATGCCGTAGGGCAACCCTTCGTCATCGGTGGTTGAAAGCACGGCGTAGGGGCACGTCTCAAGCACGCTCCAACCGAACTCCTCGCTCTGCTCGCGGTCTTTCCTGCGCATGGAAGCCCCTTTCTTCGGGTCGGTGGATTCCGCATCGGCGGATGCTGCCCGCATTATAGCGCGTGCCGCTCGCCGAGTGGGAATGTGCCATGTTCCACGTGAAAACAGAGAGAATGCGGGCCTTCTGCAAACACTTTGCAGAAACTTAAGAAAATCGTTTATGAAGAAATCTTCTCAGTTACGCAGAACGTGCTAGAGTGGCTGAGGCTGGTGACATCAAAGGGGATACGCACATGGCTTTGCGAAGAAGTGTGCTCTCCTACCTTGAAGACGATGCGGCGCGACATTCTGGGCGTTGCGCGGTGATCGACGAGGGAGGGAGCTGCACCTATGGACAACTGTACCTACGGACCCGCAAGGTGGGAAGCGCGTTGGCGGAGTTAGGCGCGCGTCACCGGGCGGTGGTCGTTTATATGGAAAAGGGCATCGATGCGCTCAGCGTCATGTTCGGCGCGCTGTGCGCGGGCGGATTTTACGTCCCCGTGGATCCGCAGGTGCCCGCTGAGCGATTGGCGCGCATCGTCGGGGTCTTGCAGGATCCGCTCGTTATTGCCGATGAACTCACGCTCGATACGGCCGAGAAAGTCGACGAAAGCACCGGGTTGTCGAAGGTTCTTCTCGCCGAAGATCTTCTTAGTCACCCCGTGGACGAGGCGCTGCTTGCGTGCGCCCGCGCGGGTGTTATCGATTCCGATCCCGCGTACGTGCTGTTCACCTCTGGCTCTACCGGCACACCCAAAGGCGTTGCCGTCAGCCATCGCGCGATCATCGATTTCATCGACGACTTCGTGCGCTTGTTCGGTTTCGAGGAAACCGATCGCGTGGCCAACCAGGCTCCCTTCGATTTCGATGTGTCGGTGAAGGACATCTACGGCGCCTTGGCCTGCGGTTGCACGCTGGTGGTGGTGCCGCGCGCGCTGTTCTCCCAGCCCGCCGCGCTGGTGTCCTATTTGGAAAAGAAGCAAGTCACGATCATGACCTGGGCGGTGGCAGCGCTTTGTCTCATCACGAGCCTGCACGGGCTTGAGGGGCAGACGCTCTCATCGGTGCGCCGGGTCATGTTCAGCGGCGAGGTTATGCCCGTCGACCATTTGCGCACGTGGATGGATCACCTGCCCGAGGCCGTCTTCGTGAACCTCTACGGTCCCACCGAGGTCACCTGCAACTGCCTCTACCACATCATCGATCGCGATCGCGCCTATGGTGAGGGAATCCCCCTCGGGGTCGCCTTCCCGAACCGCCAGGTGCTGCTCGTCGGCGAGGATGGCTCCCTGGTGACCGAGCCTGGCGTGACGGGAGAGATCCTCGTGCGCGGCGTGTCGCTCGCCTTGGGGTATGTGGGCGACGAGGAGCGCACGGCAGCGGTGTTCACTCAGAATCCGCTCCATCGCCGGTTCCCCGACCGCGTTTACCGCACGGGCGATTTGGGCGCTTACAGCGAGTCGGGGGAGTTGTTCTACCGCGGCCGCAAGGACAACCAGATCAAGCACCAAGGGCATCGGGTGGAACTAGAGGAAGTGGATCTGGCCATAGAGGCGGTGCCCGGCGTGACGCGCTGCCGTTGCGTCTACGACAAGGAGAAGAAGCGCCTCATCGCATTCTACGAAGGTACAGCCGACGCGGCTTCGCTGCGGGCGCACGCCTTGGAGACGCTGCCGCCCTTCATGATGCCCACGAAGATCCTGCCCATCGAGGCGATGCCGCTCACCAAGAACGGGAAGGTGGATCGCGCCGCGCTGCTGGCGCTGAGCCGCGAGGCTGCCGCCCGTCGCCGCGCCCGGACGAAGAAGCGGGAGAAAGACCTATGAACGATACCCAGTTGATGACCCTCGCCCGCGAATACGGCACGCCGCTCTACCTGTTCGAGCAGACGGCGTTGCGCGATCGTGTGACGCTTTTGCGGGAATGTCTGCCGGCGCGGGCCGAGCTCTGCCTCGCTATCAAGGCGAATCCCTTCGCGCTTCCTATCATCCGGCCCTACGTGCATCGGTTGGAGGTGTGCTCGCCGGGCGAGCTGAACATTTGCGAGGCCTGCGGTACGGCCCCGGAGGAAATCGTTCTTTCGGGCGTGTACAAAGACGAGGCCATGGTGCGCCACGCGCTGTCCTTCGGCGATATCCACCGCTACACCGTGGAATCGCTCGCTCAGTTCGAGCTGCTGCGCCGCCTCGCTCAGGAGGCCGGCCGTCGCTTGCCGGTGTTGCTGCGACTTACCTGCGGAAGCCAGTTCGGGATGGATGCCGACGATATCCGCGCTCTTGTGGCCGCTGCCCGTGATGATGCGTGGATCGATGTTCGCGGCTTGCAGCAATTCTCCGGTACGCAGAAGACCTCGCTTCGCCGGGTGGAACGCGAGCTGGCCCGCGCCGATGCGCTCATGGCCGAGCTGGAAGAGACCTGCGGGTTCGTCTGCCGCGAGTTCGAATACGGCCCTGGCCTTCCCGTCGATTACTTCGACGCGCCCGACCCGGCCGCCGAGCGGGCGTTCCTCGAGCAGCTGGGCGACAAGCTGGACGCCATGGCCTTCCAGGGCCCGCTCACACTGGAAATCGGCCGCGGTCTTACCGCGTGCTGCGGCACGTACCTCACGACGGTCGTCGACGCGAAGACGAACCAAAAGGTGAACTACGCCATTGTCGACGGCGGCATTCACCACCTCACCTATTACGGCGGTGCCATGGCCATGAAGCAGCCCCCGGTGCGTTTTCTGGAAGAAACCGACGGCAACGGGAAGCGGTGCGAGGCGGTGTCTCCCGCAGCGGCGATTGACGACGCCGAGGCGAGCGCCGAATCTTGGACGATCTGCGGGTCGCTCTGCACCACCAACGACATCCTCGTGAAGTCGCTGCCGGTGCGCGATATGCATCCGGACCGCGTGCTCGCCTTCGAGCGTGCCGGCGCCTACTGCATGACCGAGGGCGTGTCGCTGCTGCTGTCCCGTGAGCTCCCCGCCATTGTGCTGGCGGACGAGACCGGGACGACCCACCTGGCCCGCCCCCATACCCGCACCGACCCCTTGAACACTCCAGCCGTTGTTCCGTAAAGCACCCGTGATTCGGAACTGAGGGGCGACCAAGGTCGCCCCCTACGGAGGAGGGCGACTAGCTTTATTCCCCCGTAGGGGCTGACCTTGGTCAGCCCTCCCAAGCAAGACCCTGTTCGCGAAAGCGAAGCGGCTATAACCATAAGTAAAAGCGCCCGACGAGAAAGGACCATTATGGAAGAGCGCGAGACCATCCTGGATATTCTGGACGAACTGGCTCCTGGAGCCGAGGTGGAAGGCTGCACGACGCTCGTGGACGACCGCGTGCTGGACTCGCTGACCATCGTGGCGCTCGTGGCCGAGCTGGAGGACGCCTTCGACATCACCATTCCCGCCGTGGAAGTGGTCGTAGAGAACTTCAACTCCGTGGACGGCCTCACCGCTATGGTCAAGCGCCTCGTGGAAGATCAGCTCGACTAGCCCCGACTGATCTCGACGAGTCCCAGCTGAGCGAGCCCCGCTTCGTCCCGACTCGTCTCGCATTGCCGAACGTTTCCGACCGAAAAGACCTATGACCTCATATTTCTCCTTCATATTTCTGGCGGCGTTTCTTCCCGTCGTCGTAGTGCTGTACGCTGTTGCCCCGCGCCGTACCCGCTGGGTGGTGCTGCTTATTGCCAGCTACGTGTTTTCTTCTGGTTGTCGCGCACGCTTATCTTGGCGCTGTGGGTATCCACGCTGTCCATCTACCTCACCGGCTTGGGGTTGGGCGCGCTCATCCGCCAGCGCGATGCTGCTGTGAAAGCCGTCAAGTCCGGCAAGCGCGAGATCCGCGCCCGCTACGCCCGGAAGATGAAGCTCGTGTTGGCGGCGGGCCTCGTTGTGAACTTCGGGCTTCTGGCCGCTTTCAAGTACTTGGCCTTCTTCGGCTCCATCATCGACGGCGCTTGCGCGGCGGTGGGCATCCCGCTGAATCTGGAGCTGCCCGTCTGGGCCGCCCCTATCGGCATCTCGTTCTACACCCTGATGGCCGGCTCCTACCTGATCGATGTGTTCCGCGGCACGGTGGCCCCCGATCGCAATCTGGGCCGTGTGGCGCTGTTCCTCGGCTACTTCCCTCAGATTATGGAGGGACCCATTTGCCGTTACGGCCAGACGGCTGACGCCCTTCTGGCCGGCGAGCCGGTGACGCGGCCGAACTTGTATGCGGGCAGCTTGCGGATGCTGTGGGGCCTGGCGAAGAAGATGATCGTCGCCGACCGCCTGAATGCCTTCGTGAAGCCGGTGTTCGCCGACTACACCTCCTACGACGGTACGGTGATTGCCGTGGCGGCGGTGCTCTATACCCTGCAGTTGTACTGCGACTTCTCCGGCACCATGGACGTAGCCCTCGGCATGAGCCGCATCTTCGGCATAAGTCTGCCCGAGAACTTCCGCCAGCCGTTCTTCTCGCGCACCGCCTCGGGATTCTGGCAGCGCTGGCACATCACTTTGGGCACTTGGCTGCGCGACTACATTTACTACCCCGTCTCGCTTTCCAAACCGATGAAGAAGCTGACGAGCAAGGCGCGCAAACGTTTCGGCAACCGCTACGGGCCGCTGCTCGCCTCGTCGGCAGCTCTTTTGTGCGTATGGCTCGGCAACGGCCTGTGGCACGGTGCGGGCTCGCAGTACATCTTCTTCGGTATGTACTACTTCGTGCTCATTGTGGCCGGCAGCCTCATCGATCCGACGGCGGCCCGTCTGGCCGAGCGGCTGCACATCAGTCGCGAGTCTGTGGGCTATCGCGCGTTCCAGATTGCGCGTACGCTCGTGATCATCGTGGTGGGCGAGCTGTTCTTCCGCGCCGAGGGGCTCGATGCGGGGCTCGCCATGTGCGGTGCCATGTTCACCGATTTCGTGCCGGCGACCCTGACCGACGGAACCCTTCTGGGCATTGTGTCGAGCGGCATCAGCATGGATATGCACGATTTCGGCGTTGTGATAGCATTCACCGCTCTCTTGCTGGTGGTTGACATTCTGCGCGAGCGCGGAATCGCTATCTGCGACACGGTGGGCACGTGGAGGATCCCGGCGCGCTGGGCCGTGTGGTACGCGCTGTTCTTGGCGGTAATCATCTTCGGGGCTTACGGCACGGCCTACGCTCCCGTGGATCCGATGTACGCCCAGTTCTAATGCGCAGAAGGGCCACCTCGAAGGTTGTTCTCCGTAGGGGCAGACCTTGGTCTGCCCTCCTCAGGTGAGGTTATCCGCTTGAGGAGGGGCGACCAAGGTCGCCCCCTACGGGAAAGGGAAGTCCTGCTGTTAGGTACGATTGAACGAGGAAGACGATGGAAGAGAAACGCGATACGGAAAACCTCATAGCGTCGGACACGGCGGCGGCTCCTATTACCCCTATGGAAGAGGTGGACGTTCCCGCCGCCGCGACCCCTCTTGGGCGCAGCCGTGTGCGCTCGCTTGCTCGCAGCGCCGGCGCGCTTCTGGCCTTCGCGATGGTGGGCCTTCTCGTGCTGTACGGGGCGTCGCGCGTCTTCGAGCCGAAGAACAACGGCGGCGTGGGAGGCCTGAACGCGGCGCACCAGGCCGCCGAGGCCTTTCTCGGCGAGCCGGAGAACTCTCTGGATGCGCTGTTCATCGGCGACTCGGAAACCTACAGTGCGCTTTCCCCTGTGGAAATTTGGAAGGACGCGGGCATTCCCTCCTACACCTGCGCCATTGGCAAGCAGTACCTCACCTATTCGAAGTCGCTGCTCAACCGGGCGCTCGCGGTGCAGAATCCGAAGGTGGTCATGATTGAGGGCAACTCGCTTTTTCGACCCTTCGACGAGCAGAAGCTCGTTAAAACGGCCGTGAAGGACGCCTTCCCCATCTTTGAGCGTCACGATCGATGGAAGGCGCTCACTCCGGAGGACTTCGTTGCCGCGCCGGAGAACACCTGGGTCGACGACATGAAGGGCTTCCGTCTGAAGTGGGGAATACGGCCGGCGGATGCCTCGAAGTATATGGCTTCTGACGAGCGGGTGCAGGAGGTGCCCGAGCTTACGATGACCGTGTTGCGCCAGATGGCTGACGCCTGTCACGCCGACGGTGCTCAGATGGTGCTCATCGCGACGCCTTCCACGAAGAACTGGTCTCAGGCGCGCCACAACGGCATGGTGAAGGTGGCCGAGGAGCTGGGCATCGATTGGATCGACTTGAATACGGGCGACGATGAGGTGGCCATCGACTGGGACACCGACACGCGCGACTACGGGGATCATTTGAACTACTACGGGGCCACGAAAGCCTCCCGCGCAGTGGCGGATATCCTGCGCGATCGCTACGGCTTGCAGGATCATCGCGCCGACGTCGGCGATACCTACCATCATTGGGATCGTGCCGTGCGCGCCTACGAGCGCCAGATTGAGGAAGCCGAGCATTTCAATGCGACGTGCTTGGCACCCCTTGGCAGCGATTTGCGCGCCACCTTGCCCCTGGAGGGGTAGGGGAAGCGAACGGGGGCGGTTGGAGGGATTCTCTGCCCTCAGGCACGCCCTTTGCCGCACGTTTCTGAAGCGGCCCTCGAGGTGCGCTGCGGCAAATTCAACGTGAAAAAGTCATCAATGTTTAACTTATGGAACGGGATCGTTTCCGCTCTTTTCTAGGGGATATGTGGTTGAATGCCTATCCCCCTTTTGGTACAGTTGCTATGAAAGTCTAGCAATATACTAGACATTGATGGAACCACGAATGCCGGTGACGAGCCGGCCCCGATTGAAATGAGATTTCACGTGAAAACGCTGCTTACTTTTGCTTCGCGATCTTGTGCTGCGCTGAAAGGTCGCCTTAGCGTGCCGGTGATGGCCGGCGTTCTCGCCCTTGCCCTTGCTGCGGCACCGCTTCCGGCGATGGCCGATGAGGAGGCGACGCAAACGGTCACCATCTACCATTTCGAGCTCGTGCACTACGACGACCCGACGCTCGAAGATTGGGGCGTTCCTGAGCTGACCGGTACGCGTCTGCTCGGCACCACGACGGTGGAGGGCTTGAAGCCGGGCGACGTGGTGAAGGCATGGGATCACGTGGGCACCACTCCCGGATTCGCCTTCTTCGATGGCTGGCCGCGCGAGCTGACCGTGTCGGAAGATCCGTCGAAGAACGCCATTCGGCTGAATTACTTCCGCCAGTCCAGCGATGTGACGGTGAACTACTACGAGGCGTCTTTGCTGGATGCCACGGCTTCGATGCCGCTGTACAGCCACACGGTGGTCGAGACGATCGGCGATCATACGGTCGGGTTCACGAAGATGGGCAGCGAGGTACGTAGCAACGAGCTGTTCGCCGATGTTCTAACGGGCGACGAGCTGGCCGAGGCGACCGAGCCCGTTGACGGCTTGGCCTATGTGGGCAGCTACCCCGAGGACGTGTTTGTGAACATGGACTCTTCGAAAAATGAGATCAATCTCGTCTACACGCGCCCTGTCGTGCGGCCCGATGAGATTGAAGTGGGAACCGAATCGGCGGATACGCCCGACGGTCCGGGTGCGGGCGAGACGCCTGATGCTCCCGAAACGCCCGAAACGCCGGGAACGCCGGACGTGACGCCCGACGGGCCCTCGAACGGTGACGCGGACGATGGGAGCAATACACCGGGCACGCCAGGTGGCTCCTCGAGTGGCAGTTCGGATGCGAGCAAGCCGAACACGGGGGCGACTTCCAATGGCGGCAGCCAGGGCACCCAGGTGATCGACGAGGCTGCGGCGGGGAATGCCAATCATGCCGAAGCGGAGGCCGCTTCCAAAGACGGCGTGCTGACGCTTCCCCAGACGGGCGATGAGAAGGGCCTGGTGTTCGCCGTGATCCTTCTCGTGAGCGGCGTTGCCGCCGTTGGGGCCGCCATGGCGTTTCGCAAGATTCGCCGTTAGCGTGCGTTTCTTCGTTGTACACTCTGGGAGGCAATCTTCTAAGAGGAAGCAATGATGACGGTGACGAATCAGGCGCGCTGCGAGCAACATTACGAGCAACGCTATGAGCAATGGGCGGCTCCCCTGCGGGGCCGCCCTGGCGTTGTTCGGGCGCTCAACATCGTCAACCACGGCATCGTGGTGGTGTTCTACGGGGCCTATGCGCTGTTGCTCGGGTGGGCCTGCGTGAGCGATCCGTGGAAGCTGGCTCCCCTCGTCGGCGTCACCGCCGTGGCGTTCGCCGCAGTGAGTTTCTTCCGGAGGCGGTTCAATGCGCCGCGGCCCTACGAGTGCTGCTCCATCGCGCCGCTCATTGCTCGCGATGGCGCGGGCAAGTCGTTCCCGAGCCGTCATGCCTTCTCGGCCTTCGCCATCGCGGCAAGTTGGTTTGCGGCCAGCTCGCCCATTGCCGTCGTGCTGCTGGTCGCGGCCGGTGCGCTCGCGGTTTGCCGCGTTCTCGGCGGCGTGCACTTTCCGCGCGACGTTGTTGCCGGCGCCTTCATCGGCTCTGCCACGGGTGCGCTTGCTGCTTTTCTGGCGGTGCTGCTCTAAAGGCTTGACCTGGGGTTTGCAACCAAAAGGCGCCTGCTCGTTGCGAAAATTGATGCCGAAAGTTGGTAGAATGCACCCTGAGTGACAGGTAAAGTGGTCGTTGTTGATCAACCGAACTTGTCCTTTGGGGAAGGCGACGACTGACGGCGCGGGCTTCTGCGGCACCTGGGATCCGACGCCGAACGCCTTCCCTCCTTTAAAGAAAGTAGGCCCATCATGAGCTTCCGCGACAATCTTCAGCATCTTCGCGCTACCCATGCGATGACCCAGGAGCAGCTGGCCCTCATGCTTGGCGTCAGCCGTCAGTCCGTCACGAAATGGGAGGCCGAGAAGTCCTATCCCGAAATGGACAAGCTGTTGAAGCTGTGCCAGATATTCGACGTGACGTTGGACGACCTTGTGCAGGGCGATCTGACGACCGGCGTGCCCACGGCCGCTGTGCAAGCGCGCGCCGCCGTTCTGCGCGAGGCCGCCGGTGGGCCGCCCCAAGATGTGTGCGGCTACGACGAGCACATGCGCGCCTTCGCATGGAAGATCGCCTGGGGCGTGTTCGCTATTCTCATCGGTGTGGCGCTTCTCATGGCCGTGGCCGGTTGGGCCGAGGCGACAGCGCCCTCTCTTGCGGGCGCGAGCCTCATCCCCCTGTTCGCGGGCATCGCCGTCGGTCTCGGCCTTATCGTAACAGCTGCTTTTCAACATACGGAGTTTCAGCGTAGCCACCCCTTCATCCAGGATTTCTACACGGTGGAAGATCGTCAGCGCACCCAGCGTCTTTTCGCGTGGCTGCTTGTAGCGGGCATTGCGCTCGTTTTTACGGGCATCGTGCTTACGGCTTTGACCGACTCCTTGAGCGAATTTGTTCAGACCGAGGCGGCCGCGCTCATGATGGGGCTCATTGCGGTCGGCGTGTGGTGCATCGTATACGGTTCCATGATGCTCGGCCGGCTGAACATCGCCAACTACAACGATGCGCGCGAGCAGGCGATTGCTGAAAGCGACGAGGGTAAAGTCATTGCGAACTCCGACGCGGCGGCCCTGCGCGCGATGTACACCGACGAGCAGATCTGCGCGCTGCTCGGCGTGTCCGAGGCGTCCGATGAGGAGATCGAGCGCGCCCGCGCCCGTATCGAGCGCAAGCGCCGCAAGGATCAGCTTACCAGCGGCTTGTGCGCCTGCATCATGATCGTCGCGACCATTGCCGGCTTGGTCATGCTGTTCGTGCCCGAGTACGAGACGCCGTACTTCTGGCTCGCGTGGGCCATCGGCGGCCTGCTGTGCGCTGTGGCTGCCATCGCGGTCGGCTCCTTCGTGAAGGATCAACCGAGCCGATAGAGCTCGCGTTCCCCGCTGCATCCCCCCCCTATCGCGCATCCCACTGTAGGGGCTGACCTCGGCCTGCCCTCCCAGTCCCCAACGTAGGGGCTGGCCTCGGTCAGCCCTTCCGAGCGCGTTTTGCTCGCATGACAAAAAAAGGGGCGACCAAGGTCGCCCCCTACGGAAGATACGGAAAACGAATGAGCTGCGAGTGCCCCTTCGAAACGGTTTACAGCGCGGCGGCGATGACTTCGCCCAGGCGCTGGATGCCGTCGCGGATGGTCTCCTCGTCGGCGTTGGTGAAGTTCAAGCGCATGGTGGAGCGCGCGCCCGGCTCGGGGTAGAACGGGTCGCCCGGCACGAAGGCCACGTTGCGCTCAAGCGCCTTCGGGAACAACTCCATGGTGGAAATGCCCTCGGGCAGCGTCGCCCAGAGGAACATGCCGCCCTCGGGCTTGGTGAAGCTTACCTCGGCGGGGAAGAACTCGGCCATGGCGTCGGTCATCGCGCGGGCCTGGGTGCGGTACAGCTCGCGGATCTTCACCAGGTGCTCGTCCAGGTCATTGTGACGCAGGTAGTCGAGCACCACGAACTGAGCGAACACGTTGGTGTGCAGGTCGGCGGCCTCCTTGGCGGTGTTGAGCGCCTTCAGCAGGTCGTGATCCTTCGTGAGCAGGTACCCCATGCGGAAGCCGGGGGTGACCGTCTTCGAGAACGAACCCATGATCACGCCGTGGGGCAGCGCGGTGCCGCCGATGTAGGGCAGCGAGTCGCCCTCGAAGCGCAGCTCGCCGTAGGGGTCGTCCTCCACTACCACGATGTTGCGGCCGGCCAGCACCTCGCGCACCTGCTCGCGATTCTCGGCGGTGTAGGTGAGGCCCGTGGGATTCTGGAAGTTCGGGATGAGGTAGATCATCTTCGCGCCGGCATCGAGCGCCGCGTTCAGCTCGTCGATGTTCAGGCCCTCTTCGGTCAGCTCCACCTCGCGGAAGACGGGCTGCTGCAGCGCGAACGCCTGGATGGCAGCCAGGTACGTGGGCTTTTCCACGATGACGCCGTCGCCCTTGTCCAGCAGCACCTTGCCGAGCAGATCGAGCACCTGCTGCGAGCCGGTGGTCACGAGCACGTCCTCTTCGGTGTAGTCGGTGCCGAAGCGGTGGTTGTAGCGCTCGGCGATCCAGGCGCGCAGCTCGGGCACGCCGGCGGTGACGGAGTACTGGAAGGCCTCCGGGCCGCGCTCGGCCACCACGCGCTGCATCGATTCCAGCAGCTTTTCCTGTGGGAAGGAAATGGGGTTCGGCAGGCCGCCGGCGAAGGAGGTCACCGCAGGATCGGACGCGGCGGCCAGAATGGCGCGCACGAACGACGGCGGCGTGTTGGTGATGCCGTCAGACAGAAGCTCGTCGATGGGGAATTCCCCGACGGTCTCGGTGGTTTCGGTCGCGATGGTCTCGTTGGTCATGGTTGTTGCCTCCGCTCGGTTGAAAGCGCTTCGTCGATGGCGTTGCGTTCGTTGACTAATCTGCTCTTCCATTTTTCCACGAACCGGTCCGCGTGCAACCATTATTTCGGCTTACGTGTAGAAGTGCTCCGCTTAGGGCAGCTTCACCGCCGTCCTCGCCGATCACGCCTTCACCGCCCGAGTCAGCGAACGCATGCTCCTTGGCTCCTCATAAAAGACAAAGCATGAAGCGTCGACAGAAGCCATCTATTTGCCATGCAAACGTAATCCCTCGAAGGAGTGGGCTCACTTCCGCCTCGGCATGGGCTTGGGATCCTAGAACGTCTCCCAATGCACCTTCCCCGGCAGCGCTTCGTCGAAGGGGCGGCGCGGGGCTTCGACTTCGGGCATGCCGAGGGAGAGGATGGCCTCCAGCTGGTAAGGAGCCGGCACTTTCAGGAGGTTCGCGACGAACTCGTGGGTCGAGCGTCCGTCGGCCGCCTGGCGCAGACGGCCCTGAATCCAGCAGCTGCCCACACCCGAGGCTGCCGCCTCCAGCTGCATGTTCGCCATGACGATGGAGCAGTCCTCCACCCAGGTGTCGGCGAGTGTCGGGTCGGCCACCACGACGATGGCCGCGTCGGCTCCGGTGAGCATGCCCGCGCCCTGCTCGCGGCATTCGGCCAGATCGTCCAGCATGGCTCGGTCGCGCACGACGATGAGTTCCCACGGCCGCCGCGAGCGCCCCGATGCCGAGCGCAGCGCCGCCTCCAGAATGCGGTCGAGCAGCGCTTGCGGCACCGGCTCGCCGGAATAGCGGCGCAGGCTGCGGCGGCGCGCCATGGCGTCCAGCACGTCCACGCCGGCCTGGGGCGCGAACTCGGCCTTATTCGGCAGAATTTCCAGCCAGCAGCCGTCGGGGTCTTCGATGAAGTACAGCCCCATGGCCTCGTTCACGTGGCAAATGCAGCCCATCTCCTCATGCAATGCGCGGGCCGCTTCGTAGTCGTCCACGATGAAGGCCAGGTGCGAGTCGCGGCCGCCATTGTCGTAGGGCTCGGTGCGCCCGCGGTTCCAGGTGAGTTCCAATTGGAAGCCCGAGGCGTCGCTGCCCATGAACACGTTGGTCCACGAGCCGTCCTCGGGCCCCATGCGGCGAATCTCGGTCATGCCGAGCGCCTTCTCGTAAAACGCGATCGACTTCTCCAAATCCAGCACATGCAGGCACCGGTGAATAGCTTTCCCGTCCATGCGATTCCTTTCTCAAGTGTTCGCGAAGATATGAGTCCGCTGGCATTTTAGCCTGAGGATTGGCTCTCTACGACTTCGTCGTGAACTGGTTGCGGCACTTCGGGCACGTGATCTTCAGCGTGCCCTTGCCCTTGGGCACCGAAAGCGACTGGCCGCACTGCGGGCACTTCAGGAACTTGGTCGTCTTGCGCTGATCCCACCGCGTGTTGAAACGAGCCCAGGCAGCGCGTGGTTTGGCCGTGAGTGCGATGTAGCGGGCGTTTTCCCGAGCGCGGGCGGCAATATTGCGCGAGAAGCAGCGGAACATGAAGTACAACAGGAACACCATGCCGATAAGCGAGCAAATGCCCAGGCCGGTGACGATTTCCAGGAACGTGAACAGCACGCCCATCCACAGCGACGCGCGCGCCAGCGCATCCGGCCCGTTGCGCCCCGCCATGAAGTTCGCCAACTTATACGGCAGATTTTGGAAGAAGTTGCTCATAGGTGCCTCCTTGGCTGTTCGACAGGCACCTTATCATGGGCACAAATGGTTGCATGAAACAATTATCAAACTGGCATAACTGCAACATCTCTTGATATCGTGCTGCTGAGAAGGCTTTATTGCTGGGCCGTCGAAACCCCGTAGGGGCGGACTTTAGTCCGCCCTCGTGTTCCGATAGTGGCTACGTCTGGGGTCGGGGGGGGGTGACTAAAGCCGCCCTCTGCGTCCTCTGCGGGAAGACCGATCAACCATGTCGAAATATGTGTTTCTTCTCGAATGGGAAAAGGTGCGCTATAATTCCCTTCACGCATGCGGGCGTCGCCAAGTGGTAAGGCCCAAGCTTCCCAATCAATTTCACGCCCGATTTTTCAGGAAACTCACAAAACAGACAATCACAAAAAACCAGTTCAAAGGCGTACTTTTCGACACGCCTTTGTTTTTCCATCCGTTCGGGAAACAGGAGAAACGCGCGTTTTTGACGAACTTTTGACGAACGTGCGCATTCTCGACCCCGCCGGACCATGCAACAGGGGCTTCGTTTGTGTTCGTTTCGTGGCCGCATCGTCGCTACCTGCCCTGCGAACCATTGGAGACCGCCTATGAGCAGGTGCAAAGTCGTAGCGATAGCAAATCAGAAAGGCGGCACGGGCAAGACGACCACCGCCGCAAGCCTCGGCGTGGCGCTCGCCATGAGCGGGAAGCGCGTTCTGCTAATAGATGCCGACCCGCAGGGCGACCTCACCGCATCGCTCGGCTGGCGCAATCCCGACGAGCTGGAAACCACGTTGGCGACCCATTTGGAGGCGGTCGCCCGCGACGAGCCGCTGGAACCCGATGCCGGGATATTGAAGCACCCCGAGGGCGTTGACCTGATGCCCGCGAACATCGAGCTGTCGGGCACAGAGGTGGCGCTCGTCACCGCCATGAACCGCGAGCGAACGCTCAAAGCATGGCTCGACGAGGCCAAGCGCGGCTACGACTACGCCCTCATAGACTGCATGCCGTCCCTCGGCATGCTCGCCGTCAACGCGTTGGCCGCCGCCGATTCCGTCATCGTGCCCGTGCAGGCGCAGTATCTTCCCGCGAAGGGCATGACCCAGCTCGTCAAGACGATAGGGCGCGTGAAGCGGCAGATCAACCCACACTTGGAAATCGAGGGCGTGCTGCTGACGCTCGTTGACGGCAGGACGAACCTCGCCAAGCAGATCGAGGCCTCGCTGCGCGAAGGCTACGGGAAGACGCTGCGCGTGTTCGGCGCCACCGTGCCCTTGGCGGTGAGGGCTGCGGAGACGAGCGCCTACGGAAAGAGCATCTTCCAACACGACGCGAAAAGCCCCGTCGCGGCGGCCTACGCGAAGCTGGCGGAGGAGGTGCTCGAAGATGCCCAGAGAAAGCGCGATACCCATCGACCTGCCGTCGCTCGATGACCTGTTCACCACGCAGGCCGAGCGCGACGAGGTGGGCTGCGAGAAAGTGGGGGTCATCCCCCTCTACATGATAGATCCCTTCCCGGACCATCCCTTCCGCGTCGATGACGACGCCTTGCGCGACATGGCCGAGAGCGTTTCCAGATTCGGCGTGCTCGTGCCCGCGCTCGTGAGGCCGAAGGAGAACGGGCGCTACGAGATGGTGAGCGGCCACAGGCGCAAGCGCGCCGCCGAGATGGCGGGGCTGGAGGCCCTTCCCGCCGTGGTTCGGGAGATGACCTACGACGAGGCGGTCATCGCGATGGTGGACGCGAACATCCAGCGCGAGAACGTGTTGCCGAGCGAGAAAGCGTTCGCCTACAAGATGAAAATCGACGCTCTGAGCCGGCAGGGGTACCGCTCCGACTTGACTTGTGCCCCAGTGGGGCACAAGTTGGCCAACGCACGCTCGCGCGACATTGTGGCGGAACAATCGGGGGAGAGCAAAAGCCAAGTACAGCGCTACGTCCGCCTCACGCACCTCAACCCCGATCTGCTCGACATGGTGGACGGCGGGTCGATGGCCATGCGCCCCGCCGTGGAGATCAGCTATCTGTCCGAAAGGGAGCAGGACGACCTGCTCGACGCCATGGGGATGGAGGCGTGCACGCCGTCCCACGTCCAGGCGATCAGGATGCGCAGGCTCTCGGAGCAGGGCGCGCTGTCGCGAGAAGCCATGGCGTCCATCATGGGCGAGCGCAAACCCAACCAGGTGGAACAGTTCCGCATCCCCCGCGAGAAGATAGAGCGTTTCTTCAAGCCCGGCACGAGCAGGGAGGCCGTGGAGGCCCGCATAGTCAAGGCGCTCGAGCTCTTAGAGCGCCACGAGAGGAAGCGCGCCCGCGAGCGCTGAGGCCCACCGACAGGCCAAGGGGGACGTGCGCCCTGATCCAGCATATGTTGCAACCAGGGCGTTTTCCGGGTTTCCCCCTCCCCACACCCCACCCCCTTCCGGGGATTACCAGCCGAAGAAGGGGATGGCAACCAACCTTGCCGGAAATAAAACCTCATACCGGAGAGAAACGAAAACCGAAGGCGGCTCTGCGGGGCCGCCTTCGGTTTTGGAAGGGGGCAGCCAATGAGCGAAGCCGACCACAAGCGACCGAGGCGGAGGGCGGCGGGCTGGCTTCTCGCCGGGATCCTGCTGCTCGCCCTCTGCGGGGCGATGGCCGCCTTCCAGGCATCGACCGCCGGAAGCGCCGCGTCGGTGGTGCCCAACCCCAGGGGGCAGCCGTTCGGAAGCCTGTCAGCGGCAGCGGTTTCCGCAATGGCTTCGAACGAATCGCCCACCGCGGCAGATGCCGAAGGGGTCGATTGGGATTACTGGCGGGTTGTGAACCCCGCGATCGTCGCGTGGGTGAGCGTCGATGGCACCGCCATCGACTACGCCGTCGTGCAGGCGCCGGGCGGCGACCCCGATTACTACCTGAGCCACGACATCTACCGCTCGTGGAACCCCTACGGATGCCCCTACGTGGACGCGGCGTGCGACGGCGTGGGCGGCATGAGCGCGGTGGTGTTCGGTCACAACATGGGCGGCGGATTCGTGGCGATGTTCGCTGACTTCGCGCGCTACTCGGACGAGGCGTTCGCGCGCTCGCATCCGACCATCGAGCTGCAAACTCCCAACGGGGCCATGGAGCTTTCCGTGTCGGCGGTGGACGTGATCGACGGCAGCGAAAACGCCAAGCGGACGGACTTCTCATCCGCCGACGAGATGCGCGCCTGGTACGCGCAACGCTTCGAGGAGTGCGACGTGCGCATATCGAACGACGAAAACGCTTCGCAGCTGTTCACGTTCGTGACCTGCTCGTACACGACCTACGCGAACGAGAGGACGCTCGTGTACGCGCAGCCCGCGGAAAGCTGACGGCCTCAAAGCGAGAGAAGGGAGCACGGAATGTAAGGGCGATCCGAACGTCCGGCACGCAAACGCAGAAAACGACAACGCAAGGAGAAGAACATGAAAGCACAGGCAACCAACGGCCGCGCTGCGGGCAAGATAATCCGCTGCATGCTCGCGGCCCTCCTCGTCGCGGCGGCGGTGTTCGCGGGGCTTCCTTCGCGCAGCCAAGCGGCATACGCGGCAGACGGCTCGCTCAGCGACGCCACTTGGGAGGAAGTGAAAGGCGGCATAGAAGACCTGATGGGCACGCCCTACGTCTGGGGAGGCAAAGGCACCTCGGGCTGGGATTGCTCGGGGTTCGTCGGCTGGGTCATCGCCAACGTCTACGGGCTGAGCTGGCCCGGCGGAAGCCCCGGCAACTGCGGAACGGACGCCATCGCGGCGTTCTGCGCCGCGCACGAGACGTTCCGCGGCTCGTCGGCGGATGACTACAACGCCGCGTTCGCGGCGGGAACCGTGAAGCCGGGCGACGTCATCGTGTTCTCCAACGCGTCGGGTGCCACCGTGCACTGCGCCATCGCGGGCGAAGGCGCAACGGTCTATCACGCATGGAGCGAACACTTCGGCACCTGCAACGTGCGATTCGACTACATGTGGGGCATCGACGGCGGGCACGGCAAGACCTACGCCAGCTTCGCCGTGTACAGGGGGCTGTCCGAGGGCGGCTTCGTCACGCTCGACAAGACGAGCGCCGATGCGTCGGTGACGGCCGGCAACGGCGAGTACACGCTCGCCGGCGCGGTCTACGGCGTCTACCAGGGCGGAAGCCTCGTGGCGCAGTTCACCACCGACGAGAGCGGCCACGGGCAGACCTCCGAGAAGCTGCCCAACGGCGACTACGTCGTGCGCGAGATCAGCGCGCCAGCGGGCTACGCGCTTTCCCAGGAGGAGTTCCACGTGACGGTCGCCGGCGGCAACGTTCACGTGAACGCGCAAGACGCCCCCGTCACGGTGAATCTCACGCTCATCAAGAAAGACGCCGAAACCTTGCTGCCCGAGCCACAGGGAGCCGCATCTCTCGACGGCGCGGAGTACGAGGCCACCTACCTTCACGGCGGCGAATACGTGACCGCGAAGGGCGTCGTGGAGAACTCGAAGCTGGCTTTCGAGGGCATCCCCCTCGGCACCGTGACCATCAAGGAGACGAAAGCGCCCGCCGGCTACCTGCCCGACCCCGAGGCCCACGAGATAACCGTCACAGCGGACATGGCGGGCAGCGAATCGCCCGTTTTCGAACACGAGGTGGCCGACGAGCTCACTGAGCAGGTCATCCGAGGCGACTTGAAACTCGTGAAGGTCGGCGAGGGCGACCAAGGCCGCATGGCCGGCGTGCCGTTCCTCGTCACCAGCGCCACCACTGGAGAAAGCCACACCATCGTCACCGACGCCAACGGCTGCGCATCCACCGCCGCGTCGTGGAACCCCCACACCGCCGACACCAACGGCGGCACGGCGGAGTCCGGCGTGTGGTTCGGCGGCGGGGAGCCCGACGACGCCTTGGGCGCGCTGCCGTATGACGCCTACATCGTGGAAGAGCAGCCCTGCGAGGCGAACGCCGACCGGGAACTCATCCCCGCGTTCGAGGTGAGCGTGTACCGAGACGGCGCGACCATCGACCTCGGGACGCTGGTGAACTCGGACAAGCCGCACGTCTCCATCTCCAAAGCCGACATCGTGACGGGCGAGGAGCTTCCGGGCGCCACGCTCCAAGTGACCGACGCCGAAGGCAACGTGGTGGACGAATGGGTGTCCGGGGAAGAGCCGCACGAGATCGTGCTCGACGAGGGCTCCTACACCCTGCGCGAGGAGATCGCCCCCGAGGGCTACCTGGTCGCAAACAGCGTGGATTTCGAGGTGGTGTCCGGCCAGGTTTCCCAGAAGGTGACCATGGAGGACGACTTCACCAAGGTCGATGCCGAGAAGGTGGACGCGGAAACGGGCGCGCCGCTTTCCGGGGCGGCCATGCAGGTGCTCGACGCCGAGGGCGCCGTGGTGGAGGAGTGGGTTTCCGCCGAAGAGCCCCACCGCATAGAGAAGCTCGCGCCGGGAACGTACACCTTGCACGAGGAAAGCGCGCCCGAGGGCTATGAGCTGGCGGAGGACGTTGAATTCGAGGTCGAGGCCACGGGCGACGTTCAGACAGTGACCATGGAGGACGAGGCGACCCCTGCGCCCGCAGTCGAAGGGGGCGAGCCCTTCGACAAGACCGGCGTGAACCTCGCGCCCTTGGCCGCCGTCTCGGCCGCCATCGCGGCGGCCGGCTTCGGATGCCTTGCCGTCGCTATGAAGCGGTGCCGCGAGAAGGACGCCGAAGAACTCGGCGAGCGCGAAATCCCCGAGATCCGATGAGAACGCGCGCGGCGGGCGGGCGGCCCGCGAGGGCCATTCGCCACCTGCCGGCTAGCGGTAGATGGAATACCCGGAGGTCGCGCTGTCGAGAGCCGAGAAAACGCCGAAAACGACGAGGCAAACGTAGGCGGCAGCCGCCAGAGCGAAAACGGCGGCCACCAGCCTGAGCAGGGCGAGCAGCTTCCTCATGAAAAACTCCCGTCTATTGGAGGATTTGGCCGATTCTAACCAAGGGGCCCGCGGGAAATCACGCCTGCGAGCGAACCTACGAAGCTTCCGAGGAGGTGACGCGTGGCGAGCACGTACCGGACCATTGAAGAACTCTACCGAACGACCCTCGTCGCTTTGAGCGAAAGCCCCGAGGCGTGGAAGGCGTTCCTCGAATCGGCGGGCCGCAACTACAAGCTGCCCTTCCCGGAGCAGGCGCTCGTCCACGCGCAGCGCCCGGACGCCAAGGCGGTGTTGGAATTGGAGCGCTGGGATGCCCTGTTCGGCCGGCGGGTGAAGCGCGGATCAGTCGGAATCGCCGTGTTCGGAGCCCCGGGAACGGGGCGGTTGCGCTACTACTTCGACGTGTCGGACACGGCGCCCGGGCGCGCCGCCCGCCCGCTGCCGCTTTGGGCTGGCGGCCCGGAGCAGGAGGCGGCCATCGTCGGCGCCCTCCATGAATCCTTCGGGGCTGATGCCAGGAAAGGCACCATCGAGGCCATCGCCGAGGCGGCGAGCGCCGCCGTACGCGAAAACGCGGAATCGGCCGTCGCGGCCATCGGGGAAGCGCGCGGCGGAAGCGGCCTGGAACGCCTCGAAGCCCCCGAGGCCGGGGATCTGCTTCTGGAGCTCGCGGCGGCATCTGCCGCCTACGAGGCGGCGTCGCGCTGCGGCATCGAAGGCGGCGCGCTCATCACGCCGCGCGCGGCGGACGCCCTGCCGATGTTCGGCACGGTCCGGGCGATGAACGCGCTCGGCTGCCGCACGGCAAGCGCCGCCGCAGCCGTCCTGCGCACGATAGCCCCCGCGATGCGGGAAAGAGCCCCGGAAGCATCCCATCGCACGTTTGCGCCCTTGGCCGCCGCCGTCCATAATCCGGCAAAAGAGCCCGATGAAAGGAGAGGCGATGGAGATGGCGTACAGGGAGGGCGGTGGTCTTCTGCTGCCGACCCTGGCAACGGAAGAGGAAGCGGCGGCGAACCTGGGGCCGTTCGCGCTGATGAGGGACGAATACCTGAGATCGAGCAAGCCCGAGCTGCGGGCGGACCTGCTGGCGCAGGGGGCGCTGGCGAGGCACCTGGCCGAGACGGAAGCCCTCGCGGAGGCGATGGCGGACGACCTGGCGGCCCGCGTGGCGAAGAGCAGGGGGTTGGACGAAGCGGCGAAGGTGGCGGATCCGGCAGCGTGGGCGGCGAAGATGGCCGAGGCGGCGGCAGCGGCCCGCGAAGCGGCGGCGATGAAGGTCGTGTACGCCTAGAAAAGCAGCGCGGCCAAGAGAAAACCAAGACAAGCCGAAGGGAGGCGGGCGACAAGCCCGCCTCCCGCCGTTCCGAGGCAAAGCCGCCCGAACGGGGCCAGCTGGCTTTCTCGTTCGACGATGGGGCAAATGAGTATCCCGAACAGCTCGCCACCCCGCTCGGGCGGCTGCGCGGCAACATCGCGGCCATCGAAGCGCTCGTCGCCGTCGAGGGGGAAGGCCGCCCGCCCGACGCCGCAGAGCGCGAAGCGCTCGCGCGCTACGTGGGCTGGGGCGGCCTCGCCGACGCGTTCGACGAGGAATCGGGGAAATGGGCGCACGAGAAGGCCCGGCTGCGCCAGCTGCTCTCCGACGGGGAGTACGCGGCGGCGCGCGCCTCCACGCTCACGGCGTTCTACACCCCGCAGGAGATCGCGCGCCCCATATGGGAGGCCATCCGGGGCATGGGGCTTTCGGGCGGCAGGGTGCTGGAGCCGTCATGCGGCACGGGCGCGTTCTTCGCCGCCATGCCGGAGGCGCTTGCGGGCTGCCGCCTCGTCGGCGTGGAGCTCGACGGCCTGACCGCGCGCATCGCCCGCGCCCTCCATCCGTCCGCGGAGATCATCCACGGCGGCTTCGAGCACGCAGACCTCGACGACGAATCGTTCGACGTCGCGGTGGGAAACGTGCCCTTCGGCAGCTACCAGGTCGACGATCCCCGCCATCGGGACGAGGGGCTGCTCGTGCACGATTGGTTCTTCGCGAGGGCGCTCGACTTGGTGAGGCCGGGAGGCATCGTGGCTTTCGTCACGTCCAAAGGCACGCTCGACAAGAAGAATCCCGCCGCCCGCAGAAGGATCGCCGAGCGCGCCGAGCTCGTGGGAGCGGTCCGCCTGCCCAACACGGCCTTCTCGCCGCATGCCGAAGTCACGGCGGACGTGGTCATCCTCCAGAAGCGCGAGCGCGCCGAGGTCTGCGAGCCCGAATGGGCGCACACCGAGCGCGTCGAGGCGGGCATCGACGTGAACTCCTACTTCGCATCCCACCCCGACATGGTGCTCGGCGAGCTCGCCGCGACGACGAACGCCTACGGGCGGGCGGACTCCGAATGCAGGCCGAAGCCCGGCACCGACTTGGAAGAAGCGCTGCGCGAAGCCCTCGGCAAGATGACCGCCCGCATCCCCGAATGGGATGCGCCCGAAAGCGAGCCCGGCGACGCCATCCCCGCAGACCCGGACGTGCGCGACTGGTCCTACGCCGAATCTGGCGGCGCCCTCTACTTCCGCATGGGTCCCCTCATGCACCGGCAGAATCCCTCGAAGGCGGCCGCTGAGCGAATCGGGGGAATGATCCCCCTACGGGATTGCGCCCGACGGCTCATAACGCTCGAAAAGGACGGCGCGCCCGATGCGGAGGTGGAGGCTGAGCGCGCAAGGCTCAACGCGCTCTACGACGCCTACGCGGCGAAGCACGGCATCCTGAACTCGCGCGCGAACGCCGCCGCGCTCAAGCAGGATTCCTCCTACCCGCTGCTGTGCGCATTGGAGATCCTCGACGGCGAGGGGAACTTCGAGCGCAAGGCGGACATGTTCTCCAAGCGCACGATACGGCCCAACGCGCCCGTGACGCACGCCGACGACCCCCAGGCGGCGCTGGCTGCCTCGCTGTCTGAACGCGGACGGGTCGATCTGCCCTACATGGCGAGGTTGACCGGAATGGGGGAAAACGAACTGGCCGAAGCGCTGAAAGGCGCCATATTCCGCGTTCCCACGGCGACCGGAGAGCAGCCCGTCTGGCAGCCCGCCGACGAATACCTCTCCGGCAACGTGCGGGCGAAGCTGCGCATCGCCGAGCTGACGGCCGCGTCCGACCCCTCGTACATTCCCAATATCGAGGCGCTGCGCTGCGCCCAGCCGCCCGATTTGGGGGCGGCCGAGATAAGCGTGCGCCTCGGAGCGACGTGGATCCCCGCCGACGACGTGCGTGAGTTCGTGCTCCACCTGCTCGACCCGCCCTACTGGGTCCGCGAACAGGTGGCCGTGAGGTATTCCGCCGCCACGGCGCAGTGGCGCATCGAGGGCAAGGGCCGCGACGGCTCGAACGTGCGCGCGCTGTCGACCTACGGCACGCGCCGCATGAGCGCCTACCACATCATCGAGGAGACGCTCAACCTCAAGGACGCGCGCGTGGTCGATTACGTCGAGGACGAAAACGGCAAGAAGAAACCCGTCCTCAACAAGAAGGAGACGGCGGTGGCGCTCGCCAAGCAGGAGGCCATCAAGGCGGCCTTCAAGGAGTGGGTGTTCTCAGACCAGGCGCGCAGGGAGAGGCTGGTCGCCGCCTACAACGAGCGGTTCAACGCCATCCGCCCGCGCGAGTTCGACGGCTCGCACCTGGCGTTTCCCGGCATGAACCCCGAGATAGAGCTGAGGCCGCACCAGAGAAACGCCGTCGCCCGCATCCTCTACGGGAAAAACGCGCTTCTCGCCCACGAGGTGGGAGCGGGCAAGACATTCACCATGGCGGCGGCCGCCATGGAATTGCGGCGCATAGGGCTTTGCTCCAAGCCCCTGTTCGTCGTGCCGAACCACCTCACGGGGCAGTGGGCGTCGGAATGGCTGAGGCTCTACCCCGCCGCCAATTTGCTGGTGGCCACCAAGCGCGACTTCGAGCGGCGCAACCGCAGGCGCTTCTGCGCCCGCATCGCCTCGGGGGACTGGGACGGCGTGATCATGGGGCACACCCAGTTCGAGAAGATACCCGTATCGGTGGAGCGTCAGCGAGCGTTCATAGAGAGCCAGATCGCCGAGCTCTCCGACGGCATAGCCGAGATCAAGGCGCAGCACGGCGAACGGTTCAGCGTGAAGCAGATGGAGATCACGAAGAAGCGCCTGAACGTGAGACTCGCCAAGTTCGCTGACCAAACCGACAAGGACGACGTGCTCACGTTCGAGGAGCTCGGCGTCGACCGGATCTTCGTGGACGAGGCCCACTACTACAAGAACCTGTTCTTCCACACCAAGATGCGAAACGTCAGCGGCATCGCCCAGAGCGAGGCCATGAAGTCTTCCGACCTGTTCATGAAGTGCCGCATCCTCGACGAGCAGACCGGCGGACGCGGCACGGTGTTCGCCACGGGCACGCCGGTGTCCAACTCGATGGCGGAGCTCTACACCATGCAGCGCTACCTGCAATACGGCGAGCTGGAGCGCTTGGGGTTTTCCCACTTCGACTGCTGGGCGTCCACGTTCGGCGAGACAGTGACGGCATTGGAGCTGGCCCCCGAAGGCACGGGCTATCGGCAGAAAACGCGCTTCTCGCGCTTCTATAACCTACCCGAGCTCATGTCCATGTTCAAACAGGTCGCCGACGTGCAGACGGCGGACACGCTGGCGCTTCCCACGCCCAAGGTGCATCTGCGCAACGTGGCGGTGCAGCCCTCCCCCGTCCAGCGCGAGCTGGTGGCGGGGCTCGCCGAGCGCGCCGAGGCGGTGAGGGCGGGCAGTGTGCCCGCCGAGAAGGACAACATGCTCCTCATCACCAACGACGGCCGCAAGATAGCCCTCGACCAACGCCTCGCCGACCCCGCGCTGCCCGACTTCGAGGGCAGCAAGGTGAACGCTTGCTGCGAGAACGTGCTGCGCATATGGCGCGACGGCGCCGAGGAAAGGCTCACCCAGCTCGTGTTCTGCGACCTCTCCACCCCGAAGGGCGACGGGTCCTTCAACGTGTACGACGATCTGCGCCGCAAGCTCGTGGCGCGCGGCGTGCCCGAGGGCGAGGTGGCGTTCATCCACGACACCGACACCGAGGCGAAGAAGCTCGCCCTCTTCGGGAAGGTGAACGCCGGAGCCGTGCGCATCCTCATGGGGTCCACGCAGAAGATGGGCGCGGGCACCAACGTGCAGCGCAGGCTCGCCGCCATCCACGACCTCGACTGCCCGTGGCGCCCCGCCGACCTCCAGCAGCGCCTCGGGCGCATCGAGCGCCAGGGCAACATGAATGCCGAGGTGGAGGCGTACCGCTACGTCACCGAAGGCACCTTCGACGCGTACCTCTACCAGCTCGTAGAGGGAAAGCAGCGATTCATAGCGCAGGTCATGACCTCGAAGTCGCCCGTTCGCACAGCCGCCGACGTTGACGAGGCGGCGCTTTCCTACGCCGAGCTCAAAGCGCTCGCCACGGGAAACCCGCTCGTCAAGGAGCGCATGGGCCTCGATGTCGAGGTGTCCCGCCTGCGGATGCTGAAGGCCGACCACCTAGCGCAGAAGTACGCGCTGGAGGACAAGGCCGCCAAGGACTACCCGCAGCGCATGGCGTCGCTGTCGGCGCGCCTCGAATCGCTGGAGGCCGATGTCGCGAAGGCAAGGGCGAACCCGCCGCCGACGAAGGAGGCATTTTCGATGGAAGTGCGCGGCACCGCCTTCCGGGAGCGTGCGGCGGCAGGCGAGGCGGTGCTCGCGGCGCGCGGCGAGATGACCGAGACGGGGGCCATGCCGCTCGGGTCGTACCGGGGGTTCTCCCTGGAGTTGACGTTCGACCGCATGAGCGCGGCGTTCGAGATGCGCATCGTCGGCGAAGCCGAGCACAAATGCGAGCTGGGCGGTGATGCGGCAGGCGCCGTGACGAGGCTGGACAACGCCATCGCCAAGATGGGCGCGGAGGCTGACGAGTGCCGCGCGCGCCTCGAAGAAGCCCGCAGGCAGATGGAGGCTGCGCGCACCGAGGCCACCAAACCTTTTCCCCACGAAGGCGAGCTGAAAGAGAAGTCCGCCCGCCTCGCGGAGCTCGACGCCCTGCTCGACGTGGGAAAAAGCGGCCCCGAGCAGCTGTGCGACGACGGTCATGAGCCGGAACGTGCCGAAAAGAAAAAGGAGTTCGAACGGTGAGGGCGCACACCGCGCCGCGCGAGATGCGCCTCATCGCCGGCAAACCGGAATCGGTCGATGGAGCGCCTTGGCGGCAACGCCGGGGCATTCCTTTTCGCGAAGGGGGAATGTTTATGAAAGTGCTCGAACTGTTCAGCGGAACGCGCTCCATCGGCGAGGCGTTCGAAAAGCGGGGCCACGAGGTGTTCTCGGTGGAGTGGGACGAATCGCTGCCCGCCGACCTCCACGCCGACATCGAGTTCCTGAAAGCGCCGGACGTCCTGCGCGCATTCGGCCGGCCCGACGTGGTGTGGGCGTCGCCGGACTGCGCCACGTTCTCCATGGCGGGCATATCGCGCCACAGGCGCAAGAACGCCAACACCGGCAACCTGGACCCCGTGAGCGACTACGCGCTCAAATGCGACCGGGTGGATCTGGCGATGCTCCGCCTCATCCGCGATCTGAGGCCGGCGCTCTACTTCATAGAGAACCCGCGCGCGGGCCTGCGCAAGCAGGACATGATGGCGGTCATCCCCCGCCACACCGTCACCTACTGCCAATACGGCGCGAGGGCCATGAAGCCGACCGACATATTCACGAACGCCTCCGACCCGCGATTCTGCCCGCCGTGCCGCAACGGGGCGCCCTGCCACGAGTCGGCGCCGCGCGGGTCGAAGTCCGGCACGCAGGGCCTGGCGAACGCGCGCGAGCGCGGGCGCATCCCCGAGAGGCTGTGCCTGCACATCGTTGACGTGTGCGAGCGCGAGGTGCCCATCCGAAAGGCGGCGGGGCTATGCCGGTGAAAAGCGCGGCAGCAGCGCCGCCAGGCGGCTTCACCGGCGCCGGCGGGGCGGCCTTCTCGTCGGCGCGCGACGACTGGGAGACCCCCGCGTGGCTGTTCTCGGCGCTCGATTCCGAGTTCCACTTCACCCTTGACGCGGCGAGCTCGGACGCCAACGCCAAATGCGAAAGGCACCTCACCAAACGAGACGACGGGCTCGCGGCTGACTGGGGCGGCGAGAGAGTGTGGGTGAATCCGCCCTACGGCCGGGGCGTCGGGGCATGGGCGCGCAAGGCGGCAATCGAGGGCGCCAAGCCGCGCACGACGGTCGCGCTGCTGGTGGCGGCGCGCACGGACACCGAGTGGTTCCTCCGTTACATCCTCGGCCATGCAGAGATAAGGCTCGTTCGCGGCCGCATCAGGTTCGAGCTCGCCGGCGTCGCTCAGGGCCCCGCGCCCTTTCCGAGCATGGTCGCCGTGTTCGGGGAGGGCGCCGCCCCCGGCAAGGTGTCGTCAATAGCCAACGCCGCAGCGCGCGGCGGGAAGGGGGCTTCGTGAGGTACGTGAGCCTTTTCTCAGGCATAGAGGCGGCGAGCTGCGCGTGGGGGCCGCTCGGCTGGGAGGCGGTCGCCTTCAGCGAGATCGACCCGTTCTGCAACGCGGTTCTCGCTACTCGCTTCCCGAGCGTGCCCAACCTGGGAGATATATCGAAGGTCGAGTGGAAGGAGATGCGTGGCGAGATCGACGTTGTCATCGGCGGAAGCCCGTGCCAGAGCTTTTCCGTCGCCGGAAAGAGAACGGGGCTCAAAGGCGAGTCGGGCCTCATGCTCGAATTTATTCGAGCTGTACGTGAGGTCATGCCGAGATGCTTTGTCTGGGAGAACGTCCCGGGAGCGCTCTCGAGCGAGAACGGGGAGGCTTTCCGATGCCTGCTCCGGGCGATGGATGAGGTCGGGTACGGTCTGGCATGGAGAATTCTGGACGCGCAATTCTTCGGCTTGGCCCAGCGACGCGAGCGTGTCTTTCTTGTCGGAGTGCTTGGAAGCGCCGCCCGTGCCTGCGAGGTACTATTTGAGCCCCACTGCATGCGCTGGGATCATCCGCCGGGCAAGGAGAAGAGGGCGCTCCTTGCCGCCGCAGCTGGAGGAGGCGCTCGAACGGCAGGCTTCAAGTACTCCGCCGCCCCCGCCAGCGGGTCGGTAGGCCACGCCGCCGAGCAATCGCCCACCCTCACGGCCGACTGGCACGCGCCCGCCGTCTACGGCATCGTTGGCAACTCCATAGGCCGAAAGCCTGAAAACGGGGGCAATGGCGCGGGCTTCTGCGACCCCGACGAGAAAGGCATGTACACCCTCACCGCCGCCGACCGCCACGCCGTGGCCCTGCCTGCGGGCGGGCCGCCGCGCGAGGCCCTGTGCCTCGCGTCCACCCATGCGAACGCGCACGTGGGCGACGGCCTGTGCGGGTGCCTCACGGCGAACGCCGCCAAGGGGCCGCCCATGGCGTGCCTTTCGGGGGACGCGGCCAACGCGGCGTGCGACGTGGACCTGGCGGGCACGCTGAAGGTGGGCGGCTCCCCGTCGTGCGTGGGCCCCGTCGCGGCGTTCGCCCAGAACACGCGCGACGAGGTGCGCTTCGTCGGCGGGTCGGGCAGCCACGTGGGCGCGCTCGCCGCGCATCCCGGCGTCAAGCAGGCGAGCCACGTCCTGCAGGGTCCGGCGGTCAGGCGGCTCACGCCGTTGGAGTGCGAGAGGCTGCAAGGCTTCCCGGACAACTGGACGAACGTGGAGTTCCGCGGCAAGCCGGCTCCGGACGGCCGTCGTTACAAAGCCCTCGGAAACGCCATGGCCGTCCCGGTCGTCAAATGGATCGGCGAGAGGGTGGAGAAGGCCGTTTAGCCTCGGCGAAAGAGCGGGCCTCTTCCAGGGTCCGCCTGTCCTTCGCTACGACGAAGCGGACGAAGTCCGCCTCGAAGTAGGCGGCGTTGAGCCTGACGACATCGCGCGCGCCGAGCAGCTCGCAACCTCCCATCCCCCGACGGGGGCCGGGGCCGTAGATGACGGCCGCATTCGGGCTGATAGGGCAGTACAGAGAGGAGAGGCGATCCCGCCCCCCTGTTTCCCGAACAACGGGGAGGACGGGGAAAGACGCGGTGGCGAACGAGGCGCACCCGGGCGCGCGCAGGACGATCCCCTCCATTTCGAGCAGCTCTCCTACGATGAGCCCTTGGTAGGACCCGTCGCCCGTATCTAGCAGCAGGCGGCGCGTGACGCCTTCCGCCGCCACCCCCTCGAACGCGCCCTCGTGCCCCAGAGCCCTCATAAGGTCGCGATACGGAGAGAGGTCTTCTTCCGAAGCCGACAACATAAGCTCATTCCGGAGGGGCTTGAACACGCTGGGATGGCGAGCAATCGCATTCGCCACAAAAGACGCGATGATTCTCGCGTCGTCATCGCCGACGCACGTGAACGGGGCGTTCGGCACGCACAGGGCCGCCACCCTTTTCAGGACGGGGGCAAAAGCGCTCTCCAGTTCGCAGAGGCCGTCCTCAGTGTAGTTCGGATAGACGAATTTCCCCTTGTACCAGTTGGGGTCGTTCGATAGGGATTCGTACAGGTACCTCTCCGCACAGAAATCGCCAACCGAGGGTGTAAATATTCCCCCCGACTCCTTATCTAGCGCGAACACCGTGTCGCCGCTCCCGCAAAACCCACGCAAGTAGAACTTCGGAACGTAATGCTGCTTCTTCTTTTTCGGCCCTTTTGTGTTCATGGAAGTCACCGCCAAACCGAGCTCCGCCGTCGGGCAAACGAGGGCGATCTGCCGGACGTCGGTTCGGAAGACGCAGTTGAAGCGACGTGAGAGCCAACCAAGCCCAAAAAACTAGAGCCAATCCCAGCGGGATTGGCCCATACAAAACCCGAAGGTTTTTGAATCTGAGGTTATGGTGCCATCAGCCGAGCGCCTTGTCAATGAGATTCGCCAGAAACCTCAGGTACGACACGAACCCGTTCTGGACGCCGTAGCTCTCGCACGTGCCGAGAAGACTCGCGCGCAGCCCTTCCAGCAGCGCCGTCGAACGGGGACAGAGCGCCGGCCCTCCCAATCGGTCGAACATCACGAGCGTCTCGAGGAGCTGCTGCATACGACGGTTCCTTAACTTGGCGCGGCGCGTCTTGCTGTTGCCGACGCCTTTCTCGGCGAGCCAATCGTAGACCAGGCTGGAAAGCGCGTAATCGCACTCGTTGGAGCCGTCCATCCCGTTGACTATGCAGCTGCCGTGGGAACAGCAGTTCCTCACGGCCTTCACGCCCTTGAGGATGTAGTGCTCCTCCCGCATGACGGCGTCGTCCCATCGCTCGGAGCAGAACAGGCAGAAGGCCAGCGCCGTTCCGAACGTGACCACCTCCAAAAACGCCCATACGGGCATCGCGTCTCGGTAATGGCCGATGATGCGCCCGGTGTAAACGTCGCCGACGATGCCGGCGGACATGCGCGAGGAGAGATCCCGCTCGATGTAGCTGCGGTATCTCCTCTGTTGCGCCCTCATGAAATCGGCGACTATGCCGTAGCCGTCCTCGTCGTCGAGCCTGGAGGCGCGCGTCACCATGGAGGTCTTGGCCAGCCGCTCCACGTCTTGCGAGACAGCTAGGAACGCCTTGCGGAGCTCGTCGTCGAGCGCATCGAGAGCCAGCAGGTCGGCGAAGTCAAGCCTCACGTACTTCCCCCGGTCGTCGCCGGACGCGTGCTTCTGGAACAGCCTGCGGCATGACGCGAGGTGCACGAAGGTTCCCCGGCGGGCCAAAGCGTCCGCGGCTTGCTCCTCGCCGCATCGCTCGAACGAGACGCCTTTCGCCTTCAGAAGCGCAACCTGCTCCTCCGGGTTCAGCATCGGCTTGAGCCCCGTCACCTCGTGCGCGCCCTCCCCGATGCTCCATGCAGTGTATGTTTCACTCGGATTCACCATGCCCGCCATTCTACCCCTTTCAGCGTCTCTTGGGCACGCCGCGTTCCGCGCATCTCGAATCGGCATGGCGAAGCGAAGGCGAATGGGGGCACGCCGCGCCGCTCCGGCGGCCACAGGCAAATCCGAAGACAAGAAAAGGACGAAAACATGCCATACGTCGACCCTGAAATCATCGCTGAAGTGAAGCGGGTTGACCTGCTTACTTACCTGCAAGAGCGCGAACCCGACGAGCTGGTGCGCATTTCGCCCGGCGTCTACTGCACGAAGGAACACGACAGCCTTAAGATCTCCAACGGCAAGTGGTTCTGGTGGAGCCGGGATCTCGGCGGCAGGAGCGCGCTCGACTTCCTCGTCAAAGTGCGCGACATGGCCTTCCTCGACGCCGTGGAGCATCTGCGGGCCGACCGCCCTGCCGTTGCGAGAGCATCCCCGCCCGCGCATGCCGCCCCACCGGCGAGCGCGCCGCGCCCGGCGTTTCGCCTCCCACGCCGGTGCGCCGACGACGATGCGATGCGGTACCTCGAATCGCGCGGCATCTCGCGCAGCCTGCTGAAGGGCCTCGTGGATGCCGGAGACGTCTACGGCACCATGCGCGGCGGGGTCGCGTGCGCGGTGTTCGTCGGCAGGGACCGCACGGGCGTTCCGAGGTACGCGGCCTTGCGCTCGTGCGAGGGAGGCTTCAAGGGCGAGGCTCCCAGATCCGACAAGCGCTTCGCGTTCTCCCTGCAAAGCGTCCGAAACAACGGCGTGCTCCATGTTTTCGAGAGCGCCATAGACGCGCTTTCCTACGCGACCATCCTCGAGCACGAGGGCAAGCAGACGGCCAGCTTGGGGATGCTGTCCCTCGGCGGGGTGTCGGTCCCCCATGCGCGCAACGGAGCCCCGAAGCTGCCGCTCGCCCTCGCGCAGCATCTTGACGACCGCCCATACATCGCCTCGTTGGCCTTGCATCTCGACAACGACGAGGCGGGCAGGCGGGCCGCCCGCGAGATCGCGCGCGCAGCCGCTTCTCGCGGCGTGGCGGCGTCGATGGAGCCTCCCCCGGAGGGTAAGGACGTGAATGAGTTCCTCTTGGCCCGCCGCTCCAGAGGCCGAGCGCCCGACAGGGGAAGGTGATCTTTCTTTCGGCGGGTTGCGAAGTCCGCCGCCGAGGCGGCGGAAAACCGTCGCGTACCAGCAAGCAACGCCGAGCGCTGGCGCTCGGCAGACGCAGGGGGCACCCCCTGCAACCCCGCGAAGGGAGGCGGCGAATGGAAAGGCGCACGCGCAAGGCCACGGTGAGGCTCACGGAGGAAGAGCTGGCGCGGCTCAAAGAGGCGGCGCGCAGGGCGGGCTGGTCGCAGGAGGCGTACCTGCGCGCGCTCATAGGGGGCATCGACCCGAGGCCGAAGCCGCCGCCCGACTACCTGGCGATGACCCGCGAGCTGCACGCCATCGGGAACAACCTCAACCAGATCGCGCGCAAGGCCCACGCCCTCGGCACCGTGGACGCCGCCCGCTACGACGCCGAGGCGCGAAGGCTCGAAGCCGCGCTCCGCGAGATCGTGGCGGCGGTCAAAGAGCCGGGAAGGAGGCGATGAGGTGGCCGTCACGTCGATTTGGAAGGTCGAAGGGCGCCTGGCGCGCGTGCTCGGGTACGCCGGGAACCCGGACAAGGCCGAAGGCTCGCCCGACGAGTGGGAGCTCCAGGGCGTGGGCGCCGCCATCCTCTACGCCGCCGACCCCGGCAAGACTGAGCGGCAGCTGTACGTGACCGGCGTCAACTGCCTGCCCGCCACGGCGCTGGAAGAGATGAACGCGACCAAGCGCCAATACGGCAAGACGGGCGGCATCGTGGCCTTCCACGGATACCAGGCGTTCGCGCCCGGCGAGACCGACCCCGCCACGGCCCACGAGGTGGGCGTCGCCCTCGCCCAAGAGCTGTGGGGCGGCCGCTTCGAGGTTGTGGTGGCCACCCATCTGGACAAGGCCCACCTCCACAACCACTTCGTGGTCAACTCTGTGTCCTTCGCCGACGGCAGGCGCTTCCACCGAGACGCCGCCTGCTACCGCGCGATGCGCGAAGCGTCCGACGAACTGTGCCGGGAGCATGGTCTTTCGGTGGTGGAGAGCCCCGGGCGCGGCGGCGCGCGCCACCACGCCGAATGGCGCGCCGAGCGCGAGGGGCGCCCCACGTGGCGCTCGCTCGTGAAGGCCGACGTGGACGAGGCCGTAGGGCGTGCGGCGAGCATGCGCCAGTTCCACGCGAACCTGCGCGCGATGGGCTACGACGTGAAGGTGGGCAAGGACATATCGGTGCGCCCGCCCGGCAAGGAGCGTTTCGTGCGCCTGCGCCGCAATTTCGGGGACGCGTACTCGCAGGAGGGCATCGGCGCGCGCATCCTCGCCAACAGCCGCCAGCGCCTGCCCCTCGGCAGGCCGAGGCCCGCTCCCAAGGAGCGCCCGCCCGTGCCGAAGGGCACGCTCGTGAGCCTGTACCGCAGGTACATGGCGCTGCTCAACGGCGCGAAGAGGCAGAGGGCGCCAGGCGGGCGGGCGCATTTCCTGCTGCGCGAGGATCTGCGCGAACTCGAAGCCATATCGGGGGAGCTCGCGCTGCTCGCGCGCGAGGGGATAGAGACGCGATCCCAGCTGGCGGCATACGAAAGAGCCTTGGCCGACAAGTCCGAGGCGCTGCAGGCCGAACGCCGCGCGCTGCGCAACGAGGCGAGGCGCTCCAAGGCGGCGGGATCCCCCGCGCCCCCAAACCCCCGCATCGCCGAGATAGCGTCGGAGCTGCGGGGCGCAAGGCGCGAGGCGCGCGCCTGCGCGCGCATCCGGGCAAGAAGCGCCGAGCTGCCGGCCCGCATCGCGCAGATCGAGGGCGCCGAAGCGAACAGAGAGGAAAGGCAGGTGGAAGGTCATGGACGCATCGAGCGAGGCTGCTGAGCAGATCGTGAGGATGACGCTCGAGGGAACCGAGGTGGCGCTGCGCATCACGGGCGCCGGCGCGAAGAACGCGGCCGCCATGCTGCTGGCGGCCGCGGCGAGCAACGAGAAAACCAAGGGCAGGGCGCGGCTTTCGGCGATGCTCAAATCGGGCCGTGAGCTGCGCGTGTTCCCCATCCGCTTTGACGATCTGAAAGGGTTCGCGAAGGAGGCCCGACGCTACGGCATCGCATACGCCGTCGTGAAGCAGAAGGACGGCGAATCCGTCGATCTTCTGGTGCGGACCGAGGACGCGAGCAAGGTGAACCGCATCGCGGAGAGGCTCGGCCTGTGCCGCATGAGAGACGACGCCCGCGAAGCGCCCGAGCCGCGCGAGGGGAATCGGCACGATGGGCGCGCGCACGCCGCGCAGGCGCCGCGCGCACCCGAACAAGCTGCGGCGCTCCTCGATGATTTGCTGGCATCGCCGGGCGACAGCGACGCCTCCCCTTTAGCGCAAGCCCCGGCGGAAAGCCGTCCGTCAGGGCCTACATCCGCGAGAAAACGGCTCTCAGAAAAGGATGGTGAGGCAGCGCGCAAGCGCTGCGGCAGGCTGTCCGTGCGCGCGGAGATGCGCGCCATATCGGCGGCACGCGAAATGAGCGGCGAAGCGCATGCGACTCGCAAGCCCATGGCGCGCGCCCTGGAGAAAGGAAGGTAGAGCATGCAAGATATCTACCGGATGATGGAAGAACGCAGTAGCCGGGAATTCGCGCCGGAAGGCGAGTTCGACAAGCAAGCGTGGGCGGAGCGGAAGCAGAGCGAGCGCCAAGAGGCATTCGACCGCGCCGACGCCGCCGCGCTGCGCGCGAATTCGGATCCAGCGGCGCTGGAGACGTACATGCGGGTGGCGGCGCAGCTGCCCCACCATTCCGCCACGAACATCCTGCTCATAGCCGACCGCATACCGAACGCGACGCGCGTCGGCACGGCTGAGCATTGGCGCAGGCAGGGAGCGTCGGTGAGGCGCGGGCAGAAGGCGATCCCCATCATCGAACCCGTCAAGGAGTACGTGCGCGACGACGGCAGCATCGGCGTCTTGTACGACGTGCGCAAGGTGTTCGACGTGTCGCAGACCACCGCGCGGCCATGCCTGCCGCGCAGAGTGGACCCTCACGCCGCGCTCGCGGCGCTGGTCGCTCGCTCGCCGACGAGAATAGAGCCGGTTGACGACCTCGGCGGCGTCCCCGCCGAGTACGATCACGCCTCGGGGGCCATACGGGTGCAGCGAGGGCTCGATGAGCCGCAGCTGCTCTCGGCGCTGATAGTCGAGGCGGCGCATGCCAGCATGGCGCTCGGCCTCGATGCCTACGACAGGGAGACGCACGCCGCGAAGGCCGACCTCGCGGCGGGCATAGCCGCCCGCCGCCTGGGACTCGAATGTTCGGGAGCCGTCGCCGCGCCCGCGCCACCGGAAGCGAGCGCGCGCGAGGTGAGGGACGCCTTGGGCGAGATCGGCAAGGCCGCGCGCGACGTGTCGGAGCGCATGGCCCCGCCCGAAAGGCGGCGCGACAGGTCGGAGGGCAGATGAGGCCCCCGACGGCTGGCGAGGCGGCAGCCGCCGCGCTCGCCGCGCCGCTGGCGGCGTGGGCGGGGTTCGTCGCCGCCCCCGCCTTGGACGGCGGGGGGTCGCTCGCCTCGCTCATCGCGGCGTTCTCGGATCCCTTTTCGACGAAGCCCACGGCGGGCGGCGCGCGATGGGCGCTGCTGTTCCTGGTCCTGTATGCCGCCTGCGCGGCGGCGTGGCTGCTCACCCGGCGCAACCTGCGCCCCGGCGAGGAGCACGGCAGCGCCCGGTGGGGTGACGCCCGCCGCATCTGCCACCGCTACCGGGGGCGCGACCCCGCAGGCGACAAGCTGCTCACGCGCAATTTTCGCATGAGCTACGACACCCACGCCCACAGGCGCTCGATGAACACGCTCGTGGTGGGCGGCTCGGGCGCAGGCAAAACGCGCGGGTTCAGCCTGCCCAACGCCTGCCAGGCCAACACATCGATGGTGGTGCTCGACCCGAAGGGCGAGATCGTGCGCGCCGTGGGCGGGCTGCTCGAATCGAGGGGCTACGAGGTGCGCGTGCTCGACCTCGTGCGCATGGAGAGGTCCCACTGCTACAACCCGCTTTCCTACATCGAGTCGGACGCGGACGCGCAGCGGCTCAACACCAACCTGTTCAAGGCGACGACTCCCAAGGGCGCGCAGAGCCAGGATCCTTTCTGGGACACGGCCGCCGGGATGCTGCACCTGGCGCTTCTGCTTTACCTCGTGCACGAGGCACCGCCCGAGGAGCGCAACTACGCCACCCTCATGGAGATGCTGCGCGCCGGCGAGGTGCGCGAGGACGACGACGATTACGCCTCGGTGCTCGACGAGCTGTTCGACCGGCTGGAGATGAGGGACCCTGGCCACATCGCGCTCAAATACTACCGCAGCTACCGCTCCGGCTCGGCCAAGACGCTCAAATCCATCCAGGTGACGCTCGCCTCCAGGCTGGAGAAGTTCAACCTCGACGCCCTGGCGTCGCTCACCGCCACAGACGAGCTCGACCTGCCGTCGCTCGGGGAGCGCAAGGTGGCCCTGTTCGCAGTCATACCCGACAACGACACCAGTTTCAACTTCCTGGTGTCCGTCCTCTACACGCAGCTGTTCCAGCAGCTTTTCGCGCTCGCGGACGGAAAACACGGCGGGCAGCTGCCCGTGCACGTGCACTTCCTCATGGATGAGTTCGCCAACGTGAGCTTACCCAATGATTTTGAGAAGATACTCTCCACCATGCGCGGGCGCGGGGTGTCCGCGTCGATCATCATCCAGAACATGGCGCAGCTGCGGGCGCTGTTCGACAAGCAGTGGGAGTCCATCGTCGGCAACTGCGACGAGTTCCTGTACCTGGGCGGCAACGAGCAATCCACCCACAAGTACGTCAGCGAGCTTCTGGGCAAGGAGACCATCGACCTCGACACGCACGGCAGGACCACCGGGAGGGGCGGCAGCTGGTCCACCAACCAGCAGATCTCGGGGCGCGAGCTCATGACGCCCGACGAGGTGCGCATGCTCGACAACTCCCGCGCGCTGCTCTTCGTGCGCGGCGAGCGCCCCATCATCGACTTAAAGCTCGACATAGCGCGGCATCCCGCCGCGCGGCTCACCCCCGAGGGCGGCGCGCCGCCCTACGAGCACGGCGCCTGCCCGCTGGCAAGCGCCGCCGTGGCGCCCTACGAAGGCGTTGCCCCCGCGAGCGCGCAGGCCGCGCCTGCGGGCTGCGTCGTGCTCGACGGGGAGGAGGCCGAGGCAGCGCTCGCGGCGGAGGCGGCGGGCGGGAAAGGAGAACCAACGCATGAGAAAGACCACTGAGGGGAAGAAGGCCCGCCCCGCAGCCCGCGCGCGGCTCATGGCGGCAATCGCCGTCTGCGCCGCTTCGGCCTTGGCGCTGGAGCCGCCCGCCGCGTTCGCGGCGACCGACCCGATAGCGGCGGTGGACAACCTCTCCACGTTCATCTTCGGGCTCATCAGGAGCGTCGGGCTCATCCTGCTCGGCTTCGGCGTGGTGCAGGTGGGCATGTCGCTCAAGAGCCACGACCCGTCCCAGCGCGCCAACGGCTTCCTGACCCTGGCGGGCGGCGTGGTCATCACGTTCGCGAAGGAAATCTTGGATATCATCGTCGGATAGGCCCGTCGCGCGGGCCCCGAAAGGAGGCGGGCCGTTGGATTCGGACAACTGGGTGGTCAGCAACCTCCAGGGAGCGCTCGACACGTGGAACGAGAAGATGGGCGAGATCGTGGGGTTGCTCACGGCGTCGCCCGCCGACTTCCGGGGCGGCGGGATATGGGACGCGGTGCTCTCCATCCACGGCGCCGTGCAGGCGGTGGCGCTCGCGCTCCTCGTGCTGTTCTTCCTGTCGGGCCTCGTGAAGACCTGCGGCTCGTTCGCCGAGGCCAAGCGCCCGGAGGTGGTGTTGAAGCTGTTCGTGCGGTTCGTGCTGGCGCACGCCGCCGTCGTCTACGGGCTTGAGCTCATGATGGCGTTCCTCGACGTGGTGCAGGGGCTCATCGGCGACATGATGGATGCTGCGGGCTTTGCGTCGGCCGCGCCCGCCGCGCTGCCTGGCGAGATGGTGGAGGCCATCGAGGACGTGGGCTTCCTCGACGCCATACCCCTGTGGGCGGTGACGTTGCTCGGCGGGCTGCTCGTCACGGTGCTCTCGTTCATCATGATACTGGCGGTGTACGGCAGGTTCTTCAAGATATACATGTACACCGCGCTCGCGCCCATACCCCTGTCCACCTTCGCGGGCGAGCCGAGTCAGTCGGTCGGCAAGGCGTTCCTCAAAAGCTACGGGGCCGTGTGCCTCGAGGGTGCGGTCATCCTGCTCGCATGCGTCATATTCTCGCTGTTCGCATCGGCGCCGCCGGTGGTGGATGCCGAGGCTCCCGTGGTCACGCAGGTGTGGTCGTACGTGGGAGAGCTTGCCTTCAACATGCTGGTGCTCACGGGCATGGTCAAGATGGCCGACCGCGTGGTGCGCGAGATGATGGGGCTTTGACGCCCCTCCCCTTTCCCGAAACAACCGAACGAACACATTGCCCGCGCCGCGCGCGGGGCGCTTTACGCGCCCGCTTCGCCGCGCAGGCAGAGAGGAGCAAGAAGTGGAAGTGAAGGTCAACCGAGAGATACGCGAGTATACCGAGGGGGTGTTCTTCGGCATGTCGCTTCGGCAGTGCGTCTTCGCGCTGCTCGCCTGCGTCGCCGCCGTGGGGCTCTACTTCGGGCTGTCGCCCTTCCTGAGACTGGACGAGCTCTCCTGGGCGTGCATCGCGGGAGCGGCCCCGTTCGCCGCGCTGGGGTTCGTCACCTGGCACGGCATGGCGGTCGAACGCGCGGCGTGGGCGTGGGCCAAATACGCGCTTTTGACCCCCAAGGAACTGCCCGCGCGCCCGCAGAACCTGTACTACGAGGCCGTCTGCACGCCGCATCGCGCGAAGGGCATCCGCCGCGAGAAAGGAGGGCATCATGGCCGCACTCGCAGCTAGGCGGCGCAAAGGCGGCACGCGGTTCGTCCCGCCGAAAACCGCCGAGGACGCCGTGCCCGTGCGCCGCATCTGGCCCGACGGCGTGTGCCTCACCGACGACGGCGAGTACGCGAAGACCTGGCGCGTGAGCGACGTGAACTACGCGGCGGCGTCAAAGGAGGATAAGGAGGCCATGTTCCTGGGCTACTCGGACCTGCTCAACTCTTTCGACTCCGACGCGCGGGCCAAGGTCACCGTGGCGGTGCGCAGGCTCGACGCCGAAGCCCTCGGGCGGCGCATCCTCATACCGCCCAAGGGCGACGGGCTCGACCGCTACCGCGAGGAGTACAACGCCATGCTCATAGAGAAGGCCACGGGGGCGAATTCCATGGTGCGCGAGATATACCTTACCATCGCCGTGGGAGGGAGAAGCATCCAGGAGGCCCGCTCCTACTTCAACCGCGCGTCGGCGGAGACGGCCGCGCACCTCGCGCGCCTCGGGGCGCACTGCGAGGAGCTCGACGCAGAGGGCAAGCTGCGGCTTCTGAGGGGCTTCTACCGGGGCGGCGCCGACGACCTGCCCATCGACGTGCGCGCCTCGATGCGCCGGGGGCACTCGTTCAAGGACGCCGTTGCGCCCGAGGGCGCGGGCATTGAGGCCGACCGCCTGCGGGTGGGCGGCCGCTGGGCGCGCGCCCTGTACCTGACCGACTACGCGTCCTACATCAAGGACGGCTTTCTGGCCGAGCTTACCGACGCGAGGCGCGCGATGGCGCTTTCCATAGACGTCGTCCCCGTGCCCACTGACGAGGCGGTGCGCGAGGTGGAGCGGCGACTGCTCGGTGTGGAGACGAACATCACCAACTGGACGCGCCGGCAGAACGCCAACATGAACTATAACGTGGCCGTGCCCTACGACATGGAGCAGCAGCGCAAGGAGAGCCGCGAGTTCCTGGACGACCTCATGTCGCGCGACCAGCGCATGATGTTCGCCACGGTGACGCTCGTCCACTTTGCCGACACGCCCGAGGAGCTCGACGCCGACACCGAGGCGCTGCTCTCGTGCGCGCGCAAGCACCTGTGCCGCCTCTCGGTCCTGCGCTTCCAGCAGCTCGACGGGCTGTCAACCGCGCTGCCCATAGGCGTGCGTCGCATCGAGGCGATGCGCACGCTCACCACCGAGAGCCTCGCCGTGCTCATGCCGTTCCGCGTGCAGGAGATCATGGAGGAGGGCGGCATGTACTTCGGCGAGAACGCCATATCGCGCAACCTCATCCTGTGCGACAAGTCGCGGCTCCTGAACCCCAACGCGTTCGTGCTGGGCGTGCCGGGCTCGGGCAAGAGCTTCTCGACCAAGGAGCTCATAGCTATGCTTGCGCTCTCGACCGACGACGACATAGTGATATGCGACCCCGAGCGCGAGTACGCCTCGCTCGCCGAGGCACTGGGCGGCGAGGTGGTGCGCATCGCGGCGGGCAGCCCCCACCACATCAACGCCATGGACATGGTGGAGGGCTACGGCGAGGGAGGCAACCCCGTGGCCGACAAGAGCGAGTTCGTGCTGTCACTGTTCGAGCAGCTCGACCGCCGGGGACTGGGGCCGCAGGCCAAGTCGGTCGTGGACCGCTGCACCTCGGCGGTGTACGCCGACTACCTGCGCGGCGGCGAGGCGCCCACGCTCGCCCACCTGCGCGACAAACTGCTCGCCCAGCCCGAGCCGCAGGCGCGTGACCTGGCGCTTTCGCTGGAGCTGTTCACCTCGGGCACGCTGGACGCGTTCGCGCACCCAACCAACGTGGACACCCGCAACAGGCTCCTCGTCTACGACATCATGGACCTGGGCCGCCAGCTCAAGACCATGGGGCTGCTCGTCATCACCGACGCGATGCTCAACCGCGTGACGGACAACTGGCGCGCGGGCAGGCGCACGCACATCTTCATAGACGAGTTCCACGTGGTGTTCGAGAACGAGTACTCCGGCGCGTTCTTCAACAGCGCGTGGCGCCGCTTCCGCAAGCGCAACGCCTACCCCACGGCCATCACGCAGAACGTGGAGTACCTGCTCGATTCGGTCTTGGCCTCCACGATGCTCTCCAACTCCGAGCTCATCGTCATGCTCAACCAGGCGGCCGCCGACCGCGGGAAACTGGGCGAACTCCTCAACATCAGCCGAGAGCAGATGGGCTACATCACCAACGCCGAGGCGGGCTGCGGCCTCCTGCGCTACGGCGGCGCCATCGTGCCGTTCGCCAACCGCTTCCCGAGGGACACCGAGCTCTACCGCCTCATGACCACTAAGCCCGGGGAGTGACGAAGCAGAAAGGAGGCCGCCTTGCCGAGCGACATCAAGGAGCGCGTCGTCGCCAGGAACGTGAAGACCCTCGACCGCGCGGCGCTTCTCCAAAAGGCGGCGCGGCCCGCAGCGCTGCGCGTCGGCGAAACGGCGAAGGCGGCAAACCCCGCACACACACGCGAACGAAGGGGCGATGAAGCCGAAGGCGGCTGGGCGGCGGCGCGCGGCGAATCGGAGCGAACGGCGCACGAGGGCTTCGCGGCCACAGCGAACGGTGCGCGGGTCGCCCGCGCAATCCGGCGGCGCAATGTCCCCAAGGAACGCGCGCGCACGACCTTCCCGTCCGCAGAGCGCGGCGAACGTCGCACGCCGAGGGGTTGCGCGGCATCCTGCGGGTCAAGCCGCGAAGCATCGAGCCCTTCGCCGAGGGCGCCCCGGCCGGCGAACGCGCGCGCCCGAGAAGCCATGCGCACGAGGGCGCAGGCGGCGTCGCGCGCACGCGCGGCCCGGGCATCCCGCAAAGCTACGGCGAAGGGCGCGAACGCCGCCGCGCGGCGGGCGGCAAGCAGCGCGGGCCGGTTCGCGCGCATGGCCGCGCTCCAGGCGCGGGCGGCAACTGCGGCGCTCACCGGTCTTGGGTCGTCCGCTGCCGCAGTGGTCGTGGTGACATGCCTCGCGGCGTTCGTCGCCACCTCGGCGTTCGGCATCTTCCTCATGGGCGGCGACATAGGCGACGGCAACCCCCCGCTCCGCGAGGTGGTGGCGGAGATAGACGCCGAGCACGCCGCCAAGGTGGAGGAGGCCAAGGCGTCGGCGGAATGCGACGAGGTTTCGGTTTCGGGCGGCAAGAGCCCGTGGAAGGAAACCCTCGCCGTGTTCGCGGTCAAGCTGGCGGCAGACGCCGAGAACCCGCTCGACGTTCTGACGCTCGACGCCGCGCGGCAGGGCGCGCTGCGCGCCGTGTTCTGGGACATGAACTCCATAGAAACCGAGATAGAGGAAGCCGAGCCGAGCGATTCCGACGGCGAAGACGCCCCGCCCGCCAAGGTGCTGCGCGTCACGCTCTCGGCCAAGACGGCGGAGCAGATGGCGTCGGCCTACGGGTTCGACGCGGGGCAACTCGAAACGCTGCGCGAGCTTCTGGACGAGCGCCACGACGCCGCATGGCGGGCCGTACTCCACGGGATCGCGGGCGGCGCCGCCGACATCGTGGAGATCGCCTCGAGCCAGCTGGGCAACGTGGGCGGCAGGCCGTACTGGTCATGGTACGGGTTCGAGAGCCGCGTGGAATGGTGCGCGTGCTTCGTGAGCTGGTGTGCGAACGAGTGCGGGTACATCGATTCGGGCGCGGTGCCCAAGTTCTCCTACTGCCCCACGGGCGTGCAGTGGTTCAAGGCCGCAGGCCGCTGGCTGCCGGGAGGCAGCGCGCCGGCGCCTGGGGACATCGTGTTCTTCGACTGGGACGGAGACGGCGTCTCCGACCACGTGGGCATCGTGGAGTCGTGCGACGGCTCCACCGTGCGCACCATCGAAGGCAATTCGGACGATGCGTGCAGGAGAAGCGCCTACGGCGTCGGAAGCCCTTTCATTATGGGGTATGGGGCGTGCTCTTTCTAAGAAATCTCTATCCATCTTGCCAATAAAGGCAGCTCCAAATGACGCAAAACATCGTTGCACTCGTAGATGGTTAGGCTGTCGTTCATGGACAGCAACTCTCTGTATGCCTCATGAAGCTTACACCCTCCAAGGTAATAACCCGCCGCATTGAAAAGATTCTCGGATTCTTCCAAAGAGAGTCCGAGGCCTACGCAAAATTGCATCACTGTTTCTGGTTTAGGACGATCTGCAAGTTGACCATATTTGATTCGCTCGTAAGTTTTCTCCGACAGCAAAGTACGTCTGCAGAACTCGCTTTTTGAAATGCCAAGCTTCAAGACGTACTTCGCAGAAAGCAGAGAAAATGGTGCTGTCTCTCTTTCTGACCCGCTGCTATCGTGTTCGATTGACGCTGGAGTGCCATAAGCTTTCCCCATCGTCTTCTTGAAGAGGCGGTCTCTTAGTCGATAGCAACACTCCGTTACTTTTTGAGTAATGGCATCCTCCTTCACGGCTGGGCACCTACCTCGGTTGGCGCTGCCAGCGCAATAAGCCCTGGGGGATTTAGTCTTCAAGGTCGAACTCCCTCAAGCCAACCTCCTTTTGGCGCCTGCGTTGTTTTGCTCTCAAACCGAATTGCTCCCGGGATGCATGCTTTTCACTGTCTCCATCAGAAAAAGAAGAGGGCGTAATCGCAAGCTATTTGCAAAGCGTGCCTTTCTGACCACATGGCTAAAAAATCTTTGCCACCTGCAAGCAAAAAAGCGCGTGCAGGGAGCTAGTGGGCTGGAGAGACCGATTTGATTCTGAGGATATCAGGAGACCCCCTTCGTCGCTTCAAATACACTTCTCTACTACTCGCTTACGACATATTGCCGAGCCGGGTATCAAACCAGTTTTTCTGTTAATCAAACTAAAACTGATTTGTAAAACACGGCTTTAAAAGAACGGTTGTGCAGGTTTCAATCGAAAGCCACCAACAAAAAAGTTAGACATAGAAACCTTTTATCTTTATAATGTCCTTGTTCTAATTGGACAGTGTCTATCTAAATATAAAGGAATAGATGCTGATGTACGGGATGATATGAAAAAATGATTGGAGCGGATATGTCACAAGATGAAACAATGCTGGGGAAAGGGGTTCTTTCTCGCCGTGACTGCGTGAAGCTGATGGGAGGCTTCGCCATCGCCATGGGCACGGGGTCGCTGCTTGCTGGCTGCTCGTCGGGCACCAGTGATTCCGGCGAGGGCGCTTCTCAGTCGGATGAGACGCCCAAGACGTTGCGGGTTGCCATGATGGGCAGCTCGACGGACACGTTGGATCCAGCCACCTTCAGCACGCTTCTTCCGTTGGCGATTGCGCTCAACGTGTACGACTCGCTTATCCTCCTGCGCAACGGCGTGGTGGAGAACTCGCTTGCCGAAAGCATCGAACCCAACGAGGATGCGAGCGCTTGGACCGTCACCCTTAAGGACGGTGTGAAGTATCATGACGGCGAGACCGTCACGGCTGAAGATGCGCTCTACAGCCTCCAGTACGCCGGCACCTCACCCATGTACTCGTCGTTCTACGCGAACGTCGATTGGGAGGGCAGCTCGGTTGTGGACGAGCGCACGTTCACGCTCCAGCTTCTCTCGCCGCAAGCCACCTTCTGGGACGAGGTCGTTTCCGCCGTCACCTTCGTGTTCCCGGCGGGCAGCGCCGGCGACGATTTCTCTGGCGACATCGGCAGCGGGCCCTTCAAGCTCGTTTCCTTCTCTCCCGACACTGGAGCCGTGCTTGAGAAGAACGCCGATTACTGGGGAGGCGCTCCGGCCATCGACACGGTTGAGATCGTCCCCATCACCGATCCCGAGACGAGGTACACGGCGCTCACGAGCGGCGAGGTCGACTTCGCCCACCAAATCTCGACGACGAACGCGGCCACGCTCGAAGGCCAGTCCGGCTTCAACGTTTTGAACGGCGGCATCGAGAATTCGAGTTCTTTCCGCTTCTGCCTCAACGCGTCCGCCGCGCCTTTCGATGATCCCGAGGTACGCGAGGCCCTCAAGCTTATCGTCGACCGCCAGACCATGAACGACACCATCTTCCGCTCTGCGGGTGTGGTTGGCAATGATGTGCTTGGCCAGGGTATGCCGGGCTACAATGATTCCCTCGAGCAGCGTGCTTACGACTTCGACACCGCCAAGAAGGTGCTCGAAGAAAAGGGCGTGACCGAGCTCGAGATCACGACCGCCGAAACCACCACCGGCGTCAACGATTCTGCAGAGATGCTCAAAGCCCAGCTGGAGAAGGCGGGCATCACGGTGTCGGTGAAGGAGATCGATCCGACGACGCTGTTCTCCGACATGAACAACATCTACGGAGCGCAGATTTTCGCAACCTATCTCATCAATCGCCCGTATATCGCTTCGGCCGTCATGTACACCGGTGGCAGCTCGCCGTACAACTTCAGCCAGTGGAAGGATGACGAGTACGATTCCCTCTTGGCCCAAGCAACCTCGGCAGTGGATGAGGCCGACCGGGCGGAACTCCTCAACCAAGCACAGGAGCGTCTCTGGGCCGAGGGCGGCGATATCGTTTGGGGATACTGCGCCGATCTGAGCGGGCAGGTAGATGGCCTCGACGGCATAGACATCACGCTCTCGGTGCCTCTGTTCGCCAAGGCAACCCTCTCCGCTTAGCGAATCGGACGAAGGGCATGTCACCGAACGCCGACCGTACGGGAGGGCACCGCGCACTGCGGATACTCTCCCGTATTCTCCTCTTCGCGATCTCGCTGATCTTCACGTGTCTGCTCGTGTTCCTCGCCCTTGAGGCTCTGCCCGGCGATGCCGCCACGCAGCGTCTCGGATTACAGGCGACTCCCGAGCGTGTGGCCGAGCTCACGCAGCAATACGGCCTCGACAAGCCGGTACTCTATCGTTTCGTTCTCTGGTGCGCTCATGCGCTGCAGGGCGACTTCGGAACCGTTCTTGCGTCGGGATTACCCGTAGCCGACGCTATGGTCGGCCCTCTTGCGCGAACTGGAGTGATTTTTGCGATCTCGCTTGTTTTGGTGATTGTGGTCGGCACGGCTGGTGGCATTTTCGCGGGTCTTCATGGCGGCAAGGCGGCAGACAAGATTGTGAGTACGCTTGCGCTTGCTGTTGTGGGAACACCCGAGTTCGTTGTCGGATTCTTTCTCATCTTGGTGTTCGCGACGCAGCTCGGGTGGTTTCCCGCCGTATCGCTTCTTCCCGTTGGGAGTGGCTCGATGTTCGACAAGCCCATCATCATGGTGCTTCCCATCGTCGCCATATCCCTCATCGGGGCTTGCACCCTTGTGCGCCCGGTGCGCGCCGTGGTCGAGCGGGAGAACCAAACGCTTCATGTCGAATCGGCCCGACTTTCTGGTCTGCCGGAAAGAAGGGTGATCGTCAAAAACCTCTTGCCCGGAATCGTCGCCCCCGTTGCGCAGTCGGCGGCTTCGGTCGTACCTTATCTTATTGGCGGCACGGTCATCATTGAATCCCTTTTCAGCTTTCCCGGCTTGGGCACGCTTCTTGTCAACGCCGTGCTCAACCGCGAGCCCGATTTGCTCATGGCTTGCTCGGCGGTTGTCATAGCGGTGTCGCTTGCGGCTTTCTGGATTGCCGACGGGTTGGGAAGGAGGCGGTCCCGTGAGATCGAAGCGTAGCATTAGCGAGAAGCTGCTCTCTTGGCCCGATCTTGTGCTTCTCGTCTTCTTCATCGCTTTTCTCGCTCTTGCGCTCGCCGGATCGCTTTCCCCGGCAGACGGGACAAGCACCGTGGGGGCCGCGTTCATGCCTCCGAGCGCCGAGCATCCTTTGGGCACCGACGGGCTTGGCCGCGATGTTTTGGCGCGCCTCATGCACGGCGGCGCGCACCTTATCGCCGTTGCCGCTGTTTCCACCGCCGTCGCCGCTGCCGTGGGCGTGGCTCTCGGGTTCGCCGTGAGTGCGAAGGGCAGGTTCGCCGATGTGTTATCGTACCTGCTCGATCTGCTGCTGGTCATTCCTTCGATACTCGTAGTCATGGTTCTTGTGTTCGGGCTTGGTTCGGGAGTGGGGACGATGATCGTGGTGACCACGGCGGTGTCGGCACCCTACATAGCTCGGTACACGCGCTCGCTCGTCCGTCCCGTGGCCGCATCGCCTTATGTGACGGCGGCGCGCCTTTCCGGCGATTCGGCGGCGAAGACGGCTGTGCGCGAGGTGCTTCCGAACTTGGCGGTTCCCTTGGCAACCACGGTGGGCATGAGGTTCATCAACTCCGTCTATCTTGTTGCGACGGCCGCTTTTCTCGGGTTCGACCCCCTCGGAACGGGCTCCGACTGGGGAACCATGATACAGACGGGCGTCACGGGCATCAGCCTGAACCCGTGGGCCGCGCTTGCTCCCACTATCGCGATTGCCTGCATCACCATATCGGGCAATCTTCTGCTTGATCGAATAGGGAAAAGGAGCAACCTGTGACGAACGGATCGGACGCGATTGTCGAGATAGCGGGCCTTTCGATTGCAACTCTCGGGGGTAAACGCGTTATCGACGATCTGTCGATAGAGATTTTGGCCGGAGAAAACCGCGCTCTCGTCGGAGAATCGGGGTCGGGCAAAACCACGCTCGCCCTCGCGCTCATGGGACGCATCCGCAGCGGCCTCGTCCACGAGGCCGGAACGATCTTCGTCGACGGGGCGAACGTGCTTTCTCTCAAAGGCTCATCGCTGAGGCGCTACCGGGCGGAAACGGTATCGTGGCTGTCGCAGGATCCCGCTCTCTCGCTCACGCCCCACATGACGGTGCGCGCGCTGCTGTCAGAATCCGTCCCGATGGACGACGAGGACGCGCTCGGCTTGCTTGGCAGGGTGGGCCTCTCGGGTGTCAAAGGGCTGCTCGACCGGAGGCCGCGCTCGCTTTCCGGAGGGCAGCGTCGACGTGTGGCCATCGCCAAGGCCATCGCGTCGAAACCTCGCGTGCTTATACTCGACGAGCCCACTGCCGGCCTCGACGGAGCCACCGCCGATGAGGTCGTGGCCACCATCAAGGGAATCTGCGCCGAATCGGGAATGAGCGTTGTCGCCATCACCCACGACCTTGATGTGGCCGGCAAGTTCGCCGAATCCGTCACCGTCCTCAAAGAGGGCTGCGTTCTCGAAACGGTTTCGCATTCCGAGCTGATGAACAACCCTGGAACCGATTACGCCCGCAAACTCGTTGACGCCCAGCGGCTTGAACGGCGTCCCGGCGATGAAATGGATTCATCCGCCGGTGCCCCTGTGTTTTCAGCATCAAGCTTCGATGTCGTGACGCCCGACGGCAAGGTTGCAACGAGGAATGCCGCGTTTTCGATCAATCATGGCCGGGGGCTTTCCCTTTTCGGGCCTTCGGGGTCGGGCAAGAGTACGATTGTCAGGGCCATCACGGGAGAGCGCCCTGCGGAAAGAGGTTCTGTGGCGCTCGATTTGGGCGATGGGGATATGCATGTTCTCGCGCGCTCGTTCAAGGATCGGTCGCAAACCGAGCTTGCCGCCGTGCAGATGGTGCCGCAGGATCCTGCGACAAGCCTCAATCCCGCGCTTTGCGTGGACACCCAGCTTTCTCGCGCCGTCAGGCGGGTGCATCCTCGCTGGTCGAGGAAAGAGGTGAGGGAGCGGGTCTCGGAGCTTTTGGCCTTGGTGCGTTTGCCCGACGAGATCAAACGCCAGCACCCCCGCTCGCTTTCGGGTGGACAGGCCCAGCGCGTTGCCATCGCCCGGGCCCTCGCCCATGAGCCCAAGGTGCTTGTTTGCGACGAATCGACCTCCGCCCTCGACCCCACCACTCAAAAGGACATCCTCGATACGTTGAACCAGCTGAAACGAGACGAGGGCTTGGCGCTTGTCGTTGTCACCCATGCGGAAAGAGTGGCGCGCTACACCTGCGAGGAGGAAATCGCCGTGCCTTTCGAGGGTTAGTGTGGCGATCTAGACGCTGGATTGTCTGTTGTTGTGCAGCGTTTCGACTAGAGCAGTGGCGACTTGGGAAACATCGTCCATGAAGTAAAAATGCCCTCCTTGGAAATGCCTCATCTCGAAGAAGCCTGTCGTAACGTTTGCCCAATCCCTCATTTCATTCTCCAGAGCTTCCGGATCGTCCTTCCCTAAGAAAGCCGTAACGGGACAGTCGATGCCCATCTCATAATTTTCTGTAGGAACGTACTCTTCTATCAGTTTGTAGTCGTTCCGAATGATCGGCAAAAATATATCGCAGAGTTCGTCTATCTCGAGCACCTCGGGAGATATTCCGCCTACGCGAAGCAATTCTTCCCTAAATTCGGCATCGTCATAGAGGTGGACGTGGGCCTCTCTGATGCTCGAAGGAGCTTCTCGGCTTGATACTATCAAATGCGAAGGGCCATGCAGTTTATCCAGCGCTGCGATTCGAGCTGCTTCATGGGCAAGGGAGGCCCCCATGCTGTGTCCGAAATAGGCAAAAGGTCGATCTTCAAAATATGCGGACGCTGCTTTGGCGATTCCCTCTGCTACAAACGAGAAATCGTCTACGAGAGGCTCCGATATTCTATTTTCATGACCTGGATAGCAAATAGCGTAGACAGGAAGTTTCCTGCGAATCTCGCGTGCGACAGATCTGAATGCATTGGGTCCTCCGCCCGCATGGGGCACAAATACCAAAGCTGTTCCTCTCGCTTGCTCTTTCTGATTGAGATCGACTATCCAATTGTTCACGCTTGTCCTCCTAGGAGCGATCCTACAAAACGTCTGCAAGAAAAAGCCAGCCAGTCACGAGTACCTGCTGAACAAGCGCAAGGCAAGTCATGGGAGCGCCAAGCTTCATTACGGTCTTTTCGCCGTACCCAGCAAGCTCCATGCCAGAGGCAATCGGTGCCTGATGCATCGAAAGAAAAAACTGGCTGGCAATCATTTGGTATGCGATCAGAACAGCGCCCGCATCGCTTACGCCCAATCCCGCTACATCGCCGAACGATATCAGTATGGGAAAAATAACGACAGCGGTGGCCAACACTGATCCTATCAAAGTATGGATGGCCAATGATATTGCTGATATAAAAATGACGGTTGACAGAATATCGCTTGGTAAAGAAGCTGGGAGCGCCGTATCGGCAATCCACTGGCTCATACCTGTGGCTTCGCCTACAGATCCGATCGACAACGCACAGGTGAGGAATACAAGAGTTCCCACGGGAACGTCTGCAAAAGCTTTTGCGTCAAGTACTCCGATTCGAGGTAGGAACATAAGCGATGTGAGAAGCATAGTTCCCCACGCTATACCTATTCCCATGAAAGGGTAAAGCAACCAGAATGCAATCATCAGAGAGAGCCACAAAGCCATCTTCTTTTCTTTAGGGCTCAATCTGCCAAGGTCTTCTAACGAAGCGCGGCTTTTTACCCCATCTACAAAGACCTTTCCAGACGGCTTAAACACTCTTATAAACAGAACTGTCACTAAAAATAAGTAGATGATGTTGGGAATGCCTATAGTGCTGAACCAGCCAACCCAGCTCAACCCTAATTCGGAATATTCAACAACGAGTGTATTGAGGGCTGGTTCCGAAGTCAAAAAGATAAGTGTCGTGGGAACTGCAAGCGCAAAACATGCAAAATTGATTACAGCGGCATCCGTCTCAGATACGCTATTTTCTTTGCACACTTCTTTTGCAACTGCCAATATGACGAATGTTCTTGCAAAGGCGCTTGGAATGATCAGTGCGAACAACAGCTCTATGACGGCTATCGCTGCAATGAGCGATTGAAAACCTTTGACTTGACCGGATGCGCAAATACTCAGAGCTGCTCTTCTAGCAAGTCCAGACCTTTCAACTCCAGAAGCTATGAGAAACGCGCAAAGCACCAGCCATAGACCGCCTCCTTCGTTCGTCCAGCCAGAAAAAACTGTTAGCGGATCAGAGGAGTTCGTGATGAGCAGTAGCCCCATATACAGCATGCCCGTAATTGGGGCCGGCATCACTCCGCTTGCCCAAAACGATAAAGCACCGAGAGTGAGAGCAAGCTGAATACGTGCTGGGCTTTCCAACTCCGGCAATGGAAATATCAAAACGAGAAGCCCAGCGGTCAAACCTACCGAAGCAACAATGCCTTTTAAATGAAGCTTTCCAAATGACGCTGTTCGCTCGACTACCATTAACGACGTTGCCTCAATTCGCTTGGGGCACCTAAGGCCGAAGTAAACTCTTGCCAGGCTAGGCATGCGGAAATCTGGAATTGGGTTGTGGCAAGGGAGTTGCGCTCTCCAAGTCTCTCCGAGAGCATATTGGCAATCCCCTTCGGCCACTGTTCAGCGAGGATAGAATTATATGCCTCTGCTCTCCTATGAAGAACGTTAATACTTGCGCTTTCGACGGTTGAGAGATTCGAGCTGTCGGCTGCTGCCTTTCCGACATGAAACCGTGGCGTCCAAAGAACATCTCCGTAAACGTCGCATAGGGACAGAATGCCTTTATCCGAGCAAACATCCATCCGCATCAGGGCTATGGCATTATTGTCTGGGTCACTGGAATCCATTTCGTTTTGGAATCGAACGGAAAGGGGAACTCCTCCTACTTCTCCGACTAGGATGTCAAAAGGACCGGCATCTGCTATCTTCTCCAATCTGAAAGGATGCAAGCTTCCGGCCACTTTCCCAACCACCTCTACAAAAGGGTATGCTACTTGTACGCATGTAGTCACATCTATGCTTAGCAATTCGTGTTCCTTGCGAAGGGAAGCTGCGGCATCAATGAAGCGCTTAACCGAATCGAGATATGGATAGAAACCGTTAAGCATGAATTTGCAATCATGTTCTGCAGCGCATCTGGTCAGCTCAAGAACCTCGCTGCTATGCATGGGCTGCTCTTGGATTACGTGAATGCCCTTCTCGAGGAAGGAGCGAGATATTTCAACTCCATCTCCTCCAACCATGGCTGATCTTACCACGACACAAGCAAGATCTATGTTTGCCGGAACGGCATTAGCCCCTTGATACAGAGGAACTCCGTATGATGCAGCCAAGGCGGCGCTTCTCTTGCTCCCCCTGCCTACAATACCAGCCAGCTCTACATCGTCGGCAATCTTAATGCCCTCGGCATATACGCTTCCGAACGTGCTCCCCACAACCACGGCTTTCATAACTCGCCTTCCTCGACTTCAAACAAAGACTTTGACGGTGCAATTTCGATTCGAGCACTCTTAGACAAAGATAGAATTCCGTATATCGCCAGTTCTGGATCAAGCAGATCGGGCAAGTTGTATACGCCATTGGGGATGCTCCCAGCAAGGAAACTCTCTATGGCATAGCATGCCACTGCTGCAGTTAGCTCATAGCTGTCGGCCGATTTAACAATGTAGGCCATTTCTCCAGAAGTTGCAGCCAACGTATAAAATGCCTGTCTACCCATAGCATCGATGGATGCGGCTATGCTGATTTTCTTGCTTGCTTCTTCGAGGCTCTGGGTTTTCGACAACTGTGCGTCGACAAGAGCCTTGCAAAACAGATCACCTACAAATACGTTATACCATTCAAGTCTTGGAAGTGCCTCCTTCTCGGCTATGACTCTCGCCTCTTCTGACAAAAAGGCTCTGCAAAACGACCCTTCGGGAAAGCAAGAGGGGGCGGGGGTTGGATCGTGGTCAAGTTCGCGGACTGCGCCGCTACGCCACATGGAGCCATTGTTGCCATATCCCGACGTATCGGACATGCTCAAAACTAGATCCGCCGCAGCACCCAGAGAGATATCTTGGACTCCCCCGGCAAAGCCAACAATATCCTGTCCTTTGTTTGCGGAAATAGCCATCTTTAGTAGAAGACCCGAGAGCCCCGGCACCATTCCTGCAGAAAATACAACCGGTGTTTCCGCCGATTCGTCAGCTAGGGTTTTGCACAGGTTTTCGCAGCCGGCAACGTCAAAGTATGCAACGCCTGAGCTTATGGCGGTTCTTGCTGCTGGTTCGCTCAGTAGATACGCGGGGCCAGCGCAGTTGACCACCGCATCGCATCCATCGAGAAATCTTGACAAAGAACTAGGGTCTGTCATGTTGACGATGAATCCGGCCGAGCGAGAACCGAGGCGAAGCTCGTACCCCTTAGCTTTCAGCATGTCGGCAAGCAGTGATCCAACATGCCCGCTCGACCCAAGCACTCCAATCATCGAAGCCCCACTCTCTTTGCGACATCTTTTGCGTGTTCTCCGGATATGCAGGTAAAGTGATCTCCTTCTATATCTTGGGTGTCTATCCCCATGAGGGCGACGCTGTTCCAGAAAACCGTTTCATCACCACCGATGTTCTTGAATAGCCCCATTCTTCCACTGTCTCGCAAAAAGTGGATAGGGCCAAGATAGGGTTTTGATTCGTATTCCATTACTGCAATCAAATTATGTTTGAACGTCCTGTAAATTTGGGTCAATCTTTCTACGACGTTGCTATCGGCGGTCACGGTTGAAAGTATCCTACGCATGCGCTCGTTCGAATCTAGGGAGGCAATCTTCTTCAGTTTTTCGACAACAGGGCCTTCACCATCGAGAAGATCCAATACTCCGGGGTGTCGGATCTGGGCATCAGCGATTGCGTTGGCGAAGGCTTCGTCGTCTTTCGGATACCCGAGGTCTTCAGTTGGGGCATTAAGTACGCGAGCAAAAGCATACTCAATCATTACGTCTTCGGTGATTTTGAACGGGAACCCATATGAGCTGATGACAAAGAGATCGGCAACGGTTTCTCCCTGCTCCATCAGGTTTCTTGCAATCTCTGTTGCGATCAAACCTCCCATGCAGTATCCCACTATCCTAAAGCTGCATCCATTCCATTCCGAGAGGCGGTCGGCATACTCTCTTCCGAGGGTTTCTATAAGAGATCGGGTGTCATAATCCAAGGCTTTTTGCATGTCGGGCATTTGCACACCGATGATGAGTTTGTCACCCGAAGCGCTAATAAGGTCGCGGTATGGGTCAAGAGTGCCTGTTCCGTCATGCACCAATACGTTAACGACGCCATCTCCGTTTCCGTCTTTCAATACGACAACAGGCGCCATCTGCCCTTTGGGCGCGGCCTTTTCTGCTTCTTCTGTACTGGAGAGCGCGAGTGCGAGTGAGCTGACCGTTGGGCTTTCCATCATCTTTCTCAAAAGCCACTCCCATTCAAGCTCAGCCGCTTCGTCTACGTTCTTCTTTATCTGGGCTGCGAGTTTGGTGGCCAAAAGCGAATCGCCTCCAAGCTCAAAGAAGTCATCATCCCTCCTGACGCTATCTGCTCCGAGTACTTCAGAAAACTCTACAGCTAGGCGTGCTTCCAAATCGCTACGGTAGCTGTCTCTCTCATCTCCGATGCCCGCAGTTTTCGACTGCGTTCTTCCGAGCAGTGGTAGGCGTTTAAGCTCGGCTCTGTCAACCTTTCCGTTTCTCGAAAGGGGAAGGGTGTCGATTATCCCAATGGCTTCAGGAATCATGTATGAGGGAAGGGTTTCTTGTGCGGCTGATACCACATCATCGACCGAAAGCGCGGCTATATCAGCCTTTGCTTGTGCGACTATCAGGTGCTGGCCAAAGAGATCCGGTTCTTCGTTCGTAGGAGAGCAGTCCGTCAAGCCAAAACCTGCTTTTGCGAGGATTCCGCTCCATTCGTCGAGGTTAAGGAATACCTTGCTGGTTCCTGCACGCAAATCCGAGTACTCCATCCCGAGGGCATCTTGGAAATCCATGCTGACCATAAGGGGAAAGCTCTCGCGCGTGGCCTCAATAAAGGCCAAAATGCCTCCCGGAGAAAGAAGGGATTTGATTTGCCCCAGCCCTGCAAGGACATCGATGCAATTATGGAGTACGTTTGCGCCTACGATGAGATCAAATGAGTTGTCTGCAAGTCCCTGAGTTCTGGCATCCTTATTGACATCGTAGATGGCGTAGCCAATCCAGTTTTTACCTTCGTAGCGATTTCGGGCTTCAGAGAGGAAGAATTCAGAGATGTCAGTAAAAAGATATGTGCTCCCCGTTCCCTCAAGCGCATCGATGAGCGAGTCGCTGCTGCCTCCCGTACCGGCCCCGACCTCAAGAACTCTCAACCCACCCTTGATGCGCGCAAATTCCGAAACCATGCTAACTAGTGTGGAGTTGAGAGTTTTGGAGGCTAGGTTGTCCCTGTAGGTTGAAGCGGCTACATCAAAACCACCTTCGGGAAAAAGTATGGATAAATGATCCACTTTCCCCGACACGAGGCCGGATAAGGAATCTATGCATGTGTGCAAAAACGACAAAAGCCCTTTGCTGTACTCGACTTTCAGTTCCAAGGATTCGAGCTGTTGCCATAAAGCTTCAATGTCGCCTCTCTTATAATCGTCCGAGAAGCAAAACGAGTCGCCCTTTGCATTGAGCGCTTTCATGTCGACGAGAGACTTCGCCCATCTCTCTAGGAGCCTTCTGTTCCTCTCTTTGGCATTGAGTCCATGCATCATGTCATCCATTGAGAAGCCATCTTTGCTAACGGCATCTGCTATCAAATTCATCATGGCCGACAAGCAGACCTCGTCAACTTTGCGGCAATACTCTGCAACTTCGTTGACAGCCATTTTGCTGAAGCGATCTCTCATACATTCTTTCATGGCGACCGTAGATCTCTTGAACAAGGATTCTGCCTTGTCGGGATTGACCTTTTCGGCGATGACTGCGGCGAGAAGATGCTTGTCGGTTTTATCGTTGTCGGCAGCAAATGCGACAGCCTTGTCCACTCCCGGTGCCTTTTCTAAAGCGGCTTCCACTTCGCCTAGCTCGACGCGGTAACCCCGTACTTTAATCTGCTGATCTGCACGCCCGAGAAACTCGATGTCGCCGTTTTCCAGGTATTTGCCCATGTCGCCGGTTCGATAGCATTTCACTCCATCCCGCATTATAAAACTCTCGGATGTTCGAACAGGGTCATTGAGGTAGCCCGAAGCAAGGCTCTTTCCGCTAATGATGATTTCACCCGGAACGAGAAGAGGCAGCGATTCAAGTTCGCGTCCTACGATATCAAACTCCTGGTTGGCAAGAGGCTTTCCGTAGGGAATGCTTGCCTTTTCCGAATCCGATGGATTGATTTCGTGGAAGATCGACCAGATTCCTCCCTCGGTGGCACCGCCGAGGCTCACCATTTTCAAGTGAGGGATTTTATCTGCGATATCGTTGGGTAGAGAGACGGGTATCCAGTCGCCAGACAAGAGAGCGAGCCTCAAGGAAAGAGAGGGGACATCCGGAGCCGTATCAAGGTAGTAAGAAAGCATTTGCATCTGCTGGGGGACAGAATTCCATATCGTTACCTTGCGTTTAACAACTACGTCGCACCAGCTCGACGGATCATTAAGTGATGAGGGTTCGGGGAAGATAAGCTCTCCTCCGACGGAAAGGATTCCAAATATATCATATATAGCTAGGTCGAAGGTTAGCTCGGCCAATCCGATGATCTTGTCGCTCTGCCTAACGTTGAATCGAGAATTTATGTCGGCGATGGTGTTCCACGCGGCGGCGTGGCTCACCGCCACCCCCTTCGGCACCCCGGTGGAGCCGGACGTGTAGATCACGTAGGCTTCGTCAGATGGCAAAGTCCGATCCTCGAAGTTAGCGGAAATGTCATCGCTTAGGATAAGGTCGATATCCATAGCCTCTTCTTTGCCGGCCAAGTCAAGCCTTTCGAGGGTTTCAGCTTTGGCGAGAACCGCGCCCACTTCCGCATTGCCCATAACGGTGTCGACTCTTGATCGAGGATGGTCAGGGGATAGAGGAATAAAGGGAGCGCCGGCAAGGCTGCAGCCGATCACCGCAACTACTTGTGCAATGCTCTTCTCAAGAATGATCGCAGTCCGAACTCCTCGCTTTAACTTATGGGCCACTTTGAGGGAAAGCGCCCTCAGCTCCGCATATGTCACAAACTCATCTCCCAATCGCACGGCGGGGAGCTCTGGATGAGAGAGGGCTGTCTTCATAAAGTCTGAGTGGAGGGTACTCGACACTATTTCTTTGCCGGTGTCGTTTGCTGCGATACGAACAAGTTTCTGCTTTTGAGGTAAATGGACTATTCGTGTCTCTTCCCATGTCGCTTTGCTCGAGGCAAGACTTCTAAGGGTCTGTTCGAAGGATGAAAAGGCATCTGAAACCAGACCGTCAGGGAAGACTCCAGCGCGCTCATCCCAATTGATTACAAGAGACCCATTCCACTCCATCGCTTGGCAGTCAAGCCATACTTGGGGGGTTTGTGAAAGTCCGCCGATGACTCGAGAGCCACGAAAGAGGCTTGTTTCACTCAAGGACGATCCTCCGCGTAGGCCGATGCTGCTCGTGAAAACGAACGGCATGAGCGCCCCACCGCCCGCACGTCCACGTCGTCGCGCGATCTCTCTCAGCACGGAGACTCCGGAGAAGCTTCTATGTTCAAGATCCGACCATAGCTGTGATTGCGCTGCACGAGCGCGGGAGAAGAAGGGCGCGCGCTCGTCACGAATCAATCCCAATAGGCTTGACATTGTGAAATCACCGACCGTACGCATGATTCCAGGAATGTCGTCCCCCCTGTTCAACATTGTCATATTGATCGTGAAATCCGATGATTCCGCCCACAGCGCCAAAGTGTCCGAGAATGCAGCGACCAATGCAGCTGTGGGGGTAACCCCTTTCTCTGCGCTTGTGCGACGGAATTCTGCCCATTCGTTATCGGTAAGGCTCATCTGGTGCCTAATGAATCTAACTCCCGTTCGCACGTCAGGATTCGGCCCCATGGGAAGCATAGGGGCGGGAGGCAATTCGTCAATGCGTGCCGACCAGTATTCCTCATCTGCTTTTAGAGAAGGGCTGGAAACTCCTCGGGTTTTTGCATCCATGACAAAATCTCTGAAGGAAATCTCGTCGCTGCTATCTAGTTGCTCGCCGTCATATGCCCGAGCCAGATCATTGAGGATTATGGTAATGCTCAAAAAGTCACAAAGAGCCAAGTTGACTGATATGTGGAGGATTGACTTAATCCCATCAGTACTCACTTTCAGTTCGTACGGATGGACCGAGGTTGCATAATCCTTGTGATCCATGGTTCTACGACATTCGGAAGCGACCTCTTCTAAGCTTCGCGATTCGGCTTCGACGAATTCAATCAATCCCACATCATATTCTTCCAGCACCTGCTGATAACCGTCTTCAGAAATGACCGAGTGAAGTACGTCATGCCGAGCCACCACTTTTCGCCATGCGTTGTTCAATCGCTCGAATTCAACGCCTCCCAAGCTAATCTCCATGTACCCTTGGCATCCCACTCCGCCGTAGGGATAAGCTTCGCTCTTGCCAAGCTGATAAGCTTGCTGTATGTCTGTAAGAGGATAAGGATCGTACCTTTTCTCGGGCTCGCGCTTTATCGGGCGAGGTTCGTTGAGGGCTGCGATTACAGCATCCCTGTTCTTCTTTATCAGGTTAGCCCTTTCTACCGTCATGGCTCCAGATGGCGCTCTGAATTTTAGCTTTCCGTCCTCGACCCATAAACGTATTCCCGCATCTGCCATCTCTTCAAGAAGGCATCGGATCTCGTCCATCATAGGGTTCCCTCCTCATATGTGTCCCCGCATGTCGTATCTATCTTTTGGCAGATTCCGGCTACAGTCGGATCGGATATAAATTCTTGAAGTCCAATTTTGAATCCAAGACGCTTTTCCAAAGCGCTCGTCATTCTCATGGCCATGAGGCTGTCGCCGCCCAGCTCGAAGAAGTTCGACTCCCTTCCGACGGGCCCCGCATCGAGCAGCTCCTCCCACACCGACGCCACGGCGCGCTCCGCTTCGGTGGCCGGTTCGGACAGGGAGGATGCGGACGGGGCCGCTTCGGGGGCCATGCCGGCCAAGGCCTTTCGATCGACCTTCCCGTTCGCGCTCAAGGGCCACTCGTCTAGGACCGTCACGTCATGGGGGACGAAGTAGGAGGGAAGGAGCCCGGCCACGCGGGACAGCACCCCGGCCGGATCCACGTCAGCCCCCTCGTCGGCGACCACGAACGCATGCACCACCGAGCGCTCGCGCTCGCCGGCCACGACGGCCACGGCCCCCTTCACCCCGGGGCATCCGGCCACGGCGGCCTCGACCTCGCCCAGCTCCACCCTGTGGCCGCGTA
>NZ_CDRVMA010000010.1:0-112039 GCF_977072315.1 Adlercreutzia sp. CNCM I-6215 | reverse complement strand
TTCGACGAGGGAGGGCGCAAGGTGTACGATACGATAGCCGGCCGCAGGAGGCGGCTGGGGCTGGCCGCCTAGGCCGTCCGGAAAAACGTCCGCACCCCCAAACAAGGACGTAAAAGTGTTAGAACTTACACAAATCAGGACGTAATGGGAGATATTACCGTGGTGCGCCGTTGGCCTCGGCGAGAGTGGACCCGGGCGAGGCCGAGTAGATCGGCTAGCCGTTCTTCTTCTCCTGCTCCCACACGAAGCGGAGGTTGTCGGGGCCTTCGGCCCACTGGCGCGAGGAGAAATCGAACAGCAGCTCGTAGGTGCGCGATGAGGCGAAGGCGTCCAGTGCATCATCGAAGGGAGCGCCGGTGTCGTCGCACCAGTCTTCCAGCATGGTTCGCATCACCACAACGGCGCACGCTTCGCGCTGCTCGTCGGTCACGGCCTCTTCGTCAAATCCCATAGGGCTCGCTCCCCTCGAACGTAAGGCATTCGAGGGGAGCGTAACTGCCGTGGTAGAGGGTGAGATCGTCTTTCAAAGCTAGCATAGCGAATACCCTTTTGCGGTAAGGTAGGTCTCGATGTTGTCGAGGGCTTGCGGGTTGAACTACAATGGGGCGCTGGACAGAGGCGCTCATTGCGGGGTGCTGGAAGGCTCTCTTGAAAGGACAAATTATGGCGAAATCGGCAGTGGTATTTGTAGCGAACGGGTGCGAGCCCGTGGAAGTGGTGGCCCCGGTGGACGCCCTTCGGCGCGGCGGGGTGGACGTGGTGCTGGCCGCCGTGTCCGACGATCTGACCGTGCGGGCGGCTCAAGCGGTGACGCTTCAGGCCGATGCGCCGCTTTCCACCCTCGATCTGACGCAGTTCGATATCGCCATCGTGCCCGGTGGCTCGGTGGGCGTGGACAACCTGGGCAAGAGCGCCCGTGTGGTGGCCGAGCTGCGGCGCCGCATGGAAGCCGGCGAGCTGGTGGCCGCCATCTGCGCCGGGCCCATGGTGCTCGCCAACGCGGGGCTGCTCACCGGGTGCAAGGCCGTGTGCTACCCCGGTTGCGAGGAGGGCTGGCCGGCTGGCATCTACCAGGCGGGCAAGGACGTCTTCGTCGACGGCAACCTTATCACTGCCACGGGCCCCGGCACGGCGCTGCCCTTCGGCATCCAAATTTTGCGCACGCTCGAAGGCGACAAGGTTGCCGATGATGTGGCTTCGGGAATGCTGCTGAAATAATCATCGCATTGCCATAGCGCGACGAGGGTTGCGCGGCGGCGGGCGAAGGGGCGGCGCAGGAAGCGCAACCCCTTCGCCCGTCGTGCGTTTCGGGTCGAAACCTTCTCACCCATTCTCGGGTATATTTTACGTTTTCCCAGGTGACCGCTGGGTGAATACCCGAATGCGGGCGATGTGCGGCCTGCTGCATTCCACTTAAGATGTGTCTCGTTCGGTTCGCTTATGGGAGGGCCGGATGCGTGCCGGTTCACGTAAGGGAGGGCCGGGCGCGAACCGTCTTTAGGAGGATGCAATGGAAACCAATCTTTCCCGTCGTGGATTTCTGACCGGTGCCGCCGCGGCCGGCGCCCTGGCCGCCATGGGCCTTGCGGGCTGCGCACCGACCCCCGCGGCCGAGGGCAGCACGAAGACCGCCGAAACCGGGGCCGCCGCTCCCAGCTGGCGCGACAAGCCGGAGATGCCCACCGAGTTCGTGGAAACCGTCGATGCCGACATCGTGGTCGTGGGCGCGGGCAACGGGGGCCTTGTGGCCGCCACCACCGCCGCTCAGAACGGCGCGAAGGTGGTCGTGCTGGAGAAGGCCGGCGCCATCGCCGCCGCTCGCGAGGCCATCGGCGCTCTGAATTCCAAGCTCGCCCCCGACCATCAGGAAGACGTGCCGACGCTTTTGAACCACGCCAACCAGACTCAGGCCGGCGACGCGAACATGCTCATGTACAAGACCTGGGCCGAGAAGTCCGGCGAGATGATCGAGTGGATGGCCGACACACTGGGCCCCAAGGGCATGCTCTTTCCCTTTGAATGGCATTGCCCGGACGACCCGCACGCCTACTACCCGGCCATGTGCTACAACCCCTGCATCGGCGAGTACAACCCGGACGGCCCGAACTACAACTCCTACGCGCACCTGGAAGTGATGCGCGACGTGTTCACCGAGGACCTCGGCGGCGAGATCCGCTTCGAGTGCCCGGCCCAACAGCTCGTCATTGACGAGTCTGGCCGCGTGACCGGCGTGGTGGCCGAGGGCAAGGAGGGCTTTATCCAGGTGAACGCCGCCAAGGGCGTCATCATCTGCACCGGCGGCTACGGCGCCAACAACGAGATGCTGGCCGATCTGGCTCCGGGCAACTCGGCCTGGTGCGCCCTGCGCGATTCGGTGACCGAGACCGGCGACGGCATCCGCATGGCGCTGTGGGCCGGTGCCGAGCTTGAGGCCGGGGGCGCCTGCATGATCTGGAACCGCGCCATTCTGCCCGACGGCTTCGAGTTCAACGAGGATCGCATGGGCGGCGACATCTTCCTGCCCGGCAGCCAGCCCTTCTTGCACGTGAACGTGAACGGCGAGCGCTTCATGAACGAGGATCAGTGCTATCCCATGAGCTACGCCGCCGGTGCGAATCAGCCGAAGCACTACAGCTGGATCGTCTGGGACGGCAACTACTGGGATGACATCGCCCAGTTCGACACCTGCGGCTGCTCCCGTCTGTACCCGGCGCCCTCCGGCACTGCCTTCAACGCCGACGTGTACGACTGCGAGGCCATGTCCAAGGAGCACCTGGACGAGTTCTGGCTGAACCCGCGCCTGGAGGCCGGCACGCTGAAGAAGGCCGACACCTTAGAGGCGCTGGCCGACATGATGGAGTTCGACGCCGACCAGAAGGCCACGTTCCTGGCGACGGTGGAGCGCTACAACGGCCTGGTGGCCGCAGGCGAGGACACCGATTTCGGCAAACCGGCCTACCGTCTGTCCGACGTGGAGACCGCGCCCTTCTACGCGGCGCGCATTGGCGGCGAGCTGCTGGTGACCATTCACGGCGTCATCACCGACGTGAACTCGCGTCCGCTCAAGAACGACGGCACGCCCATCGAGGGCCTGTACGTTTGCGGCAACGACCAGGGCGGCTTCTATCCGCACAACTACCCGAGCAACTTCACGGGCATCAACGCTGGCCGCACGGCCACCTTCGCCCGCATCGCCGCCAAGCACGCCTTGGGCGTCGAATAGGGCGACCGCTCGCTTTTCCCGAGCCTGCCAACCCTCCCTTCAGCAGGCGTTTTTCAGGGCTCCCCTTCGAGGGAGCCCATTTTTGCGTTTTGGCCAAAATCACCGCCGGACGAGGTCGATGAGCTCTTGGCGGGAGTGGACGCCCAGTTTTGCGTAGATATGCTTGGCGTGGGTGGCCGCCGTCTCGCGGCTGATGATGAGCTCGTCGCGGATGTAGGGGATGGAACGGCCCTGGGCGAGCAACGCGAGCACCTCGGTCTCGCGCGGCGTGAGGCCGCCGACGCGGGCGAGCTCGTCGATGCGCGCCGCGCCGTGCACCTCGCCAGATGCGTCGGCGGTTGGTGCGGTAGTGGGCGCCGGTGCATCCGGCTGAGGCTCACCGGGCTGGTCCATGGCATCGTGGGCATCCGGCGATTCGGTCACGATGCCCTTCCCATGCGCGTGGGGCTGATCCTTTGCGGTCTCGGGGATGCGCAGGAATGTGGAGGTCTCGCCCATGACGGCCATGGTGACCGTCACGAGAACGACGATGCACCCCACGCTCACCGCGGTGAGCCCCGCCGGCTGTGCCAACATCAGCGGTTCGAAAACGATCCACAAAACGACGCCGAGAAGGTCGCCCGCATGCACGAACAGCCACCCCAAGCTGGAGGCCTGGGCGGGGGTCGCGCGGCCGGCGGCAGCGTAGTTGGCGAAGTAGATCTGGGCGATCAGGCAGAAGGTGAAACGGCCTCCAAGCGATGCGGCCACGGCAACAAGGGCGCCGGCCTGCCCGAACAGGATGACGGCCGCAAATCCGATGACCAGGGTGGGGCATATCCAGCGGTAGAGGAAGAACAGGGATATGCGGCGCGGTCCCGATACGGCCATGGCCGCTACCACGGCCATCATGAGCGCGCTGAACAGCAAGATGGCTTGAAGGGGGATGCCTTCCACCCGCTCCGCGCTCATCATGCCCGCGATGCTCACGATAGAGAAAACGACGAGGATGCCGACCCCCGTGCGCCCGAGTCCCGCCAAAGGGGAGCGACGCTCGGTTGCGAAGCGATGGGCGGTTGCGAGCGCATCTTCGGTTCGGGCGGCTTCCGACGTCCATACGAGATAGAAGCACAGGCCGGAAAAAAGCGGCAGCGCCGCGGCGACGGCGGCGGGCACCCAACCGTCCATGGCGGACACCAACAGCACGATGAGAGCCGCGGACACGGCGGAAACCGGCGCGAGCCATTCCGCTCGATCGCGGGGAATGACGGCGTAGTACTCGCCCCACATCGCCCACAGAAGCGCGCTTCCGATGCCCGTGGCCACGGCGCCGATGCCGAAGAGCGCAGCGTTCAGCCCTGGATCGGCGACGGAGACGAACATGAAGGGAGTGCTCGCGGCCGTAAGGGCGGGGGCGACGACGAAGAGGGGACGATGGCTTGTGGGCGAGCCGATGCGCGGCTCGGCGAGCACGATGGCCGCCAGGGTCGCCACCGACGCGGCCAAGGGGAGCACGGCGTAGAAAAGCGCGGCGCCCATCGAAGAGGGTCCGGAGGGCGCGCCAGCCGCAGCGCCGCCTCCGCCGGGTATTTCGTCCCCGCTCAGCACGCCGGCTGCGTTGGTGTAGAACACGCAGAACACCCAGGCGAGCAGAAACGCCCATCCCAGCTGCCGCAGCGGCGCGACCTCTCGGCGCTCGTCGTTCTGCGGCGCCAGCCATGTTTCGAAGCGTTCCTTCACAGCCCTCCCTTTCCAATCCCCCTCATTGTAGCGCTAATGGCGCGAAGGCTACCGCAGCATGAACTTCATGGCGACGGGGTTGTGGTCGGAGTAGGCGAAGTCCAGATCCACGGTGGAGCAGTCGAGGCACTCCACGTTGTCGGAGTAGATGAAGGTGTCCATGACCCAGCGGTCGTTGGTGCCGTCGTAGGGGCGCCCGGCGTCGCGGCAGGTGGCGGCATCGGGGAAGGCGGCGGTGCCCGTCTCGTCCAGCTTCGCCTTGGCGGCCACGGTGAAGCCTTCGGGCACGCCATCGAAGTCGTAGGGCTTCGCCCAGCTTTCCACGGCCTGGGCGGCGTTGCCGTACACCTCGCCGGAGACGCCGATCATGTCGTGGTTGTAGTCGCCGCCGGCGATGACGTAGTTGCCGGCGGCCCGCTCAGCCGTCATGTCCTCGTAGAGCTTCTCGCGCTGGGCCGCCATGATGGAAGCGTCGGCCCCGTAGGCGGACAGATGCACGTTGAAGAGCACGAGCTCGGCGTCGCCCGCGGGCACGCGTACGATGGAGTAGCAGCGATCCAGGTCGAGGAACTTGCTGAAACTCTCGGAAATGGGCAGGCTCTTGCGCACCGGGTCGCCCACGGGCAGGCGCGAGAACGTGGCCAGCCCCGCGCGGTTGGCGCCGTGAGGTGCGTAGAGGGGCCAGGCGAGGAAGGCCGAGTCGTAGTTCTGGCAGAACACCGACCAGTCGCTGGGGAACTGGGTGCGCAGAAGCTCGTACTCGTCGATGTGGTGGCTGCGGGTGCCGTCTGTGTCCACTTCTTGGAAGAGAACGAAACCGGGCGAAAGCGCACGTATGGCCTCAGCCGAGCCGAGAATGTCCTCGCGCACCACCTCCGGGCTTTCCGCCACCGATCCTGTGCCGCCGTCCATGAAGAAGTCGAAGTCGCGGTTGTAAGCGCCGAAACCGAGGTTGGCTGTCACCACGGTGAACTCCTCATCAGCGGAAACGACCGGCGCAGCCTCGTCGGCAGCCAAAGGCGCGTCCACGGTGAGCGCCAGATTGTCGGGGAGTCGCTCGTAGGTGACCATGACGTAGGCGACGTAAACAAGGGCCACGGCCAGAAGCGCGCCGAGCAATGCGAGCAGAACCGTTATTATGCGTTTGGCCACAAAAGGCTCCTTTGACGAGGGAAAAATCCATTCGGGTCATTGTACTTCACCCTGATACACGGGTCATTGTGGAATACCCTAGCTTAACCATATCGTTAGGCAGTCGCATTAGATGACTAAAAACTCACCATTGAATTTTAATCTGAACACTCTGTATCCAGATAATGACAGGGAGGTAACAGAGACCTGACGCGACAGCGACAAGCTAGAGGAAGCTATAAGGTACGCTCCATCGGATTGCACAGGTAGCAAGCATTCCCTTTGGCACCCTTCTTCTCGCGGGTTGGTCGCTTGGGTGCGCTTAAAGACAGGAGGTCCCTCATGCAGTCGAACAAGAAGAGCACCCGAGGTGTGGCGACGCGCGAGGTACTCCGCAGCAACGACACGGCCAAGCGGTCGGCGGAGATCGTCGTCGCCGCGCGCGAGCTGTACGAGGAGAAGGGCCTGGCCCGCACCTCCATTCAGGACATCACCAACCATGTGGGCGTGACACGCTCGCTGTTCTACCACTACTTCCAGAACAAGGAAGAAGTGACGAGCGCCGTGCTCGACCAGTACATCACCGATTTTCTGGAGGCCATGCAGCACTGGCACGAGAGCCAGACGGCGTTGGCCACCGACGAATCGCTGCACTCCATGGTGAAAATCATGCGCATGGTGCTGTTCGAGAAGAACACCTTCCGCATGGCCCTTTCCACCCAGGAGAATGCGGCGCTGTACCTGGATTTCCTCAATCGCTTCGCCGCCCAGGGCGCCGAGTTCATGGTGACGCACCCCATGGTGGAGCAGACGAAGTACGGCGAGCAGTCCGACCATCTGTACGAGACGTTCTACGTGCTCATTGTGGGGCTGGTGAGCTATCTGCGCTCGCATCCGGATGTGGAGGACGAGGTGCTCATCGACGTCGTCACTCGCATGCTCAACATCGAGCAGGCCGAGGAGGCCCGCGAGCTCGCTTAATTCGGGGTTCCGCACTGCTTCTGGTTGGAAGGTCGGCGATCTTGCCAAGCTGCTCTGGCGCTCTTCGCGGCCGGATCCTGCGTCGCGCCGCCGTTGCGCGGCGGTATGGCGAATCGGTTACGATCTGTGCGCCGCGCCGCCTATCGGCTATCATCTTACTCGTAAGGTAACGGGCCCGCCCGCGTAAGCGGCGGGCCCGTGCGCGATTGCGGGAAGGAGGGGCCATGGACATCAAACGAGTGCTGGCGAGCGCGCCTCGCGACCACGATCCGGGCGCTGCCCGTCCGCTGCTCACGCGCTGGGGCGAGGCGTTGGATCCGGAAACCGTGCGCGGCGAGCACCCGCGCCCGCAATTCGCCCGCGACCGCTTCATATCCCTCAACGGTTGGTGGGACTACGCTTTCGTTCCCATGGGAGCTCATCGTACCGTGCGGCCGCCCGATGCGTTCGACGGGCGCATCCTCGTGCCCTTCTCGCCCGAGTCTCTGCTGTCGGGGGTGGGTCGCCAGCTTCAGCCCGACGAGCTCCTGTGGTACGTGCGCCGGGTGCCCGTCCCCGCCATGGGCGAGGGCGAGCGCTGCCTGCTGCATTTCGAGGCCGTGGACTTCGCCTGCGCCTGCTGCGTGAACGGCCAGGTCGTGGGCACTCACGAGGGCGGGTATCTGCCGTTTTCCTTCGACATCACCGAGGCGCTGCGGGCAGAGAAGACAGCCGGCGAGGGGAGTGCGGAAGCGCGTTTCCAGGGCGCGGAAGCAATGACTGGGGACGTGGCGGTTGAAGGTGCCGGAGACGCGAAAAGCGACGCCTGCGGGGAGGGAAAGGCCGATCTCGAAGAGGCGGCCGACTTGGCTCCGGCGCCGCCGCGGGAGTTCGTGGTCGCCCTGTGCGTTCGCGACCCGAGCGATGCGGGCACCCAGCCGCGGGGCAAGCAGAGGCTCAAGTCGGGCGGCATCTGGTACACGGCCCAAAGCGGCATTTGGCAGCCGGTGTGGATGGAGGTCGTTCCCGCTCGCCGCGTGCTGGCCCTGGCGCTGCATCCCGATGCCGATGCCGGCATTCTGACGGCGGATGTCGATGTGAGCGGAGACGCGGGCCTGGTGCGCATCTACGTTTGCGACCCGACGGGCCGCCAGGTGGGCGCCGGCGCCGCTTTCGCCGAAGAGGGCTCGGTGCCGGTGGGGGTTGAATCCTCAGGGCAAGCAGGGCCGGCCCGTCGCGTGCGCTTGCGGCTCGATCTCGGTGAGGTGCGCCGCTGGAGCCCCGACGATCCGTGCCTCTACGATATCGTCGTGCGATTCGGCACCGATGCGGTGCGCAGCTACACCGCCTTCCGCACGGTGAAGGTGGCTCCGGACGGCGCCGGCCGCTTTCGCTTCTTCCTGAACGGCGAGCCGCTGCTTCTGCGCGGGGTGCTCGATCAGGGCTACTGGTCCGACGGCCTCATGACGGCTCCCTCCGACGAGGCGCTCGCCTTCGACATTCAGGCCATGAAGGACGCCGGCTTCAACATGCTGCGCAAGCACTTGAAGGTGGAGGCCGACCGCTGGTACTACCATTGCGATCGGCTCGGCATGCTGGTGTGGCAGGACATGGTGTCGGGCGGCGGCGCTTACGACGGGTGGGAAACCAGCTACAAGCCGACGCTGTGGCGCGGAAGTTGGGACGGCTACGAGGACACCTCGGCATCCCATCAGCGGCGCCTCGGTTCCGATGACGACGCCTACCAGCGCCAATGGCTGCGGGAGTGCCGCGGCACGGTGACCCACTTGCGCGCTCATCCCTCGGTGGTCACCTGGGTGCTGTTCAACGAGGGCTGGGGGCAGTTCGACGCCCTGGCCTGCGCCGAAGAGGTTCACCTGCTGGATCCGACGCGTCCCATCGACGCCGTGAGCGGCTGGTACGACCAGGGCGCGGGCGACTTCCAGAGCGTGCACAACTATTTCCGTCCGCTTGCGGTCTACCGCGACCGGCGCGACCTGACGGGTTACGCGCGGCTGGCGGGCGGTCGTGCCTTCACGATTTCGGAATTCGGCGGATTGGTTCACGCCGTGGCGGATCACAGCGCCTTTGCGGGCACCTACGGCTACGGGGCCACCGACACGCCGGCCGAATGGCGCACGGAGGTGCATCGGACGCTGGACGCTGCGGCGGCTTTGGAGGGGGCGGGGCTTTCCGCCTATGTGTACACGCAGCTGTCGGACGTGGAGGAGGAGTGCAACGGCATCCTTACCTACGACCGGCGGGTGAACAAGCTGAAGGAGGACGGCGATGAGTGCGGTAGCGCTGAGATGTGATGCCGATGCCGACCGCATGTTGGCGCATCTGCGGGAGCGGTTCGCCGAGGTGTTCCCCGTGACGGGGTCGGCGGGCGACGGCGCCGGAGGAGACGCCGGCGGAAATCCCGACGAAGGCGCCGATGGAAGCGCTGACGCGGCCGTCCGGTTCGCGCCCGTGGCGGATCGGGGCTCTTTCGCGTTCGCCTCGGCGCCGGGGCGTCTGGAAGTGGCGGGCAACCACGTGGACCACCAGGGCGGCCGCGTCATCTCCTCGGCCATCGGCGAGCGAACGTGGGGGCTGGCGTCCGAGAACGGAGGACGCCTGGTGCGGGTGGCCATGGAGGGTTTCGGCACCGATGTGATCGACTTGGACGATGCGGACTGGTGGGCACCCCATGGTGTGGAGACCCAGTCCTCCGCCGCCCTTCTGCGCGGCATGCTGGCCGCTTACGATGAGGCCGGCGGCACGTTGCGCGGTTTCGATCTGGCCACCTGCTCGGAAGTGCCCGCCGGCTGCGGCCTGTCCTCCTCGGCCGCCTTCGAAGTGATGGTGGGCGCCGTTTTAGAGGGGCTGTTCGGCCCCGGGCCCTTCGCGGGCGTGCCAGCGCCGACGCCGGGCCGGGACGCTGCGGAAGGGGAGGGGGATGGCTTCGTTCCCCTGAATCCCGTGGCGCTGGCCCTGGCGGGCGTTACCGCCGAGCAGCGCTACTTCGGCAAGCCCTGCGGCGCTCAGGATCAGCTGGCCAGTGCCTGCGGCGGTACGGTGCTGCTCGATTTTGCGTCGACGGTGCCCCAGGTGACGCCGCTTGCCTTCGACGCGACGGGCGTCGGCTACGCCGTGGTGCTCATCGATTCGCGCCAGGACCACTCGGTGCACACCGAGGAGTTCGCCTCCGTACCCGCCGACATGCGCATGGTGGCCAACCACCTGGGCGTCGCGCGTCTGGGAGACACGACCGCGGACGTGCTGCTCGCGAACCTGCAGGATGTTCGCGCGGCGCTGGGCGACGGGCGCGCCATGCGGGCGCTGCACTACTTCGACGAGGTGGCCCGGGTCGATCGGCAGCGTGAGGCTCTGGAGGCGGGGGATTTCCCGCTGTTTCTGAAGTGCGTGCGCCTGTCGGGGGCCTCGTCGGCCCAGTTTTTGCAGAACGTGTCCCCGCGCGATACCGGCTCCGGGGAGCGCCAGCCGGCCATGCTCATCCAGGGGCTGTGCGCGCACCTGCTCAGCGAAGAGGGCGCCTGGCGCATCCACGGCGGCGGCTTCGGCGGCTCGGTGCTGGCACTCGTGCCCCGAGCCGAGGTCGCCGACTTCATGGAGACGATGGACAAGCTGCTCGGCTACCGTGCCTGTCGCGAGGTGGTCGTGGGCGGCCCCGGCGTGCTGGCGAGGCGGCTGCCGTGAGCGGAGTCGCAAGAGGCGTGGAAGGTGCCTCAGAGTATGCCGTGGACGAGCGCGGCAATCCTTTCTGGATATACAGTTCTCCGGCGGGGCCGCTGGAGATCACCATCAACCTGGCCAAGCCCGAAAAGGATCCGCGGGATATCGCCGCTGCTGCGGGGGCAACCCTCGGTGGCGCAGCGCTTGAGGCGACGCCTGCTGGGGAAGGCGAGGCTGCGGCGGCAACGGTGGAGGGCGACGCGAGGGAAGGGGCTCCCTCTGTCCCGACGACCTGCGACTTGTGCTGGGAGCCGTCGGGGGAGGACGGTCCGGCGCACCTGCGGCGCTCGGGCGCGCCCGTGACCGAGGTCGCCCTCGGCGGCGAGCCCTGGGCCTGGTGGTTCTCTCCCTACGGCTACTTCCCCGAGCACCTCATCGTGGCGTCTTGCGAGCACCGTCCCATGGCCATCGATCACGGCACCATCGCGCGGCTGCTCGATTTCTCGGACGCCTATCCGCGGTGGTTCATCGGTTCCAACGCCGATCTGCCCATCGTCGGCGGTTCCCTTCTGGGGCACGACCATTTCCAAGGCGGCGGCCACCGCTTCCCGTTGATGAATGTGCCGATTGCGCGCGCGTTTTCCATCGAAGGCTTGGAAAGCGTGGAGGCTGGCATCGTGCGCTGGCCCGCGTCCGTGGTGCGACTGCGCAGCCGCGATCGCTCCGCTCTCGCTGAAGCGGCTTGTCGCGTCCTGGATGCCTGGCGTCCCTTCAGCTTCGAGGAATGCGATATTCGGGCTTTTTCGCTCGTCCCGGACGACGGCCGCGAAGGCGCCGTGAGCGCTTCGGGCGCCCTGGCCTCGCCCGCGCGTTTCGTACAGCACAACACGGCGAATCCCATCCTGTGGCGCGAGGGCGACGACTACGTGATGGATCTCGTGCTGCGCAACAACCGCACGACGCCGGAGCACTCCTTCGGGCTTTTCCACGTGCCGGAGCGACTCTTCCACATTAAGAAGGAGAACATCGGCCTCATCGAGATCATGGGCCGCGCCATCCTCCCCACGCGCCTGGCAGCCGAACTGCCTGTTATCAAGGACGAATGCAGCCGCGCCTTCTACGAGATTCTCGTGGCCACGGGCGTCTTCAAAGACGATGCCGCCGGCCGCCGCGGCTGGGAGGCCTTCCTCGCGACTATCTAGGAGCGCCGCGGCTTACCGCCGGCGGTGTGGCGGACGACCTCGAAGCGCTCGAGGTGCACCTGCTCATCCGGCCGGATGCCCGCTTTCTGCTTGGCGATGGCAATCTGGTCGAAGACGGTGTCGACGCCTTCCAAATCGGGAAGCAGAAGGCCCCGGCGATGTCCGCGGGTCACGATGACGCCGTAGCGCTCAGGGTCGAGCTGTTCCAGGTTGTCGACGGCCTCCGGTTCGCCGAGCACGTCCACGGAATATTCGAGGTGGGGAAGTTCCTCGGGGCGCACGGGGGCGAAGCGCGGATCCTCGGTGGCCGCCGCCACGCCGTTGCGGATGATCTCCTCGGCAAGGCTTTTGCGCACCGGCGCGATGGTGCCGATACAGCCGCGCAGCTGCCCGTGCTCGTGTAGGCTCACGAAGGCCCCGGCGCGCCGGCCCGTCAGCTCCTCGGGTGCGTCGGCGGGAAGGGGGAAGACGGTGCCCTGCGCGACGATGGACTCCACGCTCGCCCGGGCAAGGGCCACGATGGGGTCGTCTCCGGGGCGCGGCGGCCACGCCGGCGAACCGCCGGGAGCCCCGCCGATCTCGCGATCCTCTTCCCGCACGATTTCGGACGCCGCTTCCTCTTCGGTGCTCTCGGGAGCGTTCTCAATCTCGAAGGCGGCCACGGCGTAGCCCACGCCGAAGGGCTCCTCGTAGCTTAAGAGCACGGAAGCGAAAGGCTCGCCGGTCGCCTCTAGGGCGCCGGCCATGATCTGGAAGGAGCGCAGCCCGCACTCGGCGGCACCATCGCAGAGGGCGGCGTCCAGGCCGAACAGGCCTTCCAAATCCCCATGGGCGAAAAGCTCGGTCACGATACGATCGAACTCGGGTCCTTCCGGGGCGAACCCGTAGGGGCCGTCCTCCTTCAGCTTGTGGGACACGTCCCCGCTTGCGACAAGCACGCAGCGGCGGTTCAAGGAGCGGGCGGCCTCGGCAATGGCCCGGCCCAGGAAGCGGTGATCGGCCTCGGAAAGCCCCGAGAGCCCCATGCGCACCACGGCCACCGAGCCCAGGTCGACGGTCTCTTCCAAGAAATGGAGCGGCACGAAGGTGGCGTGGTCGATGTCGGCCATGGACGCCGGGGCACCGGCCGAGGGAATGCCCCGGCGGTGCAGGCGCGTGGCCACGTCCTTGGCGAAGGGAAGGTCGGTGCGGGTCGTCATGCGCTCGCCCGGCTGCCCGAAGGCGGCCATCGAGCCAGTTTCCTCCGGCGTGTCGGCGATGAAGAACCCGTCGCGGTAGAGCGGCGCGTGGGGCGAGGTGATGACGATAAGGTCGGGTCGGTGGGCGGCCACGCGTCGGGCGACCTCGCGGTAGGCGGCGATGGTATCGGCGATGGCCGTCTCCTGGCCGCGCCCGACGGCGGGCACGATGAGCGGCGGATGGGGCACGGCGTAGGCGGCGAGCAGGGCCATGGGGTCACCTTTCTTTCCGGGCGGGCTGGCGAACGCGGGCGGGCGAGCAGCGCGCGAACGCTGAGGCGCGAACGCTTAAGCGGCGCGTTCCCTTGCCCTCCCGCGACGATGAGCGCTTTCATCCATGATGGCCTACCCGGTCCGCGTTTCCCGCCGAATCGCCAAACCGTCACGCGATCGTGGTCGTTGCCGGACTTCTTGACTTAGAGCCGACTCCAATCTTTACTATTCTCCGTATCAATGATTGAGAGGAGAATTCATGACCGCATCTTATGACGGCGTGGCCAAGCTCGGCTTCGGCGCCATGCGCCTGCCCCTGACTGATCCCGATGATGTGACGGCCATCGACATCGAGCAGCTGAAGGCCATGGTGGACGAGTTCATCGCCAAGGGCGGCACCTATGTGGACACCGCCTTCGTCTACCACGACGGGCACTCGGAAGGCGCCCTGCGCGAGGCGCTCGTGGAGCGCTATCCGCGCGACGCCTACACCCTGGCCACGAAGTGTTTGGCCTGGGCCTGCGCCAGCAAGGAGGAGGCCCAGGCGTGTCTGCCCACCTCCCTTGAGCGGCTGGGGGTCGACTACATCGACTACTACCTGCTGCACAACCTGGGCGGCGCGCGCACGGTCAAGTTCGACGAGTACGACATGTGGAACTACGTGGCGAAGGCGAAGGCCGACGGGCTCGTGCGTCACGTCGGCTTCTCCATGCACGACGGCCCCGAGACGCTCGATGAGATTCTGACGGCGCACCCCGAGGTGGACTTCGTGCAGCTGCAGGTGAACTATCTGGATTGGGACGACCCGGTCACCCAGTCGGCGCGCTGCATGGAAGTGGCTGCGGCCCACGGCAAGCCAGTCATCATCATGGAGCCGGTGCGTGGCGGACGCCTGGCGAATCTGCCCGAGCGCGGTGCTGCGGTGCTCGCCGCCGCTGATCCGGATGCGAGCCAGGCCAGCTGGGCCTACCGTTACTGCCTCGATCTGCCGGGCGTGCTCACGGTGCTCGCCGGCGCCTCCACGCTCGAGCAGATGCAGGACAACATGCGCACCTTCCAGACCCGTAAGCCGCTGACGGATGAGGAGCGCGGCGCCATCGACGGTGCCATCGCGGCCCTGCGCAGCGTGGACCTCATCCCGTGCACGAACTGCGGCTACTGCGTAAAGGACTGCCCCGAGGGCGTGAAGATTCCCATCGCCATGAACCTGCTGAACCTGGAGCGCACTACCGAGGACAACGAGTTCGTCAAGGGCCTCTACTCTTGGCAGGCCGCCGAGGGGCCCGCTTCGAAGTGCATCCAGTGCGGCACCTGCGAGGCCATGTGCCCCCAGTCCATCGACATCATCGACCACCTCGCCGAAGCCGTAGAGCATTTCGAGGGATAGGGGAGCGTCTTTTAGACGGGAGGGCCACAGTGGCGGCCCTCCCGTCGTTTACCGCCCAAGCGAATGGTGTCCGAAGCTACGAGCGCAGCATCTTCCTTCGTGCCTGCTTTAGCCAGTTTTTCTTGAATGATCCGACCCCGCCAAAAAACTTGTCGTAGGTAGCTCCGTTTTCCTTGGCGGCATATTTGACGGCAGCAAGCTCAATGGTGCAAAGATAGTCGGCCACCTGGGCCAGTCGGTATTCAGTCATTGTTGTGCGCTTCTTTACCACGGCCTCTTTGGAAAGAGTCGAATAAATCGCCTCATCTAAAGCTTTCTTCACTATGGCCTGGCCGTTGTCATAGTAGAGCTTTACATGATCGAAGCCTTGGAAGTAGGCGAGGTGATCCGCTATCATCTCCGACGCATCACGCCTCATGCGCGCAGCAAGTTTCTCAATGTTTGGGAACTCGCTTCTCTTGTAGAGGAAGGTCTTGTACTGGATGGGGAGGCGTTGCACTAGGACGTTGAAGGAGACGAGTAGTTTTTTGCGCTGGGTTAACCCTAGGTTTTCGTAATCGTCGTGACCATTCAAGAGAGGTTCTGAATGGAAAGGAATGTTAGGAAGATCTGCAGCAGCTAAGGTCTGCTCATAGGCCTGAATCTTGCTGGTGATTCTATCGGATTGCTCATGTAGTACGAAGGTGAGCAAATAGTATCGGGTAGCAATACTTTTATCGCCACTTTCATCAACGAAAAGTGATAATTCGCGCATTGTCTTTGTTCCCCTAATATAAAAGTTGCCGGGGGATAAGCCCCCGGCGCTTGGAGGTAGCGCTATGTGCACCACCAAGAAAAGCTTATACCATGCTTTGAAAATCCTGACAAGCACTTTTTGGCTCCTGTTCTCATGAGCTCGCAGGGGCCGATATTCTTCTGAAATGTTCGAGCCTGACCTAGTTCGTACATCTCCGAAATTCAGTTGGCAACTGAGGAAATCCTCCTTCGTGTTTCTCATAATTAGATTCGCTCTATTTGCTTGCAGAATGGTTTTGTTCTCGAAGAAGAAGGGAATGCCCTAATGAAGGAGCAGCTAAATATAACAATGCTCTGCGCCGTTTTGGCGTTGAGCGGAGCGTGTCTCGGAGGGTGCGGGATGCAGGGTGGATTCGTTGGCGAGCCGTCCGATACTACTGCGAGCCAGATCCCTCCGATGGCTGAAGACGCAGAGGGTGACAATGACTCTAAAGCTGAAGAATCGCAGACGGCCGCACCGTTCAATCTTGACGGGGTTATCGAGCAGACGGTGCTGCTCGACGATGACGCGCTAACTATCGTAGCGGAAAAGCTAGAGTATCGAAACGATATGGCCTACCTTACGCTTTCGATCACCAACAACACGGAAGGGGAACTCGACGTCATGACCTCGACGCTGGGCTACAGCGCCAATTACGTGAATGGATGCATGATGACGGCAGGTCATCTGAGTGTGCAGCTCCCAGCTGGGGAAACAACGGAGGAGGAGATTGGCTATTCCCTCTGGGAATTGCAGCTGTACGGGATGAAGGGCATAGGGGCGCTTGGATTAGGTGTTCGCGCGGTTAACGATGAATTCGAAGAGGTTTTCAAGGGTATTATTGAAGTGGCGACATCCCTTTACGGAGAGGACTCGATTGATTCAGGCACTTTCGCTGGCTTCCTCGATAGTCCTGCTTTTGCTCAAAGACTTGGATACGATGTCGAAGCGGCTTCGTCGATCGACCATAGCCTCGGCGCCGCCGGTCTTGATGCTCTTTCGGCCTTCTTGCTCACCAATCAGGAAGGTGAAAAGGCTGTTATGGTTGAGCTCACGAATAATACTGATGATGCCCTAATCGTACATGTGAGTGATGTGTCCATTGATGGGGCGTTGGCTTACGAAGGGCCATGGACGGTAGACACGGTTGCTCCTGGAAAGCGCTTTGTCATAGACGATTTGCTTCTGAGCTCTATGGTGGAGGACAAAGCCGATCGGTTCGATCTGTCCAAGGTGGGTAATGTGAGTATGACCATTTCGATAACCGATGCTAATAGGAACACGATCCTAGATTCAGCCGAACTGACGGTCTCTTTTTAGCCGAAGAAGATATTCTTCCGAAGTGCCACAATCACCACAACTGCTAAGGCTTTGTTCTGGGATCTGACGGCGACCGCGTGTGGCTGTGGCGCATGGCGCGGTCGCTCAGGCTCGCACCATGCGCTATAATTCCCTCTACCACAACTGCCGTCGATGATGGCGCAACAACTGAAGAGCAATATGCGGCCTGGAAGGCATCTGCTTTCTTCTGGGTTGATTGCTCTGTTGCAACGCCTTGGCAGTTGTGGTGACTGTGGCGGATGCCTTCCAGATTGTCATCTGCAAAGGTTCCCGCCGATCGCCTGTCCTGTGCTGTTCGGAAAGGGGCTCCGTTATGCTGGATTCCAAGAAAGTTACCAAAATCAATAAAGTCCTCGCAAAAGGAAAACTTGTAGTGCTTGGCGCTCTTGTGGGCATTTTACTGGGAGTGGGAGGCACGATTTTCTTTCAGAACTGCAACCCTCCCGATGAAGACAAGGGTGCCGCCGCAACGGCGGTCTTCGGTCGTTTTGTGGAGCAGACCGAGCTCGTGGGGATATCCCAGGATTATTGCATAGTCGACAAGTATCCCGACGTGGAGACTTTTTTCGACCTTTTCGACCTTCCCTGGACGGCTAATAGCGTATGGTATCGCTATGCGGGCACGTTGAAAGCGGGTGTGAACATGGACACAGCTGAAATGTGGCCCGATGGCACAGTCGTCCACGTGACGCTCGATCAGCCGTACATCATCTCCAATACGCCTAACATGGATATTTCCGGTGTGTTAGAAGAGAACAACAACATTCTCAATCCCATTCATGTGGAGGATGTCGATGAGATTCACCGCGAATGCATCCGCATCAGTGAAGAGAACGCGGTTGAAGGAGGGTTGCTCGAAGAGGCCCGGATTCAAGCGGAAAGCGACATTACCACGCTTTTCAAGTCAGCGCTAGGCGATGAGTATAATGTCGTATTCGACTGGCGTGCGGCATAAGGAGGGCGTTACGCAAGAAGGGCCCATGATCGAAGAACGCTTGACAGAGGACTTGCTGGCGCGGTTGCTTGCGGCACCGAACCCTGATAGCTATCTTGGCGAAGGGCTTACGTTGCAGCGCTCCCTTGCCGACTATCTGCATGAACTGCTGGCGGCTAAAGGCCTGAAACGGGCCGACGTGTATCGGGCCTCGGGATTGAATTCCACGGTTGTCTACGATGCGTTCTCGGGCAAAAGCCGACTGGGGCGCGACAATGCGCTCATGGTGGCGTTCGGGCTGGGCTGCTCGCTGCGCGAGACCCAGCGGCTTTTGAAGTTGGCCGGTGCGGCCGAGCTGTATCCTAAGGTGCGTCGCGATGCTATCATTATCTGGTGCATTGATCGCGGAATGTCGCGCGAGGCCTGCGACGACGAGCTGTGGCGCTTCGGCGAGAAAACGCTTTTGGGCACGTGCCCGCTGCAATAAGGCGATGCGTAACTGGTTGGAAGTCGAGAGAGAAGGACGAACATGGCGATGGGACCTCGGGAGGGGCGAGTGCTCCACGCCATGAGCATCGATGACGCCTATGAGGTGCAGCGGGTGCTTTCTTCGGGCTCCGGCGGCCGAACCGAAGTCGTGACCATCGATGGCTTTGGTCCCTATTTGCGCAAGAAGATTCCGTCGCCGTTGGTCGATCGCCGGGTGTGGGCCGCTTTGTCCGAATGCGTCGGCTTGCGTCTGCCGCATGTGGTTGCGACCTATGAAACGCCCGATGAATTTGTCGTTGTGTGCGACTTCGTGCCGGGCGACACGCTCTACGAGGTTGTGAGCGCGCAGGGGCGTCTCCCCGTCTCCGAGGCGGTGCGCATTGCGCTTGAAGTGTGCGAGGCAGTTGAGGAGCTCCATCGCCGCGGTATTGCGCACTGCGATATATCGCCGCGAAACGTTCTTCTGGCTGCCGATGGAGCGCATCTCATCGATCTGGGCATCGCGCGGCCTTTTGGAGCCGAGCCCTCTTCGGAGACTCCGAACCTTGGAACCCACGGGTTTGCGGCGCCCGAGCAGTATGGGTTCGCGCCGGTCGATGAGCGCACGGACGTTTATGCTGCAGCGCGGCTGCTGGGATTCATGCTTACGGGGCTTGAGCCGGGGGATGCCTATCGGGTGGCACTCGTGGATGAATCTGTTGTGCCTACCCCGCTGCGCGCCGTAATTGAGCGCGGGAGCGCCTTTGAGCCGAGCGCTCGTTTCCAGACGATACGGGACTTCGCCTGTGCCGTGCGAGAAAGCGCGAAAGGTGCTTTCTCGCACGGTGCCTCTCAGGCGCGAGAGACTTCCTGCGAGGCTGCGGACACATTCGGGGCAGTCGGGGACGAGGGCGATAACTGCTGTGGCTCCGCCGCGTCCTCGGGCATCCGCGTTCCTGCTAAGAAACGACGAACCGCGTTTGTCGCGGCCTCCTGCATCGCTGCAATCCTTATTGTTCTTGCTGTGGCGATCGGCTACGCCGCCTTGTCGGATGTGTTGGCGGAGGTAGGCGCTGGGCGCGATGGGGGCTCTGTTCATCAAGCGAAGGACGATCATGCGTCGAGCAGTGATGCCCTGCCTGTCGATGGGGAAGCCCCTGAGGCGGCAGATAGATCGTCGTCGGACGGATTGCCTCCAGCGGGCTTCTCGGAAGAAGAAATGGTGTTTTCCAAGGAGGATCTCGTTGTCGCAGAGTCCTCGTGGCGCATGTCGAACGGGTGCATCTCTTACGTGGTTGCCTTGAGAAACGAGAGCAAGGACATGGCGGTTGATTATCCTGCCTTCAATATTGTGGGACGAGACTCCGAAGGGAAGATCGTTTCGTCGGAGGAGCAGGTTCTTCCTAGGCTTAATCCCGGCGAGACAATGTACTTCGCGTCTATTGCCGGTACGGGGACGGTGACTCCCCATTCGGTTGATTTTCTACCGATCGCACCTGATGACTACCAGGTTCACCGGGCCCAATCCGAGAGCGCGGTGTTTCGCGTGGCGGACGTTTCGGCCACAACCGATGCGCTTGGCGGAACGGTTTTCGTTGGCGAAGTGACCTGGGAGGGCGGCGAAAGAGACGAAGACGCCGCAGGTGACGCTCTCGTGATGGTAGCTCTGAGGGATGGTGCGGGAAAACTGATTGGCGGGACGATGGCGCTCGCAAGCTGTCCCGAGCGCGGTGTTCCGGCGGGTTTCCAAACGTTGGGAGAAGAGATGCCGGATTATGCGAGTTTTGAGGCATATGCTTACGCATGGTAGCGGTCGTCTTTGCTCGAGGCTGCTTCTCCCAAGTAGTGGTTCTGTTTCCTAGATCACCGCGCCTACGAAGGCGGCCAGAATGGGGATGCTCGCTATAGCCAGCACGGTGGTGACGAAGGTTCCCTGGGCCATGACGCGGGAGTTGCCGCCATACTGGTAGCAGAGCATGGTGCCGTTGGTGGCCACGGGCATTCCCGCCAGCACCACGGCCACCGAGAACATGAGTCCCGCCGGCACGAATGCGTGGAAGACGGCCCAGATGATGGCCGGCATCACGAGCAGACGGAACACCGAGCAGGTCCAAAGACGCGGGCCGCCGATGAGGTCGCGCACCGGCAGGTTCGCCAGCGACGAGCCGATGATGAGCAGCGCCGCCGGCGTGGTGATGGAGCCGAGCGTGTTCAGCGCATCTCCCAGAATCGGCGCGTAGTGGATGCCGCCTAGCGTGAGAAGCACGGCCGCCACGCACGACAGCATGACCGGTGTGACGAAAGTTCGCCAGGTGGTTTGCACCTTCACGTCGCCGTCGGTGTCCTGGGTGAGAAACCACGCGCCCACGGTGAATACGAAGAAGTTGAAGGGCAGGTTGAGCACGGCGGCGTACACGAGGGCATCGGGGCCGAAGATGGCCGAGAGCACCGGATACCCGATGAATCCGACGTTGCCGAAGCAGAGCATGAACCGGTACACGCCCCGATGCCCGTCGGGAATGCGCAAAAGCAGCGTGAAGGCGTAGGCCACAGCAAACATGACGAGGTTGCTCGCCACGGAAAGCCCCAGGCACAGCCATACTTCCGTTTGCGTGGGCAGCTCGGTGGCCGTGAGCACCGAGCCCAAAATCATGCCCGGCAGCGCGATGTTGATGACCAGCTTTGAAAGCATGCGGTCGAACTCGTCGTTCATGAAGCGCAGCCTCTTCGCGGCGTAACCTACCCCCACGATGACGAACAGCGTGACGATCTCTTGAAATATGCCGATCATGCCCGCGGTCATAGGGCGAAGCTCTCTTTCTCCGATTGCAGAACGCTCGCTCGATCCTTTGCGACCCTCGTCGGTCTTCTCGAGCAATTTGCAGGACAGATTGTGGCAAAAAAATCGAGTTGTTAGACTTTCAAGGGTGCGGCAAATGGATTTATGGAACGATTTGGGTCTCTTCAGGCATCGGATGCGGCTTCTTTCAGTGTTTTCGGCGTTACTGGCAGGTGCTGAATGAATCGAAATGTCTAACAACTCGAAATTCTTGCCCAAATTTGGACTTCCGATTGTCTCGCAGGCGAGGGCGAGGATGTCGCGACGCGCATTGCGGTTCCGACATCGCGTCCCCGCGTTGTAGAGGCTACGGGTTTTCTGGAAAGCGCGCGACGATGCGGCTCGTTGGCGTATACTGGCCAGCGCTGCGTTAGCTTCGTCGAAAGGATGAGCCCGTGTTCACCATCGGTTGTCATTTGTCCAGCGCCAAGGGGTATCTGAAGATGGCCCAGGATGCGGCCTCCATCGACGGGAACACGTTCCAATTCTTCACGCGCAATCCGCGCGGCGGCAAGGCCAAGGCCATCGATCCGGCCGATGTAGCCGCATTTCACGAGTTCGCTGCCGCCCACGGCATCACGACGTTTCTGGCCCATGCGCCCTACACCATGAACCCGGCAGCGGCCAAGCCCGAGACGCGGCAGTTCGCCATCGAGCTCTTAACCGACGACCTCATGCGTATGGAAAACACCCCCGGCCAGCTGTACAACATGCATCCGGGCTGCCATGTGGGCCAGGGCGCCGAGACGGGCATCGCGCTCATCGCCGACGCGCTGAACCAAGTGCTCGCGCCGGAACAGTCCACCACGCTGCTGTTGGAAACCATGGCCGGGAAGGGCACGGAGGTCGGCGGTCGCTTCGAAGAGCTGGCCGCTATCATCGACGCCGTGGAACTGAACAAGAAAGTGGGGGTGTGCCTGGACACCTGCCATGTGTGGGACGGCGGCTACGACATCGTCGGCGACTTGGACGGCGTGCTGGAAGAGTTCGACCGCGTCATCGGGCTCGACCGCCTGCGCGCCATCCACTTGAACGACTCGAAGAACCCGCTCGGCGCCCACAAGGACCGCCACGCCCCCATCGGCGAGGGCTGCATCGGCTTCGATGCGCTCGCCGCTGTGACGAACCACCCGACCCTGCGCGATCTGCCCTTCTTCTTGGAAACGCCCCAGGACGACCTTTCCGGCTGGGGCCGCGAAATCGCCGCCCTGCGGGCAGCGCATGCCGAGTAGCTGCCGCGTTAAATCACGAAGAAGTACACGCTAAAGAACTGCAGGCAGCTGGCGGCCAGCACGAACAGGTGAAAAATCGAGTGCATGTAACGCACCTTTTTGAAGATGTAGAACACGGCGCCCACGGTATAGCTGATGCCGCCGGCAACTAAGAGCCAGAAGCCTGCGGGGGCCAGCTCGGCGAACAGCGTCGGAATGAAAAACACGATGGACCAGCCGAGGGCCACGTAGAGCACGGCCGATATCCAACGGGGACGGTAGGTCCAGAAGGCTTCAGAGGCGATGCCGACAAGTGAGACGGCCCAGACGAAGGCGGCGAGCCAGACGCCGCCCACATGTCCCAAGGTGATGAGGCAGTAAGGGGTGTAGGTACCGGCGATGAGCAGGTAGATGCCGGAATGGTCGAGCACTTTGAACACGCGTTTGGCGCGTTCTGCTGCCAGCGCGTGGTACAGCGTGGACATGAGGTACTCCAGCAGTTGCGCGATGCCGTAGACGAGGGCCGCCGCCAATAGGATGCCGCCGCCATCTGACACCGACTTCACGATGAGAAGCACGAGGGCCGCCACGGCCAGGCCCGCCCCTACGCCATGGGTGACGGCGTTGAAGATCTCCTCGCCCAAGGTGTACTCGCGGCCGGGCTTTTTTCCGGAGCGCTTGATGAGCTCGCGAATTTCCGGCGACACCTTGGCCGCCGCCGCAGCGGCGTTGGGGGAGAGCTCGGGGTGGGCAAGGCGAATGTTGGGCACGATGACTCCTTTGGGTATGAGCTACTGCTGCTCGCGCAGGGCCTTCAAGATGGCGCGCTTTTTGGCCTGCTTGTCGGCGTAGGCCTGCTTCTCGGCGCGGGTGCGGGCGCGCTCGGCTTCGGCGGCAGCGCGCTCGTCGGCGTGGGCTGCAAGCTCCGCTTCGCGGGCGGCTCGTCGGGCGGCGCGGCGCTCCTCGCGCTCGGCGGCGGCCTCGGCGTCGGAGAAGCGGCAGCCGCAGTAGTTCTGGCGGTACATGCCGCCCTCGCGCGAGCGCCGGGTGGCTTCGTCGTAGAAGGGGCGGTAGTCGGCGAAGCGGGCCTCGATGCCCTCGCGGGCGCAGGCGCGCTGAAGTTCCTCGCGGATGATGCGGGTGTACTGGTAGGGGCTCACGGAAAGCGTGGTGCCCAGGGCGGAGTACCCGTGCTCGCGGGCGTAGCGGGCGGCCTCCTCGAAGCGCAGGCGGTAGCAGGCCCGGCAGCGGGCCTCCCGCGCCGCGCGGGCGGGGGAGGCGTCGCCTTCGAGGTCGCCTTCCTCGTCCGCAATCACTCCATACTTGGCTTCGGCGGCATTGCCGATGCGGCCGGCGGTGGTCTCCCACTTGTCGGGGTCGTAGGCGCCTTCCACGACTTCCAAATCAGCGTCCGCGGCCCACTCGCGCAGGGTGGCCAGGCGGTGGGCATATTCCTCGGCAGGGTGGATGTTCGAGTTCGCGTAGAACACGACGGGTTCCACCCCTTCCGAGCGCAAAATGCGGACCGGCTCCAAGGAGCACGGTCCGCAGCAGGCGTGCAGAAGAAGCCTGTCCTCGTTCTCGGGCGCAGGCTGCATAGCTGAATCGGTTTTCGTGGTCTCTGTCATGACGCCTATGCTAGCACATTGTCGTCTGGCAATGTGCCGGTGAAAAAAAACGAGCCGCCCGCAAAAGGCGACTCGTCGATAACGATATGCTGCGAGGCCTACTTGCCGGCCAGGGGGCTCGGCACGGTGTAGACGCGGGCGGCGCAGGCCTGATCCAGGTCGTACAGGCCCTTCGGGTCGCCGCCGAACAGCTTCATGTTGGTGATCATGGTGTCGGCGTTGTCCTCTTCCTCCAGCTGCTCGTCGATGAACCAGCCGAGGAACTTCTGGGCGCGGTAGTCGTGGGCCTCAAGCGCCGCGGCGTAGATGTCGTTGATGAGCGAGGTCACGTACTGCTCGTGCTCCATGGCGGCCTCGAGCGGCTCCAGGAAGTTCGCGAAGGTCTTGTCGGGCATGTCGATGGCCAGAAGCTTCACGGCCTCGCCGTTCTCATGCAGGTAGTTGCGGAAGATCATCGCGTGATCGCGCTCTTCCTGAGCCTGGATCTCGAAGTAGTTAGCGTAGCCGGACAGGCCCTCCTCCTCGTAGTAGTCGGCGAAGGAGAGGTACAGGTAGGCGGAGTACAGCTCCTTGTTGATCTGGTCGTTGATGAGCTCGTAGACCTTGGCGTCCATAGTTGTCCTTTCTCGTTGGTCGGCGCGATGCCGTCTGGCGCAGCGGGGCGTTGAGCGTGGGATCCGCACCCGCGCAGCCGGCGCGGAACGCCGACGCTTCTTGGTGAACCGCATGACAGGATACCGCGAAAACCCTTAATCTTCGTGGCAAATCTATGCAAATAACCCGCTTTTAACGAAAGCGCCAGACGGCGCGCACCGCCGCACCTTCATAATGGCTCCCGAGAATTGAAGGAAAGGGAATGCGCGCATGCTGCAGCTTAAGAATATCTGCAAGTCCTACACCACGGGCGACTTCACCCAGGTGGCCTTAAACGACGTCTCCATCTCGTTCCGCGACAACGAATTTGTGGCGATTCTGGGTCCGTCGGGCTCGGGCAAGACGACGCTTTTGAACGTGATGGGAGGTCTTGACCACTACGACTCCGGCGACATGATCGTCGACGGCATTTCCACCCACCGCTACAAGGACCGCGATTGGGACACTTTCCGCAACAACCGCATCGGGTTCGTGTTCCAGAGCTACAACCTCATCCCGCACCAGACCATCCTGCAGAACGTGGAGCTGGCGCTGACGCTCTCGGGCGTGGGGAAGGCCGAGCGCACCCGCCGCGCCAAGGAGGCCCTGGCATCGGTCGGGCTGTCCGAGCACTTGAACAAGAAGCCGAGCCAGCTTTCGGGCGGTCAGATGCAGCGCGTCGCCATCGCCCGCGCGCTCATCAACGACCCGGAGATCGTGCTGGCCGACGAGCCCACCGGCGCCCTGGATTCCCATACTTCCGTGCAGATCATGGACCTGCTCACGCAGATCGCCAAGGATCGCCTGGTCATCATGGTCACCCACAACCCGGAGCTGGCGGCCGAGTACGCCACGCGCACGGTGAACCTCGCCGACGGCGTCATCCGCTCGGATACCGATCCCTACTTCCCCACGGAAGAGGAGATGCACGCCTCGCGCAAGCCCATCCGCAAGACCTCGATGAGCTTTCTCACGGCGCTCGCGCTGTCGGCGAACAACCTTATGACCAAGAAGGGCCGCACCATCATGACGGCCTTCGCCGGCTCCATCGGCATCATCGGCATCGCGGCCATACTCGCGCTCGCCAACGGCGTGGACAACTACATCGAGCGCACCGAGGAGGAGACGCTGTCGGTGTACCCGCTGCAGATCATGTCCACGGGCTTCGACATGACGGCGCTCATGGGCATGGCCGTCGATGGGAGCACGGGCGACGGGGGAGATGCGACGGGCGAGGGCACCGGCGACGACCCGCTTGCGGAAATGGGCCTTCAAGGTGGCAAGAACGGGGACGAGAACGACCCGGCCGCCGACGGCAACGTGCCCGAGACGCGCATGGTCACCGACATGTTCGCGAGCCTGGAGAACAACGACCTCGCCTCGCTCAAGCTGTTCTTCGACGAGAACGGCGGCGACATCAACAGCTACGTGAACTCCATCGAGTACTCCTACAACGTGGTGCCCCAGATCTTCGACGGCAACACCGAGGACGGGGTGCGCCAGATCAATCCGGACACGACGTTCTCCGCCTTCGGTATGGGCTCCGGTTCGTCCAACGCGCTCATGTCGTCCATGTACTCCACCGATGTGTTCAGCGAGATGATGGGCAACACCGCCATTGTGGAGGAGCAGTACGACGTGAAGGCGGGCCGGTGGCCTTCCGCCTACAACGAGTGCGTCGTGGTGCTGACCGCGAACGGCACGGTGCCCGATCTGGTGAGCTATGCCCTGGGGCTGCGCGATCACGCGGTGTTGGAGGACATGATCGACCAGTTCATGAACGAGGAGGACGTGGAAAGCCCCGACGACAACCTCACGTTCACCTACGACGAGATCATGGGCGTGTCGCTGAAGATGGTGCCCGCCGCCGACTTCTACACCTATGACGAGGAGAACAAGATCTGGGTCGACAAAACCGGCGACGAGGAGTACATGAAGGGGCTCGTGGACGCCGGCGAGGAGCTGAAAATCGTCGGCATCGTGCAGCCGCGACCGGACGCGAAGGCCACGGCGCTTTCCATGGGCATCTACTACACGCCCGAGCTGACGCGCCATCTGATCGAGCAGGCCTCCGAGACCGCTATCGTGCAGGAGCAGCTGAATTACCCGACCATCGACGTGTTCAACGGCAAGGAGTTCACCGAGGAAGAGGAATCGGGCTCGGATTTCTCTATGGAGAACCTGTTCAGCATCGACGAGGAGGCGCTGCAGAACGCCTTCAAGTTCGACGAGTCGAAGCTGAACATGGACACGCATGCGCTGGGCGAGGGGATGTCGGCGAGCGATCTGCCGGCGATGCCCGGGCTCGATGCAAGTGCGTTGAACCTGGATGTGACCTCCGCCTTCAACAGCGACGCCATGGGCGAGATGATGGGTGCGGCGCTGGCCGGCTACACCCAGGCCCTCGGCGCCGCCTATGCCCAGGCCGCGGCGTCGGGCACGCCGCCGGACTTCCAGACGCTGGCGCAGTCGACGCTGGAGTCCTACGCCCAAAGCCCCGAGCTGCAGGCCATTATGGGGCAGTACGCGGCGCAGATCGTCGATGCCAACGCCCTGCAGAAGGAGATGGCAACGAAGATCTCCGCAGCCCTGGAATCTTCCATGAAAGCCTACATGGAGCAGGTCATGGCCACGATCACCGCCAAGACCCAGGCCTCGGTGCAGAAGGTGATGGGCGACATGGCGGCGAGCATTCCTCTGGCCATGTCCGTGGATACCGGCGCTTTCCAGAACGCCTTCCAAATGAAGATGACCGAAGAGGAGCTGACCGAGCTCATCATGTCGCTCATGAGCAATGGGACGCGGTCCTTCGATGCGAACCTGAGCAAGTTGGGTTACGCGGAGCTTTCTAAGCCCTCGCAGATCGACATTTATCCGGATAATTTCGAGGACAAGCAGCAGGTCATCGCCATTCTGGACGACTACAACGACCGCATGGTGGCCTCGGGGCAGGACGACAAGAAAGTTTCCTACACGGATTTCGTGGGCACGCTCATGAAATCGGTCACGACGATCGTGGACATGATCAGCTACGTGCTCATCGCGTTCGTGGCCATATCGCTCGTGGTGTCGTCCATCATGATCGGCATCATCACCTACATCTCGGTGCTCGAGCGCAAGAAGGAGATCGGCATCCTGCGCGCCATCGGCGCGAGCAAGGGCGACATCTCGCGGGTGTTCAACGCCGAGACCATCATCGAGGGCCTGACGGCGGGCCTTATCGGCGTGGGGGTCGTGGCGCTCGTGTGCATTCCGGTCAACGCCATTGTGTACGGGCTTCTGGACGTGCCCGACATCGCCATGCTGCCGCCGGTGGCGGGAGCGATCCTCGTGGCCATCAGCGTGTTCCTGTCGTTTGTCGCCGGCCTGTTCCCCGCCATGGCCGCCGCCCGCAAAGACCCGGTTGAGGCGCTGCGCAGCGAATAGTTACGCGTCGTTGCCGATGAGGCCGTTGACGAGGGCGGACACCAGCGAGATGACGATGGAGGCCACAAAGGCGCTGCCGAAGCTGGCGATGTAGAAGCCGGCGCCGAACAGCCCGTTGGCGAGCCATGCGGCGATGTAGAGCAGAAGCGTGTTCACGACGAGGTAGAAGATGCCCAGGGTGAGCACGGTCACAGGCAGTGAGAGGATCTGCAGAATCGGCTTGATGGACATGTTGATGAGCGACAGAATGAGTGCGAAGAACACGATGCCCACCCAGGATGCGCTGTTGCTCAAGATCTCGATGCCCGGCACGAGCCACACGGCGGCGGCGACGGAGATGGCGGTGACGATCCAGCGAATGATGAAGTTCATAAGTGCCTCCTTTTCCTGTGGCCCCATTATGTCAAAATGAGGCCATGACGAGAAAACATGACAACAACCCGAAACGCACCAGTAACCGCCCCGCCAAACCCAAAGCGCTCCGGGCCAACCTGCCGCGCCTTAAACGCTCCGGGGCCGATCCCGCAGGGGGCAACCTCGGTCACCCCTTGTCCCAGACCACCAAGGATGCGGGGAAGGGCTCGGCGTGCGCCCTCTGTCCCGCCTTCGGGCGCTGCGGCGGCTGCAGCCGGCTTGATGTTCCCTATGCGGATCAGCTGCTTGCGAAGGAGCAGCAGGTGGCCGCTCTTTTCGAAGGCATCGCCCCCGCCGACGCCCTGCTGCCCATTCTGGGCATGAACGACCCTTTCCATTACCGTAACAAGGTGATTTCCCCTTACGCCCCGGCCAAGGGCGCAAAGCGCAAGGGGAAAGATGCCAAGCTCACCCGCGCCGACATCCTCACGGGTATGTACGAGGTTGGCACCCACCGGCTCATCCCCACCGATACCTGCGCCATTGAAAACGAGACGGCCAAGAAGGTGACGCTCGCCATCCGCGACATCATGGCCCGCTGGGGCATGGAGCCCTACAACGAGGACACGGGCGCGGGCTTCGTGCGCCACGCCGTGGTGCGCGTGGGGCACAAGAGCGGGGAAGTGCTCGTCACCGTGGTGACCAACGGCGAGGAGTTTCCCGCGTCGAAGGCCTTCTGCCGCGAGCTTGCGCGCCGCGTGCCCGAGGTGACCACCATCGTGCAGAACGTGAACACGCGCCAGACCAATGTCATCTTGGGCGACAAGGAGCGCGTGCTCTTCGGCCCCGGATTCATCTTGGACACGCTGTGCGGACTCACGTTCCGCATCTCGTCGCAGTCGTTCTACCAGGTGAACGCCACGCAGACCGAGGTGCTTTACGACGAGGCCATCCGCTTGGCGAATCTTACGGGCGTCGAGACGGTTATCGACGCCTATTGCGGCACAGGCACCATTGGGCTGGTGGCCGCGAGCCGTGGGGCGGCCCGCGTTATCGGCGTCGATTCCGTGGAGGCGGCCATCCGCGACGCCGCCAACAACGCCCGCCACAACGGTGTGGAAAACGCCGAGTTCGTGGCGCAGGACGCCACCGCTTTCATGAAGGAGCTTGCAGCATCGGAGGAGCGTCCGCAGCCCCTCGTCCTGCTCATGGATCCGCCGCGGGCCGGTTCCACGCCCGAGTTCCTCGCGGGCGCCGCGGCGCTTGCCCCCGAGCGCATCGTCTACATCTCGTGCAACCCCGCAACCCAGGCCCGCGACGTGCGCCAGCTGGTGAAGAGCGGCTACGAGATGCGCGCCATCCGGTCGGTGGACATGTTCCCCCACACCGACCACGTAGAATCCATCGTCATGCTGGAACGGGAAGACAGGCGCGGAGGGGCACGGGGTGGTGCTCACCGAGCGAGGACTGTTTGAGCGACTGAGCATTACCCCGCGCCCCGGCCCCGGTGAGTTGCAAGAAGAAGGAAGGGAAAATGACTGACTTGATTGAAGGAACCCTCGAAAAGGCCCGTGCCGCCATCGCAACTCACGACCTGGCGGTGCCCGATGCCGCCGTCCTGCTCATGGTATCCGGCGGCTCCGATTCCACGGCGCTGGCGTATTTGGGCGCTGCCCTGCGCGAGGCGGGCGATGTGGGACCGGTGGCCATGCTGCACGTGAACCACCAGTTGCGCGGCGAGGACGCCGATGCCGACGAGCGCTTCGTGGCGGCTTTGGCCGAGGCGCTGGATATCCCGCTGTTCATCTGCTCCATCGACATCGCTGCCGAAGCCGAGCGCAGCCGCGAGAACGTGGAAGCCGTGGCCCGGCGCGAGCGCTACCTGGCCGCCAACGAGGCGCTGCGCTCGATGTGCCAGCACGAGGGTCGTCCGCTCTCCGAGGCGCGCATCTTCACGGCTCATACCGCCGACGACCGCATCGAGAACTTCTACATGCGCTCCATCGTGGGCACTGGCCCCGGCGGTTTCCGCAGCATGCTCTACCGCAACGGACCCGTGGTGCGTCCCCTGCTCGACATCACCCGCGACGAGCTGCACGACTACCTCTCCGCTCGCGAGGCGGCGGGGGAGACCGTGGTCCGCGATGAGTCCGGCGCGCTCTGGCGCGAGGACGCCACCAACGCCCACACCGACCGCTTCCGCGCCTATGTGCGCCACAAGATCGTGCCGGTGGCCAAGGAATGGAACAGTGCGCTGCCCGAGGTGCTGACCCGCTCGATGAACCTCATCGCCGACGAGGACGACATGCTGCAGAACATGGCCGAAAAGCTGGCCGAGGAGTCCGCGGAATGGGTGGCCGAGGACGACACCTTCGGCATCGACCGCTCCGAGGGCTTCCGCCTTCTGCCCGCTTTTGGAAAAGCGGAGCGCCCGCTGCAGCGTCGCGCGGTGCTGCGTCTTTTGGAAGCGATGCTCGGCCCGGATGCGCGGGTGGAAGCCGCTAGCGTGGAAGCCGTGCTCGCTGGCTTCGCGAATGGCGCGCCCAACAGCGGGTATGTGGCCAATATCCAGTATGATCTGGCCGTGAGCGCGAACAAGCGGGGTGTCCTCGTGGAGCCCATGGCCTATTTCCGAGCAAGAAGGAAGAAGCATGACTGAGAGAACCGACGAATTTGCCAACGAAGTCGCCGCGAAGGTAGCTGCCGATGAGCTGCAGCAGGCCGTGGAAGAGGAAGCGGAAGCGGAAGCTGCGACTGCGCCCACCTTCGAGGTGATCCTCGCCTCCAGCAGCCCGCGCCGCCGCGAGCTTCTGGATGCGGCCGGCGTGAAGTTCACGGTGCGCACGCCGGCGACCCCGGTGGACGAGTCGCTGGAGCCCGATTTGGCCGCCGACCCCGAAGAGGCCGCCAAGAAGCTCGCCGAGCGCAAGGCCGGCGCGGTCATTCAGGAGGTGCTGGCCGAGAACTACACCGGCATGCTCATCGTCATCGGCGCCGACACCATGGTGGTTCTCGACGGCAAGATCTTCGGCAAGCCCCGCAGCGCTTCGGACGGCAAGCACATGCTGCGGCAGCTGTCCGGCCGCACCCACGAGGTCATCACGGCCGTGTCCGTCTGGATGGTGGCCGCCCCCAACGCCGAGGACGTGTCGCTGGGCTTCCGCACCTTCGCCGACAAGAGCTACGTCACTTTCCGCGACCTGACCGACGAGGAGATCACCGAGTACCTGCGGAAGGGCGAGTCCTTCGACAAGGCCGGCGCCTACGCCATCCAAGGTGAGGGGGCGGCGCTCGTTGACCACTACGACGGCTCCCTCGACACCATCATCGGCCTGCCTACGACACGCCTCATCAAGGAATTCCCCGACCTCGTGAACGCCGAGGCCGCAGAATGCTAAGCGATCAATGTTGGCTGAGTCTTGCGGTTGCGTGACGCCGGGCTCTGGCATGCCGCCAGTATCGATGCGGCCCTTAGCGGCTCGATGACAATTAGCGCACATAATTTGTGGCGTTGCTGTCTTACGGCTGTTCGAGAAAAGGTCTTTGGTAAACTGGACTGCGATTAAAGAGCGCTGCGGCGTTTGCGCGAGGAGCGCGCGCTGCGGGCAAAGAGAAAGTGGTTCACGTGCATAACGACATCTCAGAGATACTTTTCTCCGAGCAGGATCTGGCGATACGCGTGCGCGAGCTGGGCGAGGCCATCACTCGCGACTATGCCGATGTTGCCGGGGATGCGGGCATTGTGGTCGTGTCCATCCTGCGCGGCGGGGCGGTGTTCACCTGCGACCTCATCCGCGCCATCGATCTACCGCTGGAAGTGGACTTCATGGCCGTGTCCTCCTACGGCAACGGCGCGAAGAGCTCCGGTGTGGTGCGCATCCTGAAGGATCTCAGCACCGACATCCGGGGGCGCCACGTCGTCATCGCCGAGGACATCATCGATTCAGGGCTCACGCTGAAGTACCTCCTGAAGAACCTGCAGTCCCGCGAGCCGGCGTCGCTTACGGTGGCGGCGCTCATGCGCAAGGACACGCCGGCCCAGGCCGACATCCCGTGCCGCTATATCGGCTTCGAGTGCCCCGACGAGTTCATCGTCGGCTACGGCCTCGACTTTGCCGAGCATTACCGCAACCTCCCCTACATCGGCGTTCTGAAGCCCGAGATCTACCAGTAAAGGCAGCAATCAACTATGGCAGACAACAATCCCAAGAAACCAATCCCGCCGGCGTCGACCCAGCGCACCACGATGGTCATGGTCATCATCCTCTTGGCCGTGGCGTTTTTCGTGGGCAGCCAGTTCATGCGTACCGGCGCCATGGGCACCACCGTGACCGATCAACTCATCACCTCCGAGTTCACCCAGGCGGTGGAGCAGGGCCGCGTGAAGTCGGTCACCTACTCCGCCGGCGACTACACGGTGTCGGGCACCTACTTCCCGGCGGCCACCGCCGGCGCAGAGGCGGCCGGCGCCTTCAACGGGGCCTTCGACTCACTGAACGCCCTCATGGCGACCGAGCACGGCGATGACGGCAAGGCGCTTGGCGGCGTGGCCACCACGACGCTCGATCCGGCCACGCTGGGCAAAGAGCACAACTACACCTCCACCTACGTGGGCTCCGATTCGCTCGGCGAGCTTCTGGCGGCACATCCCGACATCTCCTATCAGGTGACGTTGCCGAGCCCCTTCCTGGAGGTTCTGGCCACGCTTCTGCCTATCCTCATCATCGGTGGCCTTCTGATGTTCTTCTTCTACAAGATGCAGCAGGCCAACAATTCCCAGATGAGCTTCGGGAAGAACAAGGCGAAGAAGACTCTGGAGGAGCGCCCCGATGTGACGTTTGCCGATGTGGCTGGCGTCGATGAGGCCGTGGAGGAGATGCAGGAGATTAAGGACTTTCTGGCCAATCCCGCCAAGTACCAGTCCATGGGCGCGAAGATTCCGCGAGGCTGCCTGCTCGTGGGCCCTCCGGGCACCGGCAAAACCCTGCTCGCGCGCGCTGTGGCCGGCGAGGCGGGCGTGCCGTTCTTCAGCATCTCGGGCTCGGACTTCGTCGAGATGTTCGTGGGCGTGGGCGCGAGCCGCGTGCGCGATCTGTTCAAGGACGCGAAAGAGGCTTCCCCCGCCATCATCTTCATCGACGAGATTGACGCGGTGGGGCGCCAGCGCGGCACGGGCCTCGGCGGCGGCCACGACGAGCGCGAGCAGACCTTGAACCAGCTGCTCGTGGAAATGGACGGCTTCGAGTCCAACGACTCGGTGGTGCTCATCGCGGCCACGAACCGCGCCGATGTGCTCGATCCGGCGCTTTTGCGCCCCGGCCGCTTCGATCGCCAAATCGTCGTGGACACCCCCGACGTGAAGGGCCGCCAGCGCATTCTGGAAGTGCATTCCAAGGACAAGCCCATCGGGTCGGATGTGGATCTGGCGAAGATCGCGAAGATCACCCCGGGCTTCACCGGCGCCGATCTGGCGAACCTCATGAATGAGTCGGCCCTGCTCACGGCGCGGCGCGGCAAGAAGATCATCACCATGCGCGAGGTGAGCGAGTCGATGGAGCGCGTTATCGCCGGCCCGGAGAGCAAGGGCCGCGTGATGAACGAGAAGACCAAGCACACCATCGCCTACCACGAGAGCGGGCACGCGCTCGTGGGGCATTTGCTCGACCATGCCGATCCGGTGCACAAGATCTCGATCATCTCGCGCGGCCGGGCGCTGGGCTACACCCTCTCCATTCCCGACGAGGACAAGGTTTTAAACTCGCTTTCCGAGATGAAAGACGAGCTGGCGGTGTTCATGGGCGGTCGCGTGGCCGAGGAGATCTTCTGCGACGACATCACCACCGGCGCCTCCAACGACCTTGAGCGCGCGAGCAAGATGGCCCGCGCCATCGTCACCCAGTACGGCATGAGTCCTTTGGGCACCCAGGTGTTCGGCCAGCCCAACCACGAGGTGTTCTTGGGCCGCGACTACGGCAACACCCAAGATTACTCCGAGGAGACGGCCCGTCGCATCGATGAAGAGGTGGCCAAGATCATGAAGGAGGCCCACGATAGGGCCCACGCGATTCTGTCCTCCCACGCCGATCAGATGGATCTCATGGCCAGCGTGCTGCTCGAGCGCGAGACCGTGGAAGGCGAGGCCTGCGAGGCGCTGCTCGACAACAAGTGGGACGAGTACCTGGCGCGCGAGGACGACATCATCGCCGCCAAGGAGGCGGAAGAGGCCGCGGCCCGCGCCAAGGACGCCGAGCTTCTGGCGGCTCAGGGAGAGGGCGACGGCGCGAACGGCACGCCGGGCGCAGCGGGTGGCTCGGGCGCAGCGGTCGATCCCGACGCCGGCGAGACGCTGGCCGACCCGAATTGGAGAGACGAGCCGGTAGAGCCGGGCGACCAGGATCCGAACGCCCCCTTCCGCACTCCCGCCGAGAATGCCGATCGCTCCGATATGCCCACCCAGGCCGAGGTGAACGCGGAAATCGACCGCGAGGACGACATGGATTCCTCCGCCGATGCTCCCGACCCGGACAAGAGGGATTAGCGGCCGGCTTCTCCGGGGGGCTGAGAGCGAGACGCGATTTCCCGATTTCCACCTGAATGGCCCTTAGATTGGCGCGATTTCCCGATTTCCACCTTCCAGCGCCCGCTGCGAGGTGAAAATCAGGAAATCGCGCCTCTTATTTTGGCGTCGCCTTGCTATGGCTGTCTTGCCTTGGCTGCTTTGTCATGGTCGCCTTGCCGCGGCGTTCTTGAAAGCGGCGCGCCGCCTCCGGGCGTTCTTTTTTGTGCGCGAGCCCAATCTTGAAGCCCACTCTAAGAGATAATACGGTACACTCATCAGAAACCAGTGTACACGGGCCTTTTGCGCCGTTACACTTATCGGCTAAGAATCAAAGGGAGGAAACGCCGAGAAAGACGAGGCTTCAGCATTCATGATCTGGCATTGCGGACAATACGACTTCGACACCAGCACGCCCCTCATCATGGGTATTTTGAACGTGACCCCCGATTCCTTCTCCGACGGCGGGGCGTACCTCGATCCCGAAGCGGCCGTGGAGCACGGGCTTGACATGGTGCGCGCCGGGGCCGCCATCGTGGATGTAGGCGGCGAGTCCACGCGCCCGGGCGCCACGCCCGTCACGCCTGAAGAGGAGTGGAATCGCATTGGGGATGTCGTCGCGGCCCTCGTGGAGGCCGGCATCTGCGTGTCGGTGGACACGCGTCATGCCGAGGTGGCGACTCGCGCTCTGCATGCCGGCGCTTCCATCGTCAACGACGTGTCTGGCTTCCGCGATCCCGCCATGGTGGAAGCGGTGCGTCGCTGCGGTTGCGGGTGTGTGGTCATGCACATGAAGGGCGAGCCGGCCACCATGCAGAACGACCCCGTCTACGAGGACGTGGTTGCTGAAGTGCGCGACTACCTGCGCGATGCGGCCGCTGCCTTGGAAGCGGCCGGCGTCGATCGCTCCCGCATCTGCGTCGATCCGGGCCCCGGCTTCGGCAAGACTCCCAAGCAGACCATCGAGCTTATGCGCAACCTCCACGAGATCGTGCATCTGGGCTATCCGGTCATGGTGGCGGTCTCGCGCAAGCGCTTCGTGGGCGAGGCCTACCAGGTGGAGGAGCTTCACGACCGCGACGTGGCCTCGGCGGCCGAAGCGCTGCTCGCCTGCGAGTTGGGGGCGAGCGTCGTGCGCACCCACAATGTGGAGATGACGGTCGCCGCGCTGAAGGACTTGCGGCCGGCGGTGCTCTTGGGCCTGGGGTCGAACGTGGCGCTGGTGGCCGAGCCCGGCGAGGAGACCGAGGCGAAAATCGCCCAGCTCAATCTTGCCGTGGGCCATCTGTGCAGCCTGCCCGACACCCAGATCGTGGACATGTCCTCGTTCTACGAGAGCGAGCCGGCCTACTACGAGGATCAGGATGCCTTCGTGAACGCCGTCGTGCTCCTGCGCAGCGGCCTTCCGCCCAAAGAGCTTTTGGGGTATTTGCACAGCATCGAGAACTCCCTCGGCCGCGTGCGCGCCATTGAGAACGGCCCGCGCACGCTCGATATCGATATTCTCGACTACCAGATGTACGTTGCGTCCGACGACGAGCTCACGCTTCCGCACCCGCGCGTGACGGAGCGCGATTTCGTCGTGAAGCCTGTGCTGGAGATTCTGCCCGGCTGGGAGCTGGCGGATGGAACTCCCGTGGGGCGCGTGCCCGAGGCCGAGCGCGTCGGGAAGGCGAGGAGGATCTAGCCATGAAGCTGACGGTGCTTGACGAGGTGACCTCTACCAACGAGGTCGTGAAGAACGCGTTGCGCGAGGGAAAGGCCGAGGGCCTCATCGTGCGCGCTCGGCGCCAGCTGAGCGGTTACGGCCGCCAGGGCCGCGAATGGGACAGTCCCGAGGGCGGCCTGTACATGTCCATCCTGCTGCGCCCCGACGTGGCCGGCAGCGGCTTGGCCACTTTGAGCCTGGTCGTGGGCCTTTCGGTCCAGCGCGCCTTAGGCCAGGTGGCGGCGCCGCAGTTCGAGGACGGCATCCAGGTGAAATGGCCCAACGACGTGATTTATATGCCCGCCGACTGCCAGCGCGCCGACGAGTACCGCAAGCTCTGCGGCATCTCGCTGGAGGCGTGCGGGGGCGGCGTGTGCGTGGGTATCGGCATCAACGTGTTCCGCCCCGAGGTCGACCGTCCCGTGCAGGGTCGCAACGTTCCCGAGTACATGGCGGATATCATGCCGGCCCCTGAATCCGTCCCGGGGCATTTCGTGTCACTGGCCCAGGCCATCGCGGCATTGCCGGAGCGCGAGCAGGCTGCTCGTCGCGAGGAGGTCATCACCGACATCCAGCGCGAGGTCATCGCCCGCATCCTCGTGAACTACGGTCGTTGGCGCGAGCTCGGCTTCATGCCGACGTTGGGCAGCTACGAGGGCTCGTCCTTCCTCACCGGTCGCGCGGTGCGCATCGAGGACGCCGCCGGCACCGCTACTTTGGAAGGCACGGCCACTGGCGTCGACGAGCGCGGCCGCCTTCTCGTCCGCACCGCCGACGACACCGTCCCCGTCGCCTCCGGCGAGGCCCACGTCATGGTGATGCCGTAAGGGCTACAATAGCGCCGAAGAGAAGAAAGGCGCGAAGGCATGAGTGACGAGAAGAAGCTTGACGGGGAATTGAAAGAGGGCGCAGCTGCGCAGGGCGAGCGCGAGCTTGGTGTGGACGCCCAAGCAGCCGGAGATCCGCGCGGGGAGCGGTTGCGCGCCTCGTCGGCGGGTGACGACAAGGTGCTGCGGATGGGGACGGCCTCCATTCCGCGGCTCATTACGGAGTTCGCCATTCCGTCGGTGGTGGGCATGCTCATCAACGGCTCCTATGCCATCATCGACTCGGTGTTTCTGGGGCACGCGGTAGGGGAGATCGGCCTTTCGGCCATGACCGTGGCCAACCCCATCATGATCGTGTTCATGGCCATCGCCATGCTCATCGGCAACGGCGGCAACGCGCTGGCGGCCCTGCGCCTCGGCGAGGGCAAGCGCGACGATGCCGAGCGCGCCCTGGGCAATGTGGTGTCCTTGAGCCTCGTTGCTGCCGTCATTGTGCTCGTCATCGGGTGGAATCCGGCGCTGGTCTCCTGGGTGCTCGATTTGGCGAGCGCCACACCGGAGGTGCGCCCCTACGCCCAGACGTTCATCCAGATTCTCTGTGCCGGCTTCATCTTGCAGTGCATCGGCCTTGGCGTGAACAACTTCATCCGCACCTGCGGCGCCCCTAACCGGGCGCTCGGCACCATGGTCATCGGTCTGGTGGGCTCGGTGGCCTTCAACGCCCTGTTCGTTCTGGCGCTCGGCTGGGGGGTTATGGGCAGCGCTCTGGCCACGGTGCTCGGCTGGGCCTGTTCGTGTTTGGCGGTGCTGCAGTACTTCTGCCTGCGCAGCGACGTTCCCATGCGGCTGCGCTTGCCCGCCATGCGCCTGAGCTTTTCCATGGATCGCACCATTCTCGCCTTCGGGCTGCCGAGCTTCTGTGTGCAGGCGGGCATGGCCATCGTGAACTTCGTCATCAACTTCCAGCTGGTGAAATACGGGGCCCTGACGCCCATCGGCGCCGACGACGCGTTGGCGGCCATTGGCGTGGTGCAGCGCATCGGGCAGTTCTCGGTCATGCCGCTCATCGGCATCGCCATCGCCCTGCAGCCGCTGCTCGGCTTCAACTACGGCGCTCACAACGTCAATCGCGTTCGCAAGACGCTGTGGTACGGCATTGGGGCGGCGTCTTCCATCTCGGTGCTCATGTTCATCATCGTCGAGGTGTTCGCGGTGCCCATCGCCCATGCCTTCGGTATCTCCCACGACGGTCTCGTTGATTTCACGGCTTTCGCCATCCGCGTGCAGTTCCTCATGCTGCCCTTCGTGGGCTTCCAGATCGTCAGCTCGAACTACTTCCAGGCCACGGGCCAGCCGGCCAAGTCGGTGTTCCTCACCTTGACGCGCCAGATTCTGTTCCTCGTGCCCTTGCTGTACCTGACGCCTGTGGTGCTGCCGCAGCTGTTTCCGCAGTTCACCGGATTGGACGCATTGTACTTCGCGGCACCGGTGGCTGACTTCCTCTCCATCTTCACCACGGCCATCTTCGTGGCCTGGGAAATGGTGCGCCTCCGCAAGCTCGCCGCGATGTACGATTAGGTTTTGGGCACTTGCACAAATTTATTGGCATGGTGGCCCGTTAGCCGCTGAAAGAGCAGTGCGCGGGCTCTGGGACGCGCTCGACCCCTACGATGGACTCCTTCGAGTGGAAGGAGAGATGCATGGAATCAACGAAGACGCGCAGCGAGGCGACCCAGCGAACGCGGTCGGTGGTCTTTGTCGGCTTGACCATCGCCATCATGGCGGTATCGGCCTGGGTGGTCGTGCCCTTGGGTCCCATTCCCTTCACGCTGCAGATGTTCGCCATCACGTTTGCCATAGTGGTGCTGAGTCCCAAGGAGGCCATTGCGGCCATCACGGGCTACTTGCTGCTGGGTGCGGTGGGGGTGCCCGTGTTCTCGGGCATGCGCGGTGGAATCGGTGTTCTGGCCGGGCCGACGGGCGGCTTTCTGTGGGGATACCTCTTCGGCGTGGCGGCTGCCGCGCTGTTTTTGCACGCGGTGCGCACGAGGCTCGGTATGGCCGGCGGCAAGAATGCGCCGCGGCTCACTCGCGCGGAGAAGACGGCCATGACGCCGCTCCAGCGCGCGGGTGCGTTTCTGCGCAGCTTCGGGGTAGAGATTATCGCCGGCATCATCTTTACGGCTATCGCTTACGTGTGCGGGTGCGTCCAGTACATGGTGGTGGGGCACGTGGATCTGGCCACGGCGTTCCTCACGGCGGTGGCGCCGTTTATGGTCGTTGACCTCTGCAAGATCGTGGCCGCCGTCATCTGCGCCGACGCCGTCCGCGCCGCCGTGCGGTAGGCGTCTCGTCGCTGCTAAATCCTCGAGCAAATGCCAGTTGGGCCCCGAAATGGTCGTCCGCGTGTTGCCATAACGGGGCCGAACTGGCATTTGCTTGCCATTTCACCCCTTAACGGGCATCGCAGCACGCCATAACGGGGCCGAACTGGCATTTACCCTTAGAAAACGGTCGGTAGAAACCCGTCGCTAAAAGGGAAGGCTCCCGCTCGGGAGCCTTCCCTTCATGGGAGCAGATTTCTCGCGAGTTGGCTTACGCCTTGAAGCGGTAGCCGTAGCCGCGTACCGTTTCCGCGAGGGCCGGATCGTAGCCGGCGGCGTGAATCTTGTCACGCAGACGCTTGATGTGGGTGTCCACCGTCTTGGTCTCGGTGAGGTACTCCCAGCCCCAGGCGTCGCGGAGCAGATCCTCGCGGGAGACCACCTTGCCGGCGTTCTTCATGAGCGAGGCCAGAAGCTCGAACTCGCGGGGCGTCAGGTCGATCTCGCCGTGGTCGCCGGCGGCGGTGTGGGCGTCCTCGTCCAGCGTGATGCCCGAAGCGGTGATGGAATTGCTCGCGCCGGGGAACTCGCCGCCCTGGCCGCGGCGCAGAAGCGCGCGGACGCGGGCGATCAACTCGCGCACGCCGAAGGGCTTGGCGAGATAGTCGTCGCCGCCGATTTCCAAGCCGACGACTTTGTCCAGCTCGGTGTCGCGGGCGGAAAGGAACAGCACGGGGGCCGTGGTCTTCGAACGCAGCCGACGGCACAGCTCGTAGCCGTCCATGCCCGGCAGCATAATATCCAAGATAAACAGATCATAGTTGTTGGCGCTTGCCAACGCGAAGGCGTCCTCGCCGTTGTCGACGACGTCGGTCTCGTAGCCCTCCTTTTTCAACGCGTAGCTGACGAATTCGGTGATGGAAGGCTCGTCGTCAACGACAAGGATGCGGCTCGGTGTCTCTATCATGGTCTTGCCTTTCTCTCGTCATATCGACGAATGCCCGTCGGGGGCATATCGTTGAGACATTGCTATAATCTCTCATGCGCTAACTATACGCAAATAAGCCCGCAGGGCCGGAAAACTGAGGAAGATTGTCATAATTATGTTACTTGCTATTGACATCGGTAACACCCATACCGTAATCGGGGTCTACGCGGGGGATTCTCTGCGCGCGATGTGGCGAATCGCCACCAATCGGAAGGCGGCGGCCGACGAGCTGCGCATCGTCTTCTCCACGCTGTTTTCCCTCGAGAGCCTCGATCTTTCCCAGGTGCGCGCCTCGGCGGTCGCCTCGGTGGTGCCCCAGCTGACCAAGGCCTGGATGCAGGCCATCAAGGACGCCACCGGCGCGCGGTCGCTGGTGTGCAATGCCGAGACGGCCGAGGGCCTTTTCGACGCCGATTACCCCAACCCCCGCGAGATCGGCGCCGATCGGGTGGCCGATGCGGTGGCGGCCCGGGCGATCTACGGGGCGCCGGTGGTGGTGGTCGACTTCGGAACGGCCACGAACATCGAGGTCATCGATCGCGACGGCCGCTTCCGCGGCGGCGTTATCGCGCCGGGCGTGCAGACTTCGGCCAACGCGCTGTTCACTCACGGCGCTCAGCTGCCGGACATCGCGCTGGTGGCGCCGCCGGCGGTCATCGGCACCAACACGGTGGAGGCCATCCAGTCGGGCATCATGCTAGGGGAGGCCGATCGCGTGGACGGCCTGGTGCGCCGCATCTTCGACCAGCTGGGCTATTCGGCGAAGGTCATCGCCACGGGCGGTCTGGCGCCGGTCGTCGAGCGCTACTCGAGTACCATCGACGAGGTGAACACCGAGCTGACGCTGGAAGGCCTGCGCCTTATCGCCGATCGCGCCTACCGCTAGGGGCTGTTGGGCGCGGATGCCTTCGGGAATCCCCGCAATGAGGGGAAGTTGCGCCCTTTGGGGATAGAGGGGCGACGGGGCGCGGCCGCATCGCTAGAATGGGAGCGTCAGCGTTTGGTCGGCAGGACGATTCCTTCCGCCGGCGCTGCGCCATCTATCGATGAGGCTGCCAGGTACGCCTGCGCGCCGCGACATGAGAAAGAAGGGCCCGACGTGTTGACCGACATTGAAATTGCCCAGGCGACCGAACCGAAACCTATTGGCGAGATCGCTGCCATTGCCGGCGTCGACGAAAAGTACCTTGAGCTGTACGGAAACTACAAGGCGAAGGTCGATTACAACCTGCTGCGCGAGGAGGAGCACGCCCCGGGCAAGCTCATCCTGGTGACCGCAATCAATCCCACGCCGGCCGGAGAGGGCAAGACCACCACGACGGTGGGCCTGGCCGATGCGCTTTCGCTGCGCGGCAAGAACGTGGTCGTGGCGCTGCGCGAGCCGTCGCTCGGCCCGGTGTTCGGTATCAAGGGCGGTGCGGCCGGTGGCGGCTACGCCCAGGTTATTCCCATGGAAGACATCAACCTGCATTTCACCGGCGACTTCCACGCCATCGGTGCGGCCAACAACCTGCTCGCGGCGCTGCTCGACGCGCACATCCAGAACGGCAACGAGCTCGGCATCGACGTACGCAAGATCACCTGGAAGCGCGTGGTGGACATGAACGACCGCCAGCTGCGCCACATCGTGGACGGCCTCGGCGGCAAGGCCCATGGTGTGCCCCGCGAGGACGGCTTCGACATCACCGTGGCCAGCGAGGTCATGGCCATTTTTTGCTTGGCCACCTCCATCACCGACCTGAAGGAGCGTCTGGGCCGTATTGTGGTCGGCTACACCTACGACGACAAACCCGTCACAGCCCACGATCTGAAGGCCGAAGGCGCCATGGCCGCGCTGCTGAAGGATGCCCTGAAGCCGAACCTCGTGCAGACGCTGGAGGGTACCCCGGCCTTCGTCCACGGCGGTCCCTTCGCCAACATCGCCCACGGCTGCAACTCCATCATGGCCACGCGCATGGCCATGGCGCTCGGCGACTACTGCGTCACCGAGGCTGGTTTCGGCGCCGATCTGGGCGCGGAGAAGTTCCTCGACATCAAGTGCCGCCTCGCCGGTCTTAAGCCCGATGCGGTGGTGGTCGTCGCCACGGTGCGCGCGCTGAAGAACCACGGCGGCGTGGCCAAGGCCGATCTCAACGAGGAGAACCTGGAGGCGCTGGAGGCGGGCCTGCCGAATTTGCTGCAGCACGTGGAGAACATCACCAACGTGTACAACCTGCCCTGCGTGGTGGCCATCAACGCCTTCCCGACCGACACCAAGGCCGAGCTGGACCTGGTGGAAGCCAAGTGCCGCGAGCTGGGCGTGAACGTGGCTTTGTCCGAGGTGTGGGCGCGCGGTGGCGAGGGCGGCCTGGCCCTGGCCGATGAGGTGGTGGCCTTGTGCGAGAACGGGGATGAGGCCGGGCGCTCCGCCGACACCTTCACGTTCTCCTACGAGGACGACCTGTCCATCGCCGAGAAGATCGAGGCCATTGCCAAGCGCGTCTACCATGCCGACGGCGTGGTGTTCGAGCCCGCGGCGCAGAAGGAGATCGCGCAGCTGGAGGCCCTGGGCTTCGGAGAGATGCCCGTGTGCATGGCCAAGACCCAGTACTCGTTCTCGGACGACGCCACCAAGCTGGGCGCTCCCCGCGATTTCCAGATCACGGTGCGCCAGGTGAAGGTGTCCGCCGGCGCCGGCTTCATCGTGGCGCTCACCGGCTCCATCATGACCATGCCGGGCTTGGGGAAGGCCCCCGCCGCCCATAAGATCGATGTGATGGAAGACGGCACGATCACGGGGTTGTTCTAGCATTTACGTAGTTGTCCGGGCTCGGACTCGGAGCGGAAGTGCCGTGCTCAAACAACATTGAAGTGCACCGTCGGAGTTCTGCTCCGGACGTGCTTCGTGCACTTCAATGAACTGCGCGCGGCACCACCGCACCGAGTCCGAGCCCTGCTTTTTCGGAAAGAAGGGTTTGCGTGGTCGATACCGAGTTTGTGGAGGCGCTGGCTTCAAAGGCCCCGACTCCCGGTGGAGGCGGGGCCTCGGCCTATGCGGGGGCGCTTGCGTCGGCGCTGGCTTCCATGGTGGGCAACCTCACCGTGGGCAAGAAGAAGTACGCCGATGTCGAGGAGCGGATGCGGGCCGAGCTCGTCGAGCTGGACGACACGCGGGCGCACCTGCTGTCGCTCATCGACGAGGACGCTCGCGCCTTCGAACCCCTCGCTGCCGCTTACGGGATGCCCAAGGACACCGATGCTGAGCGTGCGGCCCAGAACGCGGCGCTGCAGAAGGCGCTCGTGGGCGCCTGCGAGGTGCCGCTTGAGATCATGGCCTGCTGCCTGCAGGTCATCGAGTCCTGCGTGTTCGTGGCCCGGCACGGCTCGGTGCTGGCTCTCTCGGATGCCGGGGCGGGCGCCGTGCTCGCCAAAGCAGCGCTTATGGCGGCGAGCCTGAACGTGGTCATCAACATCGGCTCCATGGATGATGTCGAGCGGGCCGACGTCTACCGCAATCAGATGGAGGACCTTCTCGCCGCAGGGGGCGCCATGGCCGATGAGGTGTACGCCGATGTCGTGAAGAGGCTTAGCTGATGGCGAGGATTCTGTACGGCAAGGAGGTATCCTCGGCCCTGTGGGAGCGCCTGCTGCCCCGCATCGACCGCTTGCGGGCGCACGGCGTGGCGCCGACGCTCGCCATTGTGCGCGTGGGGGAGCGGCCCGACGATTTGTCCTACGAGCGCACCTGCGCCCGCCAGGCCGATCTCCACGGCATCGCCGTGCGTCGTTTCGTGCTGCCAACGGAGGCGACGCAGGCTGAGCTGGAAGCGGTCATCGATGCCGTGAACGCCGATCCGCGCATCCACGGCTGCCTTATGTTCCGTCCGCTTCCGCCGCAGATGGACGAGCGCGCCGTGTGCGATCGCCTGTCCCCGGCCAAAGATATCGACGGCATCGGGTCGGCGTCGCTGGCCGGCGTGTTCGCCGATACCGGCGAGGGTTTCCCGCCGGCTACGGCCCAGGCCTGCCTGGAGACGCTGGATTTCTACGACATTCCCGTTGCGGGCAAGCGAGTGGTGGTGCTCGGGCGCAGCCTCGTGATCGGCCGACCGGTGGCTATGATGCTGCTCGCGCGCCACGCCACCGTGACGCTGGCCCATTCCCGCACTGCCGATGTGGCCGCCCACACCCGCGAGGCCGACATCGTCGTGTGCGCCACCGGCCGCGCCCGCGCCTACGGTCCCGAGTACTTCTCGCCGGGCCAGACGGTGCTCGATGTGGGCATCAACTTCGATGCCGCCGGCAATCTCTGCGGCGATGTGGACTTCGGCGCCGTGGAGCCCGTGCTGGGGCCCGAAGGCGCCATCACGCCGGTGCCCCGAGGCCTCGGCGGCGTGACTACGAGCGTCACTATGGCCCACGTGGTGCAGGCGGCCGAGGCTGGGCAGCGCTAGGGGCGGACGACTCGTGAAACGTGCCTTGCCCCTTGGGGACAGATGGCGGGTATAATGGTGGCGGCCCCCATGGGGCCGCGCGCGACCGGTTCTGATTCGAGAGGAGAGAGGTTGAACAAGCTGCGCATCCTGCTGCTCGCGCTGGCCTACGCCTGCTTTTGGTCGCTGTTCGTGCTGTTCCCCTACCCGGCGAACGTGCTGCCCGAGTCCCATGCCTCCTACGTCGCAGGCCCCGTCTTCGCCAGCAACCTCATCACGCTCGTCACCATGGCCCTTATGGGTGGGGTGCTCGTGGTGTTTCGCGACAGCCTGGCCGAACGGGTGGCCGGCAGCACGGCGGCCATCGTCGGGTCCGGCGCCTTGCTGCTCGCCTGCGCGGCCGCGCTCGTTGCCAGCGCCGATGCCGGAGCGGTCCCGCGCTGGATGATGGCTGCCTACCCCGCCATCATGGCGCTTTACGGCGTAGTGATTGCCCTGGCCCTCGCGGCGGCATCGCGGCGCTTGACCCCTCGGGACAACGCCGTCGTGCTCGCCCTCTCCCTGCTTCTGTCGTTTCTAATCGGCGAGGCCATCGTGGCGCTTACGGATCCCCTGCCCACCGGCGACATCTCAAACCCTTTCATGTTCGCCCTGAGCAGTATCTTCCTGGTGATTCTCGGCCACATTGGCTGCGATGCCCCCAAAGCACCGCTTCCGTCCCGCCTCGCGCCGTCCCTTTCGGGGCGCGCCGCCGTGCCCGCGACGGCCATTCTGCTTTGCTACCTACTGGGAAGCGGGGCGTTCATGAGCCTCTCGTCGGTGGCTCGGGGCGAGACCTGGTTTTCCGATGGATGGATTCACTGTGCCTTCGCCCTCGTGCTCTATCCGGCCTTCTGCCTCTTCACCCTCGCCGCATGGCGGCAGCGGCGCGCGGCCTTTCCGTGGCTCGGCTTCTTCATCCTCTGCATCGCCTGTCTCTACTGCACCGCCCTGCTCTACTCGCCGTTGGCTGTGCTGTGCCGGGCCTTGATCCTGTCAAGTCGCCCCATGGCCATCACGCTGCTGTGGGTGGCGGTTCAAGAGGGCATGGGAGCGCGGGACCTCCCTTGGTGGCTGGCTGCGGTCGCTGCGCCCATGCTCATCGTGGCCGTCGACTGCGCCATCCATACCGTCGGGCTTATCGGGCTCTCTCCCGGACAGATGGACTCGGTGGTCAACGCCGTCATGCTCGTCACGGCCTTCGCCATGACGCTGGGGATGCTCTGGTTCGTGCGCCTGCGCCCTGACGGTGCCGAGCCCGCAAGCTCCGAATGCGCTGCAGGCGCCGCCGATGTATCGGAGATTCTCGCCGCCATGGCCGATGCCCATGGGCTGAGCGAGCGGGAGGGGGAGGTGCTCGGGCTGCTCTATCGCGGCAACACCCAGAAAAAGATCGCCGAGCGCCTGTTCCTTTCGGTGAGCAGCGTGCAGACCTACGCGAAGAGCCTCTATCGGAAGCTCGGCGTGCACTCGCGCCAGGAGCTGATCGACATGGTTAACGAGGCCGCGAATGGAAACGACCGGGCCCGCTGAGGGGCCCGGTCGCAAAGGGAGGGACGAGGGGTTCTTGGCTTACCAGACGGTAATAGCCGTGGCGCAGAGGGGGCTGTCCCAGGCGTAGCCGCCGTCTTCACCGACGAAGGAGTCGGCGAGGTCCTCGAAGCTCGCCGGGTGGGCGGGCGTCATGTCGCCGGTCAGCGCGTGGATGACCGTGTAGCGCCCGGCGGTGAAGATGTGCGAGTTCGAGAAACCGCCCGGCATGCTCCAGTTGATGCCGCCGCAGGGGTTGCCCGCCTGGATGCCGGCGGCGTACAGGCCCGGGATGGGGGCGCCCTCGGTGTCGATCACCCGGTAGCGGTTGTCCACCATGACGCCGGCGTTGATGCCCGACATGCCCACATCGCCCTTGATGCAGAAGAAGGGGGGAGTGTCGATGGCCGCCATATCGGATCCGGCGACGCCGAAGTCGTCGTCGCAGCCCTTGGCGCACAGCTCGTTGTAGCGCTCGATGCTGGCGACGCCGTCGGCTACGGGAATGCCCGCCGCCTCGCAGAGCTCCTCCAGGGTGTTGCCCGATACCACCGTTTCCGGATCCATCCAGGCGCTTCCCTCGCCCACGAGGGCCACCGGCGGCACGCCGGGAATGCCCTCCACGGCGCCCTCGGTCTTAGAGTCGAAAATGCGGAAGTGGATGCCGCGGTCCTCGGGCTTGTAAGTGGCGGACATGGAGATGTTCAGGCTGCTCATGGGGATGGTCTCGTTGCAGAAGCGCTTGCCGTGGACATCGAGGGCCAGGAAGGGGTAGAACATAAAGGGGCCGATGTAGTTGGTGTGGATCTGCCGCGCATGGCCGAGGGGCGCCATGCGGCCGCCCGCCAGAATACCGAGGATGTGGCCGTCGCCGGTGTGGTTCACCAGGCACAGGGGGAACATGGCGGCGTCGCGCAAATTGCGGTCCACCATGGACTCGTTGTTCATGTAGTCGCCGGCGGCCAGCACGACGCCCTTGGTGGCGTTGAGCTTGACGTAGCTGCCGTCCTTTTGCTTGCCGATGGCGCCCGTTACGGTGCCGTCCTCCTCCTGGACCAGCTGCACGCAGGGGGTCTCGTAGTAGAACGTGGCGCCGCCCTCGGCCGCCTTCTGGGCCAGGGCCACCATAAGATCCTGGTTCGAGGCCTGGGTGGCATCGCACACGGCGACGACGCCGCCATCGTCGTAGCGGATGGAGCTGTCGGTGAGGAACTCGATGGGCTCGATGCCGACCGAGCGTCCCTGGCTGATAACCCAGGGCACGGCCTCCTCGGCATATTCCACATAGTAGTTGAACAGCTCGTTGTTGATGCGCCAGTCGTTGAGGCGGGCCCAGTCGCTGCGCCACCGCACGATGCCGGCGGGGTTCGAGTGGGCCTTTACGACGAAGGAGCAGCCGTTGCCGTTGGCCGAGACCGTGGCCTCCTTCTGGAGGCAGGCCACCTTCGCGCCCTCCTCCACGGCGGTGAGCACGGCGGGCACGCCGGCACAGCCGGCCCCCACCACGACGATGTCGTAGGTTTCCTCGGCGGCAAATTCCGTAATGGGCTCGCGTTCCACGATGCTGAACTCGAAGTCGCTCTCCTTGAGGTCGGCCGGCAGCTCGCCAGCCGCCGTGCTGGCGAGCGCGTCGTTGGCTGCCGGAGTCGACGGGGCGCAGCCGGCGGCGCCCAAAAGCGCGGCGCCCGCCGCCAGGCCGGCCCCGCCCTTGAGGAACGTCCGTCGATCCATGTTCTCCATGTTTCCCTCCTTGGGGTCGTTGCACGTGGGCGCTTCTCCGCGCCCGGGGCGGCTTGTGCCGCCTCGGTGCCCATACTGCCCCTCTTGCCGCTTTCGCGCTTCCCATGGAAAGGGGGGTAATGTGTCGCGCCCTTTCCCATAAAATGGTGATATGACTGTATGAGCGGCACCTTTTGGGTCGCCATCCCCGCTGTGGCCGCCGGCGGCCGTCCGCCGGTCGCTTCCGTCCGCCTTCGGCGGCCCGCGACGCCGCTGCCCGATTGGGGCGGGCCCGCGGGGGTCGGGCGCGGCTTCTCGTGGAATGATGGGAGGCGTACCGATGCGCGACGATTGACCGAAGAGGAGCAACCATGGCCATCTTCAGCCCCACCGAGATCACCGACAACTACATGAGGGCCTCCGTGGGCAAGGCCGCCTCGCCGGCATGGCGGCTGTTCCTGCTGGCGGTGGCCGCCGGCGTGCTCATCGGGCTCGGCGCGGTCACCTCGTCCACGGCCGCCCACGGCCTGGAGAACGCCGGGCTCGTGCGGCTCATGTCGGGGCTCATCTTCCCCGTCGGCCTCATGATGGTCATCCTCATGGGCACCGAGCTGTTCACGGGCAACGCGCTCATGGTGACCGCCGCCATCGACGGCCAGATCACCTGGGGACGGCTCTTCCGCAACTGGGGCATCGTGTTTCTCGGCAACCTCGTGGGGGCCGTGGCCCTGGCCGCCTGCATGGCGTTCTTCGGCCAGCTGAACATCGGCGGGGGAGACTTGGCGGTGTACACGGCCAAGGTGGCCGCCGCGAAGAACGCGCTGCCGTGGATGAACGCCTTCGTGCTGGGCATCTTCTGCAACCTCATGGTGTGCATCGCCGTGTACCAGGCCAACACCGCCCAGGACACCGCCGGCAAGGTGCTCGCCATCTTCTTCCCCATCATGGGCTTCGTGCTGGCCGGCTTCGAGCACTGCGTCGCTGACATGTACTACGTGCCCGCGGGCATTTTCGCTTATATGAACCCGGCGTACACGGGGCTCATCGATGCGGCGGGCATCAATGTGGCCCTGCTCAACTTCGGCGACTTCATCTTCGCGAACCTCATTCCCGTGACCTTGGGCAACATCGTTGGCGGCGTGGCCGTGGGGCTGGTCATGTACGCCTGCCATGGCACGAAGAGGGCGTAGAAGAATCTGCCGAATTCTTCAGGAATGTGGGTAATTCGGTCAGGTTTTGCGGCTTCCCTGCGGGTGCTCTTGCGAAGCGCGGCCGACGGCCTATGATGGGAGCATGGCGAACGGACTGACATATCAGCGCACCACTACGACCCCCGAGGCTACCAAGCAGCTGGCGGCGACGCTCGCGCCCTATCTGCATGCGGGCGACACCATCGTTCTGACCGGCGATTTGGGGGCGGGGAAGACCCAGTTCGTGCAAGGAGTGGCCGCAGCCCTCGGCGTGCGGGCGGCGGTGACAAGCCCCACCTTCAACATCCTTTTGGAGTACCACGACGGGCGCCTGCCGCTGTACCACTACGACCTGTACCGGCTGGATGCGCGCTGGCAGCTGGAGGACATCGACTACTACAGCGCCATCGACGGCGACGGAGACGGAGCGGCCTTCGTGGAATGGGCCGAGAAGTTCCCCGAGGACATGCCCTACGACTATCTGGAGATCGCCATCACAGCCGACGGCGACGGCGCACGGCGCATCGTCGCGCACTCCTTCGGCTCCCGCTCGCGCCAGCTTCTGTGCGTCTGGGCCAACGATTCCAAATCGCGCTTGGGAAAGTGCCAGCTGTAGAGAGACCTCGGGCAGTTCGCTATCTTGGGTTCGCTATCTTGCGGCGCGCGGGCAGTGGGGTACAATAGGCCGCACTGATTTGTCGTTTTCGGGAAGGTTCTCCCTTTGAATACACAGCGTTCTTTCGTACTTGCCTTCGACACGGCCAACGAGGTCATTGCCATTGGGCTGGGAAAGCTTGATGCCGCCACGCAGTCGATCGAGTGCGTGGCGAGCGTGGAAGTGGAGGCGCGGCGGGCGTCGAACACCCAGCTACTGCCGCGTATCGATGAGCTGTGCGCCCAGGCCGGCGTGGGCCGCGGCGAGATCGCCTGCGTGGCCGTGGGGCGCGGACCGGGATCGTTCACCGGGGTGCGCATCGCCCTGGCCTGTGCCAAGGGCATCGCGTCCGCGTTAGAGGTGGGCCTTGTGGGCGTCTCGTCGCTGGACGCGGTGGCCTGGGGCGCGTGGAAGGCGAGCGAGCGCGGGTCATTGCTCGTCGTGGCCGACGCCATGCGCCGCGAGGTGTATCCCGTGGAATACCGCCTGAGCGACGCGGGGGCGGAGCGCGTGACCGCCGACCGCGTGATCAAGGCGGATGCCTTCGCCGAAGAGCTCGGCGCGACAAGTGCCTCCGATCGCCTGATCGCGGGCGATGCCCTGCGCAAGTACGTGGAGCTTTTCGAAGGCGCGGGCATCCTTCTGCCCGAGGCGCTGTGGACGCCGACGGGCGCGGGCCTCTTGATGGCGCTTCGGGCCTCATGGCGCGCGGGGGAGTGCGATCCCTTCGACGCCGAGCGCCACGATCCGGCCTTCGCCCTGCCCGTGTACACGCGCCTGTCGGACGCCGAGGAGAATGAGCGGCAGCGCCTGGCCCGGGCCGACGGCGCCCTGGCGGGCAAGCGGGGCTCGAAGCACGTGACCATGAACGACACGGCCATCGCCAACGCCCGGGCCAACGGCGAGGGCATCGCCTACAAGCCGCTCGATGCGTGTCATGTGGCCGATGTGGCGGCCCTGGAGGCGGCCGTGATGGGAACCGATGCGTGGAACGAGACGCTCGTGGCCGACGAGCTGGGCCGCGCCGACCGGGTATGGTGGGCCGCCTACGCCGCGGACCCGAAGATGCCGCTTTCCGCCGAGGCGCCGCTGGTGGGCTATGCCGGCGGCTGGGTGGTCGATGGCGATCTGCAGATTCTGAAGGTGGGGGTGGATCCCGCGTGGCGCCGTCACGGCATCGCTCGGGTGCTGCTCGCCCGCGTGGCCGACGACGCCCGCAACCTGGGGGCGCGCACGAGCTCGCTGGAAGTACGTGCCGCAAACGCCGGGGCCCAAGCGCTGTATGCGGCCCTCGGCTACGAGGTGCTGGGCCGCCGCCCGCGCTACTACTCCGACGGCGAGGACGCCCTCATCATGCAGGGCCCTCTGCCCACCATCACCCTGGCAGCGGTTCCGAACGGCGAGAGCGTCGCGGACGAATCCCGCAGGGGCGCCTCTTGCGCCGCCCTCGGCCGCGAGGATGGAGCGGCTAACGCGCAGCCCGGCCATGCTTCGTATCCAGGGGCGACCGAGGTCGCCCCCTACGGGGAGAGCGACGTGATCGCGACAAATCATCCTCTCATTCTGGCCATCGAGTCTTCCTGCGACGAGACGGCCGCCGCCGTCATCGACGGCGGGGGAGTTTTGCGCTCGGACGTGGTGGCGACCCAGGTGGATTTCCACGCCCGCTTCGGCGGCGTCGTCCCCGAAATTGCCAGCCGCAAGCACATCGAGGCCATCTGCGGCGTGTGCGACGAGGCGCTCGACGTCGCTGCGGCGAGCCTGGGGCGATCGAGCCTCCGCTGGCGCGACCTGGACGCCGTGGCGGTCACCTACGCGCCGGGACTCGTGGGCGCACTCGTGGTGGGCGTGGCCTTCGCCAAGGGCGCGGCCTGGGGCGCCGACATTCCTTTTATCGTGGTGAATCATTTGGAAGGGCACCTGTACGCCAACAAGATCGGGCTGGAGGATTTCGCGCCGCCGGCGGTGGTCTCGCTCGTGTCCGGGGGCAACACTCTGCTCGTGTACATGGCCGATTGGGGCGACTACCGCGTGCTCGGCACCACCGTCGACGACGCGGTGGGCGAGGCCTTCGACAAGGTGGCCAAGGCGCTGGGCCTGGGCTACCCCGGCGGCCCGGTCGTCTCGAAGTTCGCCGCCGAGGGCGACCCGGATGCCATTCCGTTCCCCCGGGCCATGCTGCATTCGGGTGATTTGCGCTTCTCGCTCTCGGGCCTGAAGACCGCCGTGGTCACCTACATCAACAACGAGCGCGCCGCCGGGCGCGAGCTCAATGTGCCCGACATCTGCGCGAGCTTCACGGCGGCTGTTGTGGACGTGCAGGTGGCCAAGGCTCGCATGGCCCTGCGCGAGACGGGGGCGCCCACCTTCTGCCTCGGCGGCGGCGTGGCGGCCAATCCGACCTTGCGCGCCGCCTACGAGCAGATGTGCGCCGAGGAGGGCGTGCGCCTCGTGATGCCGCCGCTCGCCTCCTGCGGCGACAACGCCGGCATGATCGCCGAAGTGGCGCTCGACCGCTATCGGGCCGGGGCGTTCTCGCCGCTTAGCACCGACGCTTTGGCCCATGGCGACTTGGAGGTGCCGTACTAGCGGCTCCGGGCGTCAGGGTTCGGGCGTTTCCGATTGCCCTTAGCGGCCCGGAGCGTTGAGCCCAAAACAAAAGCCCGAAGAGTCGGCGACTCTTCGGGCTGGGCGAGCGATGGGGCAGGTGCCCCGTGGCCTTTGCGGGCCGAGGCCTTCTCTAGTGGCGGCAGGCGTTGGCGGGATCCATGAGCGCGACCTTGCCCTCCGCGACCAGGCGGGCCACGTTACCGACGTTGGGCTCGGTGGTGTCGGAGTAAACCTTGATGCCGGCGTTGGTGAAGCGAGTGAACGGCGGCATGCCCATGCCCACGGTGAGAATGCCGTCGACGCCGATGCCGGAGACGAAGTCGATCACGCCGCCGCAACCCACGGCATCGTGATCGGCGTTCTTCACCGACTCGACGCTGACGATGTTCATGTCGTCATCGAACTCGACGACGGTCATGTACGCGGCGTGGCCGAAGTGCCCGCTGCGGATGCTCTCGAGGCCGGCGTCGGTTTCGCTGGGGATGGCGATCTTCATGCGAATGCTCCTTTGCTGTTGCGACTTGCCCTTTGCTCGGGCAAGTCATACGAGTCTTTCAGGGCGAATTATAGCTTGAGCTGCGTCAAACATGCGTTGAAAATCGGCGACGACCTCCGAAGTGGCGTCCGGTGCACCAGCGTTCGAGGCGCCGTTGCTTCTAGCTCGCTCGCGCTGTATCCGTTGAAAGCTGAATAGCGGGGCGGATGCGACGCAGACGCAGAGACGAGCTGCCGGACTGCAATCTTAATACTGTCTTAATGCGGGCGCATGAACCTTAACGGCGTCTTTAGCCCTTGCTGATTATGCTGACATTCATCGGGTGGTGCTCTTGCGCGCGAAGCGCGTTGCCTCCCGGATGTTGGCAAGCGGTCCTGCGGGATCTTGAGAGACAAGGGCAAGATCATGTTCGTGGTGACACCTATCGTGGGCGTGTTGGCGCTCGTCGCGATGGCGTATTTGGCAGTTTTGCTGCTGCGGGGCGGTGAGCAGCGATGAGCGCGATCGCGGGGTCGGAGTTTCTGCAGGCAGGCGTGCTGGTGGCGCTCGTCGTGGCCTGCGCCCTCCCGCTTTCGGGGTACTTGGTTGACGTGATGGAAGGTCGGCCCCTTCTCATTCGGCGTGCGCTGGGCCCGCTCGAGCGCTCTGCGTGCCGTCTTGTGAGCGCGCGCGAGGACGATGGCATGGATTGGAGGCGTTTTCTCGCCAGTGCGCTCGCCTTTACGGCGGTAAGCTTTATCGGCCTCTTCGCCCTGCTGATCTGCCAAGGCGCACTGCCTTGGAACCCCGAGGGCTTTCCGGGGCTTGCGCTCGATACGGCCTTCAATATGACGGCGAGCTTTGTGACGAACACCAATTGGCAGCCTATCGCCGGTGAGACGAATCTGAGCTACTTCTCACAGGCGGTTGGTCTGGCGGTGCAGAACTTCCTTTCGCCGGCCGTCGGCATCGCGGTGGCATTCGCGTTGCTGAGGGGCCTGGCATCTTCGGACGGCGGCAAGCTCGGGAACTTCTTCGTCGATGTCGTGCGCGCGGTGCTCTACGTGCTGCTGCCCCTGTCGCTGGTGCTCGCTTTGGTGGGAGTGTGGCAGGGATCCCCCCAGACGTTTCAGGGCTACGAGACGGTGCAGCTTTTGGAGCCGGTGAGCGTCGATGCCGAGGGGACTCTCGTCGATGCCGATGATCCGACGGCGGTGCAGGAGGTGACCGAGGCGGTCGTGCCGCTCGGTCCGCAATCGTCCCAGGTGGCTATCAAGCAGCTGGGAACAAACGGCGGCGGCTTCAACGGCGCGAATTCCGCCTCAGCTTTGGAGAACCCCACGCCGCTTACGAATCTCCTCCAATGCGCGGCGATACCGCTCATCCCCTTCGCTCTCGTATTTGCTTTCGGGCGCATGGTGGGCGACCGCCGGCAGAGTCGCGCGCTCATGACGGTTGTCCTCACGCTTCTCGCGGTGGGCCTGTTCTCCGCTATCGCCGCCGAGACGGCGGCCACGTCTCAGCTTTCAGCCGATGGGGCAGTGTATCTGGGCGCCTTGGATCAGTCGGCTGGCAATATGGAGGGAAAGGAATGTCGTATCGGCGTCGGCGAATCGGCGGCGTGGACGGCGCTCACGAGCGCTACTTCCAACGGCTCGACCAACGCATCAATCGAGGCCATGACTCCTATCGGAACGCTGGTGCCGCTGGCGCTCATCGGACTTGGCGAGGTGGTCGGCGGCGGTGTCGGCACGGGGTTGGTGGGCCTGCTTGGCTTCACGGTGCTGGCGGTGTTCGTTGCGAGCTTGATGATAGGGCGCTCTCCTGAATACCTGGGAAAGAAGCTGGGTCCGGCCGAGATGCGCATGGCGGTCGTTATCGTGGTGGCGCCGGCACTTGCCATCCTGCTTGCCGCATCGGTGCTTGTGATGAGCCCCGCCAGCGCGGCGGCGGTGGGAACTCCGGCTCCCTTCGGTTTTACCGAGTTGCTGTATGCGGCCACTTCGGCCGGCGGAAACAATGGCAGCGGCCTTTCCGGTCTGAGCTCGAACACGCCGCTGATCAATGTGGTGCTGGGGGTGGAAATGCTCTTTGCCCGCCTGGCTCCGCTCGCTGCGGCGCTGGTGCTCGCCGGGAATTTGGCACAGCGCAAGGTTCAGGCGACGGGAGCGGTCGGGCTTTCCACCTCAAGCGCTTTGTTCGCCGTGCTGCTGTTGGTCATCATCGTGCTCATCGGCGCGCTCTCCCTTCTTCCGGCTTTTGCGCTGGGACCTCTGGCCGAGCAGTTCATGGGTGCGTTCTAGGTAAGGTGCGTGGGCTATGAAAAAGGAAACGAAACGAGCGATTCGCGACGCTTTTGCCAAGCTGTCCTTTCGCAGCCAGGCTCAAAATCCGGTTATGCTCATGGTGTATCTGTCGGCCTGTTTGACCACCGTGCTGCTTGCGTTGGCGCTCGCGGGCATATCTGACGCTCCGTGGGGCTATATTGCGGCAATTTGCGTGGTGCTGTGGGCGACGGTGCTGTTCGGAAACTTTGCCGAGTCGCTCGCCGAGGGTCGCGGCAAGGCGCAGGCCGATGCGCTGCGCTCCGCCAAACGCGATGTCGAGGCGTGCCTCATAGACAACGCCGCCCTCGCTGATGCCGCCACGATGGAAGACCCGTCGGCGTTTCTTGCCGATCGAGGCCGCGCGGTGGGATCGGCTACGTTGAAGCGGGGGCAGGTGTACCTTGTTCGCGCGGGCGAGCAGGTGCCCGCCGACGGCGAGGTCATCATGGGGGCGGCAAGCGTGGACGAAAGCGCGATTACCGGCGAATCGGCGCCGGTCGTGCGCGAGAGCGGCGGCGATCGGTCGTCGATTACCGGAGGCACGACGGTGCTCTCCGATTGGCTGGTAGCGCGGGTGACCGCTGAGGCGGGTCAGAGCTTTCTCGATAAGATGATCGCCATGGTCGAGTCGGCCGCGCGCAAAAAGACCCCCAACGAGCAGGCTCTCGAGCTGCTGCTCATCGCGCTGACGTTAGTGTTTCTTGCGGTGTCGCTGTCCTTGTACCTGTTCGGAGCATTTACCGCCGCGCAGCACGGCGCGGGAAATCCTCTGGGAATCACCTCGTTGGTGGCGTTGTTCGTGTGCCTGGCGCCTACCACCATCGGCGCGCTGCTGTCCGCTATCGGCATTGCCGGCATGAGCCGACTGAATGCGGCCAATGTGCTGGCCACCAGCGGGCGTGCCGTCGAGGCGGCGGGTGATGTAGATGTGCTCCTGCTCGACAAAACGGGCACTATCACGCTCGGCAACCGTCAGGCTGCGGCCTTTCTGCCCGTTGGCGGCGTTAGCGAGCACGAACTTGCCGATGCGGCTCAGCTGGCAAGCCTGGCCGACGAGACGCCCGAGGGACGCAGCGTGGTGGTGCTCGCCAAGGAGCGCTTCGGCATCCGCGAGCGCGAGTTGGCGCAGTCCGGTTTTGCGGTGGTTCCCTTCACGGCCCAAACGCGCATGAGCGGTGTGGATTTCGAGGGTCACGAGATTCGCAAGGGTGCGGCCGACGCCGTGCGGGCTTACGTGGAAGCGCGCGGGGGCGTCTTTGGCGCGGAGGTGGCCGCCGTGGCCGAGGAGGTGTCTCGATCGGGCGGGACGCCTTTGGTGGTGGCGCGCGATGCGCGCGTGCTCGGCGTCATTCACTTGAAGGACATCATCAAGTCGGGCATTCGCGACAACTTCGCCGACTTGCGCGCCATGGGCATTAAAACAGTGATGGTCACGGGCGATAACCCCCTCACGGCCGCTGCCATCGCCGCTGAGGCGGGGCTTGACGACTTTATTGCCGAGGCCACGCCCGAAGCGAAGCTTGCGGCCATCCGTCGCTACCAGGCCGAGGGGCATCTGGTCGCCATGACAGGCGACGGCACCAACGACGCTCCGGCGCTGGCCCAAGCCGATGTGGCCGTGGCCATGAACTCCGGCACTCAGGCGGCCAAGGAGGCCGGCAACATGGTGGACCTGGATTCCTCGCCCACCAAGCTCATCGAAATCGTGCGTATCGGCAAGCAGCTGCTCATGACCCGCGGCAGCCTCACCACGTTTTCGATCGCCAACGACCTGGCAAAGTACTTCGCGGTCATCCCGGCGCTGCTCGTGCCCCTTTATCCGGGTTTGGAGGTGCTCAACATCATGCATCTGGCCACACCCGCCTCGGCGATGCTTGCGGCCATCATATACAACGCTCTTATCATTGTCGCGCTCATTCCGCTTGCGCTGCGCGGGGTGAAGTGTCGCGAGGCGTCGCCGCACCGTCTGCTCGCGCGCAATTTGGCAGTGTACGGCTTGGGCGGCGTGATCGTTCCCTTTGCGGCCATCAAGGCGCTCGATGCGCTCATGGTGTTTGTCGGCGTTGCGTAAAGGCATCCGGGCCGCAACATGGCGGCGGCCTTCGTTTGAACCGCTGTGAAGGCAATTTTCGAGAACAGGAAGAACGCATTATGAGTGGAAAGATGGTGACGCGGTGCTTCGCGAGTGCCCTGGCGTTGTTTATCGCGGCAAGTGTGCTGTGCGGGATCGTTTACCCCTGGGCTGTGACGGGGCTGTCGGCTATAGCGTTCCCGTACCAGGCGACAGGCTCTATTATCGAGGTCGACGGGGTGAAGTACGGCAGCGAGTTGGTGGGACAGCCCTTTAAGAGCGACACCCATTTGTGGGGTCGGCCCACGGTGGTCGACGCCAGCTCCTTCTCCGATGCGGAGGGGCAGCCGCTTTTGTGGTACAGCCCCGAGAACCTCAGTCCCGCGAGCGACGAGTTTGCCGCGCGAGTGGACGAACGCATACAGCAGGTGCGGGCGGCCCATCCCGACCGTGCCGCGCAGCCCGTTCCAAGTGATTTGGTGACGGTGTCGGGATCGGGCTTCGATCCGCATATCTCGCCGGTCGCTGCCGATTACCAGGTGGAACGTATCGCTGCGGCAACGGGACGGCCCGAGAGAGAGGTGCGTGCCATTATTGCTCAGTGTACCGAGTACCCCCTGTTGGGCATTATCGGCGAAGCGCGGGTGAATGTGCTGAAGGTGAACCTCATGCTCGACGGCGTGCTGGAGTAAGTGGAGCTTGGCGCGCTTGGAGAAAACCTGAGGGAAACGGATAGCGAATGAGATGCGGCTGAGGAGTGGGGCGTGCTAGGATGCAGGGGCGCTGTCGGGACGACACGAAAGGGCAAGTGACGTGGCGGAAGTTCGAGAGAGATGGGAGATCGGCGGCGGCCGCGGCGACCCCGATGCCATCCTACAGCGAATCCGGGAGGAAGAGGAAGCGGGTGAGGCGGAGCGCTTCGAGGGGCGCGGCCGGCTCAAGGTGTTCTTCGGGTACGCCGCCGGCGTGGGAAAGACCTTCGCCATGCTCACCGAGGCTCATCATGTCCAAGATGAGGGCGTCGATGTGGTAGTGGGCTACGTTGAGCCGCACACGCGTGCCGACACCCTTGCCTTGCTCGATGGCCTGGAAGTGCTGCCCGTGAAATCGGTGAAGCACCGAAACGTCGCTTTGCGCGAATTCGACCTCGACGCCGCCCTGAAGCGCCGTCCCCAAGTTGTGCTGGTAGACGAGCTGGCGCATACCAATGCGCCGGGGTGCCGCCATCGCAAGCGCTATCAAGATGTCGAAGAGCTGCTCCGTGCGGGTATCGATGTGTACACGACGGTGAATGTGCAGCATCTCGAGGGGCTTAACGACAAGATTGCCTCCGTGACGGCTGTGGAGCCCTCCGAGCGGATCCCCGACCGCGTTTTCGACGCGGCCGATTCGGTCGAAGTCGTCGATTTGGAGCCTGCTGACCTCATCAAGCGCCTGCGTTCGGGCAAAATCTACACGCCCGAGCGGATCGGGTCGGCGCTTTCGCACTTTTTCTCGCGATCGAATTTGGCGGCGCTGCGCGAAATTGCCCTGCGTCGCGCTGCCGACCGCCTCACGCGCGCCTCTGCGGCTACGGTGCCGCATGCGGCTGGCGGCGAAGACGTTTTGGTGCTGGTGACCGCCGATGCGGCGGCGCCGCGAGTTATTCGCGCGGCAGCGGGTATGGCCGAGGCGTTTGGCGGCTCGTGCACGGCGCTTGTGGTCGAATCGGGCGGCGAGGGCGTGGAGGGGCGATCGAAAGGCGATGCGGCCCTTGCCCGCTCGATCGCCCTTGCGGAGGAGATGGGTGCGCACATCGTCACGTTGACGGGGGACGATCCGGTGCAGCCCGTGGCCCTTTACGCCGCAGCGGCGGGTATTCGCCGTATCGTGGTGCCCTCGATGCCCGGTCGCATCGGCCTGCTCGGATGCGGGGACGTGGCGTCGCGGTTGATGCGGGCCGCTCCCGAGGCCATGGTGACGGCCGTCCCCGCGGTGGACGCCCCCTCGGTGCTCGAGCGCTTGCGCACCCATGCGAGCTTTCGCCTCACGGCCTCCGATGTTTTTCGAGCGCTTCTCGCGATAGCCGTTGCGACGGCGCTGGGGGAAGTGGCGTGGCTGGCAAGCCCTACGCCCTCGATCATCCTCATGACCTATCTGCTGGTCGCGCTGCTGCTCGCCACGCGCGCGGATGGTTTTCTGTATGCCGTGCTTGTGGCGCTGGGCAGTGTCGTGGCCTACAACTTCTTCTTCACGGCGCCGCGCTACACCTTCCATGCCTATAGCCTATCGGCCCCCATCATCTTCGCGTTTCTGCTGATAGGAACATTGGGGGCCTCATCTTTGGCCATCCGACTGAAGCGTCAGGCGACCACGGCGGCGCGACGGGCCTATCGTACCGAGGTGCTTTTGGAGAGCAGTCGGGAGTTCCAGGCGGTCGTGAGCCTCGGCGCTTGTTTGGAGACGGCGGCGGCCCAAGTGGTGAAGATTCTCGATCGGCCGGTGGTGATGTACCAGGTCGATGGGGCGGCGCATGGCGGCCTCCTTCCGCCGCGGGTCTTCGATGTCCCCGGCAGCGGCGGGGGAGACGCCGAGAAGCTGGATCTCGCGGCTCCGGGCGAGATGGCTGTTGCGTCGTGGGTCGCCGCCAATGGCGAGGCCGCCGGCGCGACGACGGATACCTTGCGCGAGGCGCGCTGCCTGTACCTTCCCATTCGTTCGAAGGATCGCGTGTTCGGTGTGGCGGGATTGGTGATGGAGCAAGGCGACGACGACTTCGGCTCCTTCGAGCGCAATCTGCTCGTAGCGCTGCTTGACGAATGCGGTCAGGCGGCGGAGGCTCTGGCGCTGGCGAGCGAGCGGAAGAACCTCGCCGTGAAGGCCGAGAAGGAGGCGCTGCGCTCGAATCTGCTGCGTGCCATTTCCCATGATTTGCGAACGCCGCTCACGAGCATCTCGGGCGACGCCGATATGTTGCTCGCCTCGGGGGACGTCCTGGACGAGGCGCAGAGGAAGCGTTTGACGTCGGATATCCATGAGGACGCGAATTGGCTGATCAATCTGGTGGAAAATTTGCTGTCGGTGACGCGGCTCGACGACGGCGACGTCGAAGTGTCGCGCGCCCCCGAACTGGTTTCCGACGTGCTGGCCGATGCGCTGCGCCATGTCAGTCGCTTTGTGAGCGAGCATCGGCTGACGGTGGAGATCGAGGATGAGTTTCTCCTGGCTCAGATGGACGGACGTTTGATTGTGCAGGTGGTGGTGAACCTTTTGAACAACGCCATCGCCTACACGCCCGCGGGGTCGTCCATTCGCCTCACCGCGCATCGCGAGCGCAGCGCTTCCGGCGATAGGGTGGTTGTCGCGGTGGCCGATGACGGTCCGGGCATCCCTCCCGCCGAGCAAGCGCGCGTGTTCGATCTGTTCTACCACGGGGGACGGGTGGGCACAGGCTGCGAGGACGGCGAAGGGGGCGATGCGCGTCGAGGAATGGGGCTGGGTCTTTCGCTTTGCCGCTCTATCTTAAGGGCGCACGGCAGTGATATCGTGTTGCGCGATGCCTATCCGCACGGTTGCGTGTTCTCGTTCGCTCTTCCCGCGGCAGAGCTGCGCGAAGAGGCTCCGGTTGGCGTCGTCGAGGAAGGGAGTGCGGACGTTGAGCGATAGAAACGAGGGCGTTATCCTCGTTGTGGAGGATGACCCGGCGGTGCGCAATCTGGTTACGTGTGCCCTTGACGTGCACGGCTATCGTTCGCGCGAGGCATCCACGGCTACGGCGGCTCTCGCTGACCTTACGTGCGCGAGGGATGTCAACCTCGTCATTTTGGATTTGGGACTGCCCGATCGCGACGGGACGGAGGTCATCGGAGCGGTGCGCGGGTGGTCGCGCGTGCCGATCATCGTTCTGTCGGCGCGCCAGGAGGATGCCGATAAGGTGACGGCTCTTGATGCGGGGGCCGATGATTACCTGACAAAGCCCTTCTCAGTTGCGGAGCTGCTTGCCCGAGTGCGCGTGGCGCTGCGTCGCGTCGCCTTCGACGAGACCGAGGAAGAGGCGGGGGAGACGTATCGCAATGGCGATCTCGCCATCGACTTCGATGCCAAGGTTGTCGTGAGGGGCGACGACGAGATTCATCTGACTCCCATCGAGTACAAGCTTCTGGTGCTTTTGGCCCACAATACCGGCAAGGTACTCACCCACAACTATATCCTGAAAGAGGTATGGGGGCAGGCGTTGACGAGCGATCTGCCCAGTCTGCGCGTGTTTATGGCCACCTTGCGCAAAAAGATCGAGCCCGATCCTGCCAGCCCGGTCTATCTCCAAACCCACGTTGGCATCGGCTACCGCATGCTGCGTGTGGAATAGGTTTTCGCTTCTGCCCCATGTTGTCATATACATTGGCGAGCGTTTGTGTCATACTTCGGGAAACGGAATCGAAGGGGGCGCGTTGTTCGGGGAGCTGGTGACAGCCTATCTGTTCTTGGCCGGGGTCGGCGCGGGCGGCGTGGCCGCGGCGTCTGTGGCCGACCTGCTCTTCGTGCGCGAGCCCTTCGGCGCGGATGTGGTGCCTGACTTCGTTGAGAAGCGCCCGGCTGAGCGCCTGGTCGCCGGTGTGCTGGCCCTCTCCTGCGGGGCGCTGGCCCTCGGTGCCGGCTGCCTCGCCGCCGACCTCGGGCGTATCGACCGCGTGCTGTCGCTGTTTACGGCACCGCCTGTGACGCTCATGAACCTGGGCGCCTGGGCCGTGGCGCTGCTGACGGCGCTGGCGGCGGCGCTCGCCCTGGCGCGGTTTCTGTACGTGCCCTGGTTGCGTCGGTGCGCGATGGTGGTCGCGGAGATCGTCGCCTGCGGGCTGGCCGTGGTCGTGGCGGTTTACGCCGGGCTGCTGCTGCAGACGCTTTCCGGGGTGCGGCTGTGGTCGTCGCCCTGGGTGCCGACGCTCTTCGCACTGTCGGCCGCCTCCTGCGGCTGCGCCCTGCTCATGGCCGGGGCGCTTTTCGTGGAAGGCGACGGGAGCGTTCGGAAGGCGGTGCGCAGTGCCGCCCGCGTCGATGTGGTCGTCATCGTGGCGGAGGCGGTGGCGGCCGCGGGGCTTCTCGCCTTCGCGCTGGGAAGCGATCATTCGGGTGTGCGAGCCTCGGCGACGAGCCTCATGCACGGCCCGGCGGCGCTGCCCTGGTGGGCGGCTTTCGTGGCCTGCGGCCTTGCGGCGGCGCTCGCCGTGGAAGTCGGCTGCCTTGTTCGCGGGCACGGGCGCTCGCGCTCGGCTGCGAAGGCGGTCGCGAAGGCGTATCCCGCTGCGGCCCTGGCTCTTGCGGCTGCCCTCGTGCTCGTGGGTGCTCTGGGCCTGCGCGCCGCGGTGGTGGAGGCCGGTGCCCAGCGTCCCTTGGAGCTGCAGGAAGCGGAAGCCCCCGCTTCCGTACCTTCCGAAAACGAGGAGGCGGCGGGCTTGCGTTCCGCGCCTTCTGCAGAGGAAAGCGGGGGAGAAGGCTCCGCAACGGAAAGAGAGGACGTGACCCTGTGGTCAAACTAGGCAAGACGATACCGGCCGGGGACCTGTTCCAGCTGGACGATGCCAGCTCCATCCCCGTCTGGCTCCAGTTGAAGAACCGCTTCATCTACCTCATCACCTCGGGGTTCTACCTGCCGGGCGACCAGCTGCCCACGGTGCGGGGCCTGGCCGCCGAGGTGGAGGTGAACTACAACACCGTGAGCAAGGTGTACCAGAGCCTGGAGGAGGACGGCTACATCGTGTCGAAGCGGCGGCTCGGGGCGTTCGTGGCCGATGTGTCCGACAAGCCCGGCGTCTCGGCCGAGGTGACGGCGGAGATCGTCACGGCAGAGTATTTGCAGCGCTGCCAGGAGCTCGGCATGTCGCTGGAGGATATTGACGCGCAGTTCACGGCGGCGCTCGTGGCCGCCAAGGCCAAGCGCGAGAAGGACGGCACAAGCGAAGGAGCAGCCCATGACCCGCAAGAAGCACGGCGCGGACGCCTCGTCAAGTTCCCCGAGCCCGCAGGAGAGGGCGCCGCAGACGGGCGCGCGGCTGGAAACGGGGCGTAACCGCACCTCCCGCAACGGCGCCGTGGCGTTCACCATCATCGTGTTCGCCGCCGTTTGCGCGCTGGTGCTCGCTTGCGCCCAGGCCCTCGCGGGCGGCATCGGCCTCGCGGCCCTCGTGATCGCCGTGGTGGTCGGCATCCTGGCCGCCTCGTCGGTGCACATCGTCATGGAATGGGAGCGCGCCGTGGTCATGCGCTTCGGCCGCTTCAATCGCGTAGCGGGGCCGGGCATTGTGTTCACTTGGCCCGTTATCGAGTTCTACACCGTGCGCATCGACCAGCGCGTGGCGGCCACCTACTTTGGTGCCGAGGAGACGCTCACGGCCGATCTGGTGCCCGTGAACGTGGACGCGGTGGTGTTCTGGATGGTGTTCTCGCCGAAGAAGGCGGCCGTAGAGGTGGAAGACTACGCAAGCGCTGTGGCATGGATGGCCCAGGCCACGCTGCGGGCGGCCATCGGGCGCGCGAGCTTGGCTGAGGTGGCCTGTCGGCGCGACCAGCTGGACGCCGAGCTGAAAGAGGTGCTGGAGGCGAAGCTGGACGGCTGGGGGATCGACGTCATCGACGTGGAGGTGCGTGACATCGTGGTGCCCCGCGAGCTGCAGCCGGCGATGGCCGCCGCTGCCGTCGCGGCCCGCGAGCGCGACGCTCGCATGACCCTGGCCGAGGCGGAGGCGGACATCTCCGACATGCTAAAGGACGCGAGCGCCAACTACGAGGGCGACCCGGAGGCCATGAGGTTGCGCACGATGCATTTGGCCTACGAGGCCGTGAAGCAATCTGGCGGCACGCTCGTCATCCCCAGCGCCTTCAGCGAGGGCTTTGTGCCCGAAGGCGGGGAGAAGGCCTAGCGACCGACGACGCATCTGTGCTACAATGGGCCTCGCCTAGAGAACTTGGCCCCGAAGGGCCGGGACGCCCGAAGACGTCCCGGTAGCGAGGGTGCCTAGTCCTCGCTGTTGTTGGATGACCCGTCACTATGTGGCGGGTCCCCGCTTTCTAGGGCCAAAAGTGCAACCCCAAGAGTGGCGGCTCCAATCAAAGTCTGGACTAAGGCCAGGAAAACGCTCATCTGCATCACCTCCCTCCCGTTATCTAGAATTGGTGTTAGGGGAGATGTATGCAGAGAGCCCCAGCTCCCCGCTTAATTCATAATAATACAAACAAATATTCTATAATCAAGACTTGACTTTGCAAAATGGTGCAATTTTCTGCCATGAAAATGGTTTGCATGAAATGATCTCTGATCCGGTGTTTTGAATCAAGGACAAATTTTGTCATAGATTGTCCTACATTTTCTCTTGACAACATATGACAAAGTATGACAGACTGGCAGCATCAGAATCCGGCCGATTCTAAAGACATGTACGGTATCCCATCAAACTGTTGCGCGATTACCGGGTTCGCCCATGGGGGATGGGAAAGAGGAGGAAAGCGCAAGACGATTCTGCGGATCAGCTCTCTGTCTGAATTGCGCGTTCCTCTCACTCGAAAGAGGAGGAGAGAATGTCTGGAAGCGAAAAGCGTTCCAATCTCACTCGCAGAGGTCTCCTGAAGGCTACTGGGGCGACTGTGGGAGCGGCGGCGCTTATCGGCGGCGGTGTCTTACGGGCGCTTGGTCCTGATGAGGGGGCTTTTGCCGAGGAGCCTGAGGACCAAACAAAATGTCGTGTAGGCTGCTGCTGGACCTGTGTTTACTGTCAATATGAAGCACACGTTAGAGATGGAAAGATTGTAAAGCTTTCTCCGATTGAGGGCGGAAGCCCTCGGGGTTCTCGTATGTGCCTTCGAGGTCGTTCAAGGATGCGTGCTGTTTACAACCCCAATCGAATTCTTTATCCGATGAAGCGAGCTGGCGAGCGAGGGGAAGGCAATTGGGAACGAATCAGTTGGGATGAGGCAATATCTACTATTGCGTCAAAATGGAAATCGTATAGGGAGGAATTCGGTCCACGCTCTATTGCATACTATTGGGGTTCTGGGAATTGCGCCGCGCTTGGTTCGGGCAACTTTGGAGGTCTTTTAGGACGGCTTGCAAATGTTCTCGAGATGACCATGGTGGATTACTGCACAGATATGGCCCTTGGATATGGCATGGCGCGGGTTGCGGGGGACGGGATGTTCCGAAATGGAGCCTCGCTCATAGGCAATGCCGATAAAGTTGTCATGTGGGGGTGCAACTTTGTCGATGCTTGGTGGCAGCATTGGTGGCCCCTTGCTGATGCAATGGAAAAGGGAAGTACGAGGCTTATCGTAGTTGACCCCAACTACTCCACCACTGCGTCTAAGGCGAATATGTGGGTGTCTAATCGTCCCGGTTCGGACCCCGCTCTGCTCCTTGGGATAATGAATTACATCGTCGAAAACGATTTGCACAATAAGGAGTTTTTGCTAAATCATTCGAATGCATCTTTTTTGATACGTCAGGATACAAAAAAAATCCTTCGTGCAAGCGACCTCGGCATTCTTTCTAAGGAGAAAGGAGACTCCTCTGTCGAAAATGTGTCGGAAATCCTCGATTCTCCTATTGTCTGGGATGAGCAATCGCAGACAACAGTTGCCTATGATGCCGCTGTCAGCCCGGCTCTCTCCGGAGAGAGGCTGGTGCATGGGATACCAGTGAAAACAGCCTTCGACATGCTTTGCGATGAGCTCGGAAAGTACTCGCTTGAAAGAACCTCGGAACTGACTGAAGTTTCAGTTGACGATATCCGAAAGCTCGCAATCGAGGAATCCGAAGGAGAGATCTGGAACATCGCAGGATATGCAAGTCAGGCTTACGATAATGGTGCCGAGTTCGGGCAGGCGCTTGCTACGCTGGCTATTTTGACGGGCACGGTAGGGCGTGCTGGCTCTTGTGTTGGAGGTTCTTGGTACTCTTTCAACACTAATCCTGCGTTCATGGCTCCGACAGGCACGTTTGTTAATACTGTTCCCGTTCTTTCTATGACTGACATTATGGACTCCGGGCAATATGCTGGGGAAGACTACCCGATCAAGTCTCTATTTGTAGCTGCTGCGAATCCTATGTCGAGCGGTGGAAGCTCAAATGAGATATTGGAATGGTGGAATAAGATTGACTTTATCGTTGTGTCTGATCTGCAATATAGCGATAGTGTGAAATATGCCGATATAGTGTTGCCTTGTGCGCATGCGCTTGAAGTCGAGGATGTGCTAAAGGGTAGTTATTATCCGTATGTTGGAATAACCGAAAAGGCGGTCGAGTCGCCTGCAGAGGCAAAAAGCGATTCTGATATTGCCCGGTTAATATCGGTCGAAATGGGCGTTGGAGAGTATTTTGAAAAGACCGATGAAGAGTACTTGAGGGAATTGGTTGACGAGTCCGAGCTCGGTCTTGAACGGGGCATCACTCTCGATAGGCTTCGGGTTGAAAAAGATATCTGTTACGACGAAACAGATATCAAATTCTATGGCGGAGTATTTCCAACAGAAACGGGCAGGGCAAATATCTATTGCGAAACGGTTGTGCCGCGTATCGATTGGGGTCAAGAGCTCGATCCTGATTTTGGACATGTTCCAACGTTCTCTCTCCCCAACGAAGCGTGGCCCAGGGGTGAGGTCGCGAAAAAATATCCTTTTACTTTGATGTCGCACCGGCTACGAACACGCTGGCACACTGGCGAGTTCGAAAATGAATGGATGCGTGAGATCGCGCCCGAGCCCATTGTGAAGATTAATCCATCAGATGCAATAGCCCGCAGCATTGAAGACAATTCTTATGTCGAGCTGTTCAACGAACGAGGACATGCCGTCGTTCGTGCGATTTACGCAGACGATATTCGTCCAGGGGTGCTGATTTACCCGAAAGGCTGGCAGCAGTGTGAATTCAAGGAAGGCGGGTTCTCGGAAATGACCTCAGCTCATTGCAATCCGTTTACCGTAAACACATCGTTTATGGATGTGGCGGCAGACATTCGACCGTGGGGGCAGGGAGAGTAAAAATGAGTGGATCGAGATACGGCTTTGCCATAGATACAATAAGGTGCGTCGGGTGCCATACCTGTTCTATAGCATGCAAAATTGAGAATAATTTACCAGACGATGTGATCTGGAACCGCGTTTTGACAAATGGTGGCGCCTCCATGGATACAGCGAGTGGAACGTTTCCTAATCTCAGCAAGGAGTATGTAACCGTTGCGTGTCAACATTGCGAGAATCCTGCATGTGTGAAGGTCTGCCCTGTCGGTGCAACGTTTAAAGATCCGGATACCGGTGCGGTAAGGCAAGATTATGATAAATGCATTGGATGTCGTATGTGCATAGCTGCTTGTCCTTATACGGGGGTTCGTTCTTTCAATTGGGATGAGCCGACTCATTCAATAGGATTTGCCGTTGGAGACACAGATGCGCCTGAACACCAGAAGCATACGGTGGAAAAATGCACAATGTGCTGGCATAGGCTTGCCCGTGGAGAAGAGCCGACTTGCGTAGAGGCATGCTTGGCAAAGGCTAGGCATTGGGGCGATTTGGACGATCCGAATTCGGAAATTTCCAAGCTTATAGCTTCGCGCGAGTACAAGCAGCTGCTTCCTGAAGAGGGAACGAAGCCGTCGGTGTATTACCTGGTGTAGGGCGCTTTCCCTCGTCATGCGATATCGCGGGCGGGGCGTGGTTGCGCCGCCCGCCTACTTCTAGGAGATTCTCATGTCTGATTTCTCTACTGGGGCCATCGTCGATGATGACCTCGACCTTAGTGCGGCCAAGGGCCGCTCAAAAAGCCATGAGGCGGTCGCTGCTAAGACGGCCGCATGGGGCGGCAAGGGGCTGAACGCCGCCATCGGCGTCTCGGCCGTCATCATGGTTGCCGGCATCGTGCTGTGGGGTGTGCAGCTCTCGGGCGGCATGGTGCAGACCGGCATGCGCAATCTGAGCTCGTGGGGCCTCTACATCACGTCGTTCATGTTCTTCGTGGGCCTGTCGGCCGGCGGCCTCATCATCTCGTCGGTGCCCAAGGCCTTTGGCATCGCGGGCTTCGGCGGCATCTCCAAGGTGGCCGTCATGAGCTCCATCGCCTGCACCGTGGCCGCCATCGGCATGGTGGTGGTAGACCTCGGCCAGCCGGCGCGCCTGTGGGAGCTGTTCGCCTACTCCAACCTAGGCAGCCCGCTCATGTGGGACATCGTGGTGCTCGGAACCTACCTCATCCTGTCCTGCGTGTACCTGTGGGCCCAGGTGCGGGCCGACGCGGGCAAGGTGTCCCACACCGCCCTGCGCGTGATCTCGGTCGTGGCGCTCGTCACCGCCGTGCTCGTGCACTCGGTGACCGCCTGGATCTTCGGGCTTCAGCAAGGCCGCGAGATGTGGCACACGGCCCTGCTCGCCCCCTGGTTCGTGTCCTCGGCGCTTGTGTGCGGCACGGCGCTCGTGATGGTGGTCGCCATCGCGCTGCGCCGCGCGGGATACCTCTCGCTCGACCAGGCCTACCTGGTGAAGCTCGCCAAGCTGCTCGGCGCCTTCGTCGTGGTGGACCTGTACTTCTTCGGCTGCGACCTGCTCACCGAGGCGTTCCCCGGCGGCTCGGGCGCGGAGGTGGTCGCCATGCTGACGGCCGGCCCGCTCGTCCCTTACTTCTGGACGGAGGTCGTCGGCTGCGCCCTCTGCGCCGTCATTTGCTTCACGCCGGCGCTGCGCACCAACGCCCTGCTGGTCGCCGGCTCGCTGCTCGCGATCCTCGGCATCTTCTGCAAGCGCGTGCAGCTGCTCGTCGGCGGCTTCCAGATCGCCAACCTGGACTACGCCGGCCCGCTAACCCCCATGCAGCACACGGCGTGGGATTCCGGCCTCTCCGGCATCTACGGCGGCATGGTCTACTGGCCGACGCCGCTGGAGCTCGGCGTGACCCTCGGCGTCGTGGCCCTGGGCGTGCTGGTGTTCCTGCTGGGCATTAAGCTCCTGCCCCTTCGCCCGAAAGACGACGAGGCGCCTTCCGAGTAACCGTCCCTCTTATGTGCAGGCCCGCGCCGCCCCTTCCCGGCGCGGGTCCCTTTGGTGAGATAGACGTGGCGCATTCGCGAGTGTGGTTTCGGAGGGGATGCTCCACAAAGGAAGTCTCAGAAAATAAAAGTGAAGCGTGGGAGCGAAATTTTCGAGTTGTTAGGTGTCGTTGCGCGCGCCATTGGCCGTATCGGTTGGGAGAAAACTCTACGACCTGGGGTTTTGCTTCCGCGCTTTCCCTGTGGGCTCTCCGAGCGCGCAAGCAAACCCCTAACAACTCGAAAATCTTGGTCCAATAATGGCTTGAAAATTGTCTGGCTCAGCGAAAGGGAGGAGATTCGCAATGCTGAAGAAGTTGGTCGCCACCGCTGTCTTGGCGGCGCTCGTGGGCGCGGTGGCGATGGTCGGCTTTGCGGCTGCGCCCTCGACGGCTATCCAGCCCATCGCCGCTGATTCGCCGTGTCCGGCCGCGGGGTGCGCGTCGGACGCGTGCCATGGGTTCGAGGCGGTGCCCGAGCCCGACGGGGCTCACGAGATGGTGTGCCCCGAGGCCGGTTGCGCGTCGACGGAGTGCCATGGGTGGGGCTCGCTGATCGAGCGCTACCATCAGGCCTCCGACATGTCGTTGAACGTGTGGATACTTATGCCGGTGGCCCTCGTGCTGGGGCTGTGGCTGCTCGTGCGCCGCATGGGCCGCGGCGCTCGTAGGACTGCCGGCGAAGAGGAGGCCTGCTATGAAGCGTAGCCATGCGCTGTTCGACATCGCCGTGCTCGCCGTGTACCTGCTGGCGGCCAACCCGGCCCTCACGGGCATCCCGCTGCACGAGTTCCTTGGGCTCGGCGCCTTCATCATGGTCGCGGCCCATGTGGTCGAGAGCGGGGAAGGTCTGGGCGGCCGCGGGCGCGTGGGCCAGCTCGTTCTGAACGCCGTGCTGCTCCTGGCGCTTGCTGTGTGCGTCGTGTCCGGCGTCATGGTGTCGGGGACGGTGCTGCCCTCCCTGGGGCTGTACGCCTCGGGCTACCACTTTTGGGATCCGCTTCACGCGGTGGCGGCCAAGGTGCTCTTGGCGGCCCTGCTCGTGCATCTGGTCGTGCGCGCTCCCGCCGCGCTGGCGGTTCTACGGCAACGCAGGGGTCTTCGCGCTGCGGAAAGCGATTGCCTGATGGGCCGCTGATCCAAGTTAGTCTTCCACCCCGCTTTTCTTCGCTATACTGTGCCGCAGAGAAATCGACGGCGTGTTTGCGATAGGCGATGCCGGACGGCGGAAAGGAGCGGGACTGTGGCTTTTGGAAAAGAAGAGGTGTGCGCGTATCTGGACAGTCGCGGGGTTGTCTACGATCGAGTCGATCACGAGGCGGTCTTCACCATGGAGGCGATGGACGCGCTCTCATTGCCCTTCGCCAATGTGGTGGTGAAGAACCTCTTTTTGCGCGACGACAAGAAGCGCAACTACTATCTGGTCGTCATGCCCGAGGATAAGCCGGCGAATCTGAAGGCTTTGCGGGCGGCTCTCGGAGCGCGGCCCTTGCGTTTTGCCTCGGAAGAGGACTTGCAGGGAATTCTCGGTCTGCGCGGTGGGGCGGTCTCTCCTTTCGGCGTGCTGAACGATACGGAAGGGAAAGTGCAGGTGGTGTTGGATGCGGCTTTGCGCGATTGGCCGGCCGTGGGCGTGCATCCCAACGACAACACGGCCACGCTGCGCGTTCCTCTGTCCGACTTGCTGGCGCTGTTCGAAGATCGCGCCGTGCCCTATCGGTTCGTCGCCACAAGCGAGGCTTCTGCGCAGTAGGGCGCTCGGCGTCAGCCATGGAGTTGCGACGCTGGTCGCGAAGCTACGCCGACAACGGGGCCGCACAATGCTATGCTTCTCGTTGATAAAACCCATCCGCAAAGGAGGAACTTCCATGACCGTATCCGCAAACATTTGGCAGGCGCGCGCGGCGATGTGCGAGCTGTTGGCGCTGTCGTTCCGCTACCCGGAGGACAAGGTGCTCGCCGAGGCCATCGCCTCGGGGGAGTGGGGCGAGGCCGCCGACGAGATCGCCGGCGCGCTCGGGATCGACTGGACGGCCGCCGCGGCCCCCGGTGCCGCTGAGGCCGCTGCGCTGCCCGATCCGGACGACATCCAGAAGGAGCTGCGCCCCGAGGCTACGCGCCTGTTCGTGGGCGCTCCCGAGGCGGCGTGCAGCCCGTACGAGGGCGTGTGGCGTGCGAAGGCCGAGGGCGTGCAGCCGCTGCTGTTCGTGAACCCGCACTCCATGGCTGTGGAGCGCTTCTGCAAGGCCTGCGGATTGGGCCGTCCCGAGGGCACCAACGAGCCCTTGGACGCCGTGTGGACCGAGCTGGAGCTTCTGGAGTACCTGGCCCTGCGCGCGGCGGCCGACGCCATGGACGCAGCGGCCGAGGCCGATGTGGAAGCTGGCGGCGACGGCGCGCCTACCGAAGAGCAGGCCGCGCAGTACAAGGAGGTCGGCGACGAGATTGACGAATTCGACGCGGAGGACGACGGTCCCGAGCCCGGCGACGTGGTGGCCTCGGCCGATTTGCCCGGCGGCTCTCCGGAGGCGGCCTGGGACGAGTTCATGGCCGAGCACGCGAAGGTGTGGATGCCCCAGTTCGCCGAGGCCTGCGAGAAGGATTCCCGCGTGCCGTTCTACAAGCAGGCCGCCAGCCTGCTTGGCGCCTTCATCAAGTAGCGTCAGCGCGGTTGCGCGCGTCGGTCAGTTTCGAGGGGGTTCGCTCTGCGGGCTCCCTTCATTTTGCGCGAGGGCGTCTTGGGGCGGATAGGCTTTGTTGAACTGGGCCCAGACGCCGGAATACAGAATGGCGTCCATGAGATGCGCGTCTTGCACCAGCGGCAAACGCTCGTAGGGCGCGGCCGCGTCGGCGGCAGCGAGGGACAGCGTGGCGCGCATGGCCTCGGCATCGGAGCCGAGCGTCACGAAGGGATTGTAGCTGCCCGAAGCGGCGTCGTCGTTGAAATCGACAGCGGCATCCATCAGGTAGATGAAGCGCCCGAGGCCGCGCCCCAGCTCTTCCATTGCTTCGGTCCAGAATCCCTGGTTGTGGGCGAACAGCCGCCCGAGCATGCGCCCGAACTCGCGGGCTGCGGCATCGGGGTCGAACGCGAGGGCGGTATCGGTTGCGTCTGCGCTAAGAGGAGAGACGCAAGCGGTTTCAGTGCTGTCCGAAAGTGCCGGTGTGTTGTTGCGTTCAGCGCCTTCGATAGCCCGAATCGCCGCCATGGCTCGCTCAATCTCGGCGCACTGCTCGGGGATGCGCGCCCGGGCCCGCTCGTAGGCGCCGGCGAGCAGGCGCTCGGCCGCCCGTGCCGCAAGATCGCCGTCGTCGGCCACGTCGTCGAGCACCTTGTGGTAGGCGAGTGCCACGGAGAGGTCGGCGGCATAGTCGGTCCACGCCGAGCGCGCCCATGCCCGCGGGGCGGCCGGTGCCGGGTGCATCACGCAATGGCTCGTGCCCTGCGTCTCGGCAGGCTCATGCAGGGAGTTGCACAGCAGCACGAAGAAGGTGAGGTCGTAGGTCAGGCACGCCCGCGACAGCTGCCCGTACCGGTCTCGCAGCGCGAGGCACAGCCCGCAGTACACCGCCCGGTAGCGCTCTTTCTCCTCCTCGGAAAGTGCTCCCGCATCCGCCACCACGAACCCGAACATGGGCTGCCCGTTTACTCCGGCTTCTTCGCGACATGCACGGCCGCGATGCCGCCGGTGTAGTTCTTCCAGGTGACGTCGGTAAAGCCGGCCTCGCGCATCATCTCCGCCAGGCCTTCCTGGTCGGGGAAGGCGCGGATCGATTTCGCCAAGTACACGAAGCCGTCCTTGTCGCCGGTGACCAGGCCGCCCCAAAACGGGATGAGGTGGCGCAGGTAGAAGTGGTACAGCGCCCGCCACGCGCCGTTGGGCGGCGTGGAGAACTCCAGGCACACGAGCGAGCCGCCCGGCTTCAATACGCGGAACATCTCGGAAAGCGCCCGGGGCCGGTCGGGCATGTTGCGGATGCCGTAGGCCATGGTGATGACGTCGTAGGAGGCGTCCGCGTAGGGGATGTCCTGGGCGTCCACCACGTCAAAGTCGATGGGCACGCCGGCGCCGTCCCCCTCATCGATGTGCATGCGCGCCACGTCCAGCATCTCGGGTACCAAATCGGTGCACTGGATATGGCTCGGGTGCTTGGTGCGGGCCACGGTGAAGGTGACGTCTCCGGTGCCCCCCGCGATGTCCAGCACGTCGTGGCTCTCATCGATGGGGGCCTGGCGCATCATGCCCGCGAGCCACAGCTTGTAGGCGCCGAAGCTGGAGAGGGCGTTGAACCGCTCGTATTTCCGGGCGATATGCGAGAAGATGTCGCGCACGCGCTCGCTGGAAAGCTCGGCCGGGGCCTCGAGCCCGGTGGCGGTGTCGATGGTCATAGGCGTAAAACTCCCTCGTGCGGCGCGCCGATCCCGCAAGATCGCGCCCTTCGTATCGTCGTTTGGCCCCAGTATAGGGCACTCGCCCGCAAATCGAGGGCGCATATCCCTAGGCGGCGCGGCGCCGTGCTATCATGGGTGGCTAATTGAACACGCCCCTCATGAATTGGGAGGTACCATGCTTCTGTGTGCCCAGTATATCCTGCCGGTTTCTTCCGAGCCCATCATCGATGGCGCGGTCCTCGTGCGCGACGGCGTCATTCGCGACATCGGGAAGGCCGAGCAATTGCGCCTGCGCTACCCCGAGGAAGAGGTCGTCGACCAGGGTCTGGCCGCCGTCATGCCCGGCCTGGTTGACCTGCATACGCGCCTCGAGCAATCGGTGCTGCGCGGCGTGGTGAACGACGCGCCCTATGTGCAGTGGCTCGCGGAAGTGGCCCAGAAAAGCGGGCGCATGGAAGCTTCAGATTGGTTCGACTCCGCTATTCTGGGCGGCCTGGACGCTCTCTCCAGCGGCATCACCACGGTGGCCGACATCACGCTGACCGGCGCCTCCTGCACGGCCGTGAACAAGCTCGGCCTGCGCTCGGTGATCTACCGCCAGGTGGGCGCCATGGACAAGAACCGCATCGACGCGGCCATGCAGTTCGCCCAGAAGGACATCCTGCACTGGCGCGAGGAGGTCGACTCCGACCGCGTCGCCATCGGCATTGCCGCGGCGCCCCTGTTCACCAACCACCCGGCCATGCTTTCCGCTATCTCGAAATTCGCCCAGAAGGAGGATCTGCCCGTGGCCCTGTGGCTCGCTGGCAGCCGCGAGGAGTCCGACTTCGTGCGCTACGGCTCGTCGCCCTTCCAAGTGCACGGCGGCGATGTGAAGCGCGGTTACGTGGAGATTCCGCCCTGGCTGCCCACGGGTGTGAGCCCGGTGCGCTACGCGCTGAACTGGAACGCCTTCGACGCCGACAACGTCATGATCGTCGGCGCGGTCTACGTGGACGACGAGGATTTGAAGAAGCTGCGCTCCCACAACGTGGCCGTTTGCGTGTGCCCGCGCGCCTCGGCCCAGCTGGGCATGGGCGTCGCGCCCCTGGACGAGTACATCCGTGCCGGCCTGCGCGTGGGCCTCGGCACCGACTCGCCGGCGGCGACGGAATCCACCGACATGCTCTCGGAGATGCGTTTGGGCATGCTGCTGCAGCGCGCCGTGAACCCCGGGCGCTTCCTCGACTCCCATACGATGCTCGAGGTGGCCACGCTCGGCGGCGCGCGGGCACTCGGCATTGCTGATAAGGTGGGGTCGCTGGAGATCGGCAAATGTGCCGACATGATCGCCGTGGATCTGTCCAGCTCGCATCAGTCCTTCACGACCGATCCGGTGGCCGCCGTGGTGAACACCTGCACCACGGCCGACGTGCTCATGACCATGGTCGACGGCAACGTTCTGTACGAGAAGAACCGCTGGCACGTGAAGGTGGAAGTGGCGAAGAGCATCGCGCGGGTCATCGAGATCCGCTCCAAGCTGCGCCCCGAGGCCTAGCGGGCGCAATCGCTGAGCGGGGTGCTCGGCGCAGTTGTGAATTCGTGGAGGGCGCGCCGCGGCAGGCATTTTCGCTGGCGCGGCGCGCCCGCTTCTGCGATAATGCCATATTTGCGTATACTTGAAGTTGGGAACCTGAGGAGTACCCGCGATGTCGAGCAAGAAGAACAAGACCGGCGCGAAGAATCCCACGCGCAAGCAGCAGGCCGAGCGCATCAAGCAGGCCGAGGAGCGCGAGCGTCGCGCCAAGGAGGCCGCCGAGGCCAAGGCGCGCACCAAGAAGATCTTCACCGTGGTCGTGTGCGTCATCCTCGTGCTCGCCTTGGGCATTCCCACTATGGCGTTGACCGTGCTCTCGCTGTAGAGCTGTTGAAAGGAAACCAGTCGTGTTTGGAATCGGCGGATTCGAGCTTTTCCTCATTCTGCTGTTCGGGTTCCTCATCTTCGGACCCGACAAGCTGCCTGCCATGGCGAAGACCCTCGGCAAGGCCATCGCGAAGTTCCGCAACGCCCAGGAGGAAATGAGCGGCGTGCTGAAGGGGGAGATGGTGTTCGACAAGGACGCCGAGGATCCCTTCAAGAACCCGCTCGACGCCTTGGACGAGGCGGCGGCCAAGGCCAAGAAGGGCGCCGACAGTGCCAAGAAGGCCGCGAGCGCTGTGTCGAAGAAGGCGAGCGCAACCACCAAGAAGAGCACTTCCACTGCTGCCGCCGGCGCCGCCGCGGCTGCTGCGGCCAAGGCCGAGCAGGACGGCGAGGGCACAGCCGATAAGGCCGATGCCGCCCCGGCGAAGCCCGAGAGCTTCGCCGAGCGCAAGGCTCGCTACGACAAGGAGCGCGCCGAGCGCAAGGCCGCTGAAGCCGAGGAGCTGAAGAAGAAGGAAGAAGAGGAGCGCAAGGCCGCAGCCGAGAAGCGCAAGGCCGAGGCGGCTAAGAAGCGCGAGGAGGCCGCCGCCAAGCGGAAGGCCGAGGCGGAGGCCAAGAAGGCCGCCGAGGAGGCCAAGGCTGTGACCGAGGCCGCCGATGATGTTCCGGTTGCTGGCGTTGCCAAAGCCGCCGACGAGAAGAAGGAGGCATAAAGATGCCAATCGGACCGGCACGCATGCCGCTATTCGACCACCTCGGCGAGCTGCGCATGCGCCTCGTGCGCATCGTCGCCTGCCTCGCCGTGGCCGTGGTCGTGTTCTACATGGCCACCCCTACCATGGGCCAGTTCCTCCTCATGCCCATCGCGGAGTTTCTGCCCAACGTTGACGGCATGGCCTCGCTTCAGGCCATCGACCCCTTCGAGGCGTTCTCCGTGCGCTTCCAAATCTCGCTGTGGGCGGGCATCGTGGCCACGTCCCCCGTCATCCTGTGGCAGCTGCTCGCGTTCTTCCTGCCGGCGCTGAAGCCCAGCGAGCGCAAGTGGTTCATGCCCACCTTCGCCGCCGCCGTGGCCCTGTTCATCATCGGCACGGTGTTCTGCTACCTCATCATCTTGAACCCGGCGTTCCAGTGGCTCACCGACCAGGCCATGGGCCTCGGCTATGTGGCGCCGCGCATGAGCTCCTACATCGACATCATCATCAAGTTCGAGCTCGGCTTCGGCTTCGCCTTCGAGCTGCCGCTCATCGTGTTCTACCTCGTCATCTTCGACGTCATCCCCTATAAGAAGCTGCGCGGCAGCTGGCGGACGGTCTACGTGGTGCTCATGGTCATCTGCGCCGTGGTCACCCCCGACGCCTCGCCGGTCACCATGCTGCTCATGTTCGCCGCCATGATCGCGCTTTACGAGGGCAGCCTGCTTATCGCGCGCGTGGTGCTGGGCCGTCGCATCAAGCGCCAGAACGAGCGCTTGGCGGCGGAAGAGGACGAGTAAGTGCACGAGCTGGGACTGATGACCGGCGTCATGGACGCCGCCGTGGAGGCGGCCCGCGAGGCCGGCGCGACGCGGCTTCTGGGCGTGAGGGTCTCCATCGGCGAGGCCACGGAGGCGGTGGAGGACGCCCTCGTGTTCGCCTTCGAGGCCCTGGCCGAGGCCGACCCGTTCACCCAGGGCGCCACGCTGGATCTGACGATGATCCGCCCGCGCAGCGTCTGCTTGGAATGCGGCCACGAGTTCGAGCACGACCTCTACAACCGCTTCTGCCCCGTCTGCGACTCGTTCGCCACCGAGCTTCTGGCCGGACGCGAGCTGCAGATCGACTCCATCGAGGTGGATCTGCCGGAAAACTGACGGCTGCGGGCGTCGCCAGACTGACGCACGCCGGCAATCGGCCCGAAACAAAGCGCTGCCATACTCGTGGCAGCGCTTTTGCTATAGAAAGGACGTCTATGAACCCCCAGCAGATGTACGAGGCCTGCACCGACGCTTTGGGCGCCTTCGTGCGCAGCGCCGGCTTCACCGATGTGGTCATCGGGCTGTCCGGCGGCATGGATTCCACACTCGTGGCCGTCATGGCCGCCGACGCGCTGGAAGCCGACCACGTCCACGGGGTCATGCTGCCTGGCCCCTATTCTAGCGAGTCGTCCATCGACGACGCCGAGGCGCTGGCCTTAGCCCTCGGCATCTCCAACATCACCGTGCCCATCTGCGAGCCCTTCGAGGCCTTCGAGGCCGTGCTCGCCCGGGCCTGTGGCGGCGCGCTTTCGGGCCTTGCCGCGGAGAACACCCAGGCCCGCTGCCGTATGGTGTGCCTCATGGCGCTCTCGAACGCCCACGGCTGGCTCATGCTGAACACGGGCAACAAGTCCGAAGCGGCCATGGGCTACTCCACTCTTTACGGCGACACGGCCGGGGCCTTCGCGCCTTTGGGCGGCGTGTACAAGACCGACGTCTTCGCCATGGCCCGCTGGCGCAACCGCCGGGCTGTGGAAGAGGGCGGTACTGGCCCCATTCCCGTGAACGTGTTCGTGAAGCCGCCGAGCGCGGAACTCGCGCCCGATCAGGAGGACGAGAAGTCCCTCGGCGTCGATTACGCCACGCTGGATCGAATTCTCGTCGCCTATGTGGAAGAGGGGAAGGATGCGGCGGCTATCGTCGCCGAGAGCGGCCTGAGCCGCGATTTGGTGGATTACGTCATCGCCCGTACCGACGCCAACGCCTTCAAGCGTGCGTTGGAGCCTCCGTACCCTGACGCGCCGTTCTACGGCGATCCCGCGTCTCGTTAGTGAAGCTGCGTCCCGCTGGCGATCCCGCGTCCTGCTGGCGAACGAGCCCCGTCTGGGGTCGGCGTTGTTCAACAGGCTCGTTTCATACACTCCGCGGTGTATGGCGCGTGGGCGTCCGGTCGTTTACCATAGCGGTCATGGATAAGATCTTTCGAAATACCCCGAAGTTTACGGCCACCGACTGGCTCATCGACGCCGTCATCGCGGCGGGGGCCTTCGGGTTCTGCTGCCTGCAGCTCACCGTGGCCGTTAACCTGCTCATCCCCGACGAGTTCATGCGCCGGCTCATGGGCATCCAGGCTATGGTGCCCTCGGGCCTCTCGCTTCTGGCCGTCGCGCTCACCACGCTGCCGCTCGTGCTGCGGCGCAAGTGCCCCTGGGCCGTGTTCGTGTGGTGCCTGGTCAGCTGGGGTCTGCTTCAAGCGGAGCTGAACGGCATCGCCCTGTCCGTGGCGGGCCCCCTCATTGCGCTGTTCACGCTGGCGTCTGCGCGCTCGCGGGCCGAGGCGGCCATCGCGTGCGCGGTCATGTGCCTGGTGCTGCTGTTCGCACCGGCGCCCCCGGAGCAGTCGCGCATCTTGACGCAGCTCACCGTGTTCCAGAACATGGCGCTGGCCCTGGCGGCCGCGTTCGCTGGCTACGCTCTGCACGAGCACCAGGAGCGCACCCGCGCCATCGAGGAGCGGGCGGTTGCCGCCGAGCGCAGCCGCGACGCCGAGGCGCGCCGTCGGGTGGAGGCCGAGCGCGTCTCCATCGCCCGGGAGGTGCACGACATCACGGCCCATTCGCTGTCGGCTGTGAGTATCCAGGCCGCGGCCGCCGAGCGCCTGGTCGATCGCGATCCCGCCGCCGCCAAGGAGGCCATCGCCGAGGTGCGTCGCACCGCCAAGGGCGCTCTGGAGGAAATCCGCGCCATGATCGGCGTGTTGCGCGCGGGGGAGGGGCCGGCCGAGACGACGCCCACCCAGGGCACCGATCGCATGGGCGATTTGGTGTCCTATTTGGAAGGTGCCGATATCGAGGTCACGCTGGACGAGACCGCCTACGACCGCGCCTGCGTGCCGGCGTTCATCGACGTGGCCCTCTTCGGCATCGCGCGTGAGGCGGCCACGAATATCGTGCGCCACGCCGGGGCGCGCCGTGCGACGCTGGCACTGTCCACGAAACGGGAGGGCTTCGCCGAGCTTATCGTCGACGACGACGGGAAGGGGCTCGCTGCCCCGGCCGCCGCGGCCGGTCACCACGGCCTGCTCGGCATGCGCGAGCGCGCGCGGCTTCTGCAGGGTACGTTCTCCGCGTCCCCAAGTCCGCTCGGCGGCGTGCGCATTGCCGTGAGCGTTCCCCTCAGCCAGAAGGAGGAGACCCATGAGTGAGGCCGATCCCATCCGCGTGCTCGTTGTGGACGACCAGGATCTCGTGCGCGGCGGCTTCAAGGCCATTCTCGGCACCTACGAGGGCATCGAGATCGTCGGCGAGGCCCGAAACGGGGCCGATGCGGTACAGGAGGCGCAGCGCCTTCGGCCCGACGTGGTGCTCATGGACATTCGCATGCCCGAAATGAACGGCATCGAGGCCACCCGCGCCATTACGGGCAACCCGCTGCTCGCAAAAACCCGGGTGCTCGTGCTCACCACCTTCGACGTGGACGAGTACGTTTACGATGCTCTGGGCGCCGGGGCGAGCGGCTTTTTGCTGAAGGACGCCGACCCCGACGAGATCGTGGCGGCCGTCCGCGTCGTGGCCCGAGGCGACGCGCTCATTCAGCCCTCGGTGATGCGCCGGCTGGTGGAGACCTTCGTGGCCGCGCGTCCGCGGGGCGGCTGGGGCGCCGCCGATGTGGCCGAGACTCGCCGCGCCGCGCTGACGAGCCTCACCGACCGCGAGCGCGAGATCCTCGTGCTGGTGGCCCGGGGCCTTTCCAACGACGAGATCGCCGAAGAGCTGTTCATCTCGCCGGCCACGGTGAAGACGCATCTGGCCCGCGTCATGGCTAAGACTGATGCTCACGACCGCGCCCAGCTCGTCGTCTTCGCCTACGAGACGGGTTTGGTGACGCCTGCCCCCTAGGGAGACTGTTCACCTGCACAAATTCCAACTTGAAAAGTAATCCCTGATCAAGATTATAATCACAGGAAACTTGAGTGAAAAAAACTCAAGTTTTTCTCCGTCCCCTCTTGCATTCCTTCCCGTAGCTGTTATGATGCGTAACTGTTTAGCACTCGTTGCTACCGAGTGCTAGCACTTAACCTAACCGAGTGGTTAAATTGGAAGTTGCGCGAAGGCGCTACAACAACCATTGAAAGGACGGCAAGCTATGAATTTGAAGCCTCTGGGCGACCGCGTCATCCTGAAGCAGGACGAGGCCGAGGTTACCACCGCGTCCGGCCTGTTCCTGGCCTCCGATGCCAAGGAGAAGCCCCAGACCGGTACCATCATCGCCGTGGGCGAGGGCAAGATGGACAAGGACGGCAAGCTGCTTCCTATGCCTGTTAAGGTCGGCGACAAGGTCATCTACGGCAAGTTCGGCGGCACTGAGGTGACGCTGGACGGCGAGAACGTGCTGATTCTGCGCGCCGACGACATTTACGCCGTAGTTGAATAACTGAGAAGATAAACCGAGAAGATAGATCCACTGAAAGGAACGCGAACTTATGGCTAAGGAAATCAAGTTCGATACCGATGCCCGCTCCGGCTTGGCCGCGGGCGTCTCCAAGCTGGCCGATGCCGTCAAGGTGACGCTCGGCCCCAAGGGCCGCTACGTGGCTCTGGAGAAGTCCTACGGCGCCCCGCTCATCACCAACGATGGCGTGACCGTCGCCAAGGAAGTCGAGCTGGAGAACCCGGTCGAGAACATGGGCGCCCAGCTGGTGCGCGAGGTGGCCGTGAAGACCAACGACGTGGCCGGCGACGGCACCACCACCGCCACACTCCTCGCCGACGTCATCGTCTCCGAGGGCCTGAAGAACGTGACCGCCGGCGCCGACGCGCTGGGCATTCGCCGCGGCATCGAGAAGGCCACCGACGCCATCGTGGCCGCCATCAAGGCCGACGCCACCCCGGTGTCCACCAAGGAGCAGATCGCCAACGTCGGCCGCATCTCCGCCGGCGACGCCGCCATCGGCGACAAGATCGCCGAGGCCATGGACGCCGTGGGCAACGACGGCGCCATCTCCGTGGAGGAGTCCCAGACCATCTTCGGCATCGACATGGACATCGTCGAGGGCATGCAGTACGAGCGCGGCTATATCTCCCCCTACATGGCCACCGATATGGAGAAGATGGAAGCGGTGCTGAAGGACCCCTTCATCCTGCTGACCGACATGAAGATCAACTCCATCCAGGACATGGTTCCGCTGCTGGAGGAAGTCATGCGCGCCCAGCGCCCGTTGTTCATCGTGGCTGAGGACGTCGAGGGCGAGGCCCTGTCCACCATCCTGCTGAACCGTCTGCGCGGCACCCTGAACGTCGTGGCCATCAAGGCTCCCGGCTTCGGCGACCGCCGCAAGCGCATCCTCGAGGACATCGCCGTGGTCACCGGCGCCCAGGTCATCGACAAGGACTTTGGCATGACCATGGCCGACGCCACGATGGAGATGCTCGGTACCGCCAAGACCGTGAAGGTCACCAAGGACACCGCCCTTATCGTGGACGGCGCGGGCAAGAAGGAAGACATTGAGAACCGCATCCAGATCATCCGTGCCGAGCTCGAGCGCGTCGATTCCGACTTCGACCGCGAGAAGGCCCAGGAGCGCCTGGCGAAGCTCTCCGGCGGCGTGGCCGTGCTGAAGGTGGGCGCTGCCACCGAGTCCGAGCTGAAGGAGAAGAAGTCCCGCATCGAGGACGCCCTGCAGGCGACTCGCGCGGCCGTGGAAGAGGGCATCGTCGCCGGCGGCGGCGTGGCGCTCGTGGACGCCATCGGCGCCCTGGACGCCGTCAAGGCCGATGACAAGGACGAGGAAGTCGGCATCGACATCATCCGCAAGGCCATCGAGGCCCCGATGCGCGCCATCGCCCAGAACGCCGGCTTCGAGGGCTCCGTCGTGGTGGAGAAGGTCAAGAGCCTGCCGAAGGGCGAGGGCTTGAACTGCGCCAACGGCGAGTACGGCAACATGATCGAGATGGGTGTGAACGACCCGGTGAAGGTGACTCGCACGGCGCTGCAGTCCGCGGCCTCCGTGGCGGCTCTCATCCTCATCACCGAGGCCACCATCAACGAGATCCCCAAGGAGGGTCCCGATCTGAGCGCTCTGGCTGCCGGCATGCAGGGCGGCGGCGGAATGTACTAGGCCCAAGCAGGAAAAACTTGCGCGCGGCCTAACCGCGTAACCTACTAACTCGCAGAAGGGCGCCTCATCAGGGGCGCCCTTCCTGTTGCGCGCGAACATTTTCGCCCATTACTTGTAAATTGTGCTTTTTTGGAACACTTGACTTGGAAAATGTGCTTATTTGTTTTCGGAAAACCCCCATTTTGACCTGGTAAAACTCAAGAAATACCAGGTCAAACCCCTATTCAAAAAAGCACATTTTCCAAGTTCTCAACCGCCAATTTCCCGTCCGCTCTATTTCATGGGCGTTTTCGGCAGTCGTTCCCAAGAGGGGCGCGATCTCCTAAGATAGTGCGATACGCGAAAATGGCCCCGAAGCCCAAGGAGGTTTCTGTGGAATTGTTGGAAGAGCGCATTCGCCGCGATGGCGTGGTGAAGGCGGGCGGTGTGCTGAAGGTGGACGCCTTCTTGAACCACCAGATGGACATTGAGCTGTTCTCCCAGATGGCCGAGGAATGGAAGCGGCTTTTCGCGGGCAAGCCCATTAACAAGATCCTCACCATCGAGGCCTCGGGCATCGGCATCGCCGCCGTGGTGGCGCATCATTTCGGCGTGCCCGTGGTGTTCGCGAAGAAGACCCAGTCCATCAACCTGGATGGCACGATGTATTCCACGCGCATCCAGTCCTTCACCCACAACCGCATCTACGACGTCATCGTCTCCACCCGTTTTCTCGGGCCCGACGACCATGTGCTCATCATCGACGACTTCCTCGCCAACGGCTGCGCCCTACGCGGCCTGCTCGAGATCTGCGAGAGTGCCGGGGCCACTGTGGAGGGCATCGGCATCGCCATTGAGAAAGGTTTCCAGCCCGGTGGCGACGAGCTGCGCGAGGCAGGTTACGACCTGCAGTCGCTCGCCATCGTCGAGGCCATGGATCCCGCTACCGGCGCCATCGAGTTCCGCTCATGAGCCGCAAGAGAAACGTGGAAAGCGAGGGCGGCGTGGTTTTCATCGACCCGAAGATGAAGGCGCTCTCGTCCCTTGATGGCGAGATCGGCTGGCTTGCGGCCTTCCCCTACGGCCTGCAGCACGTGCTGGCCATGTTCGTGGCGAACCTCGCGCCCATCGCGATCATTGCGGCAGCGGCCGGCCTTCCCGAAGATTTGCGGGCCACGCTCATTCAGAACGCCATGTTCATCGCCGGCATCGGCACCTTCGTGCAGCTGTTCCCGCTGTGGCGGGTGGGCAGCGGGCTTCCCATCGTCATGGGCATCAGCTTCACCTTCGTCTCCGTGGCCTGCACCATTGCGGCGACCCAGGGCTACGGGGCGCTCGTGGGAGCGGTCATCGTGGGCGGCCTCATCGAGGGGCTGCTGGGTTTGTTCGCCCGCTGGTGGCGGCGTATCATCACACCCATCGTGGCGGCCGTGGTGGTGACCTCTATCGGGTTCTCGCTGCTCGGCGTGGGGGCGGCCTCCTTCGGCGGCGGCTCCGGCGCGGAGGATTTCGGCAGCGCCACGAACCTCATCCTCGGCACCGTCTCGCTTCTGGCGTGCCTTGTGTTCCAGGGCCTCGCCAAGGGCGCCACTAAACAGCTTTCGGTGCTCTTCGGCCTTGTCGTGGGGTATCTGGTGGCCATTCCGCTGGGCAAAGTGGACTTCTCCGGCTTCGCTTCGGCGCAGCTCTTCTCGCTGCCGGGCGTGCTGCCTGTGACGCCGGAGTTCAACCTCGGCGCCATCATCACCGTCACGCTCATCTTCCTCGTCTCCGCCACCGAGACCGTGGGCGACTGCTCGGCGCTCACGGCCGCCGCGCTGCGCCGCAACCCCACGGACAAGGAGCTCTCCGGCGCCGTGACGGCCGATGGCCTCGTTAGCTCGCTCGCCGGCGTGTTCGGCTGCTCGCCGGTCACCTCGTTCTCGCAGAACGTCGGCCTCATCGCCATGACCGGCGTGGTGAACCGTCGCGCCATCGCCACGGGAGCGGTCGTGCTCGTGCTCGCCGGCTTCGTGCCCGTGGTGAGCCTCGTGTTCGCATCGCTGCCCGAGGCGGTGCTCGGCGGCTGCACCATCATGATGTTCGGCAACATCATCGTCAGCGGCTTCCAGATGATCGCCAATGCCGGCTTCTCCCAGCGCAACATCACCATCGCCGCGCTGTCGCTGGCCGTCGGCATCGGGTTTACGCAGATGGGCGACATCTTCGCCATCTTCCCGGAGCTCGTGCAGAGCGTCTTTGCCGACAACTGCGTGGCCGTGGTCTTCGTCGTGGCCATTCTGGCGAGCTTGCTTTTGCCCAAAGATCAGAAGGTGGAGGGCCCGCTGATCGTGGAGGAGGGCAACGATTCGGTGGATATCGCCACAGACGCGTTAGAATCTTAGATCCATGGAAACCATCGCGCACATAGCCGAACACGTGCTGGAGCATTCTCTGGCCGACACCCTGTACCTCATCCCGTTTCTGTTCGTCACCTACCTGGCCATGGAGTGGCTCGAGCACAAGACCGGCGGCAAGACCCAGGAGGCCATCCGCCACGCCGGTGCGGCCGGGCCCATCGTCGGCGCGTTTCTGGGCGTGGTGCCCCAGTGCGGCTTCTCGGCCGTGGCGGCCACGCTGTACGCGGGGCGCGTGATCACGCTGGGGACGCTCTTTGCCGTGTTTCTCTCCACCTCCGACGAGATGCTGCCCATCTTCCTGGCCGAGGCGGTGCCCGGCAATACCATCTTGTCCATCATGGGGGCGAAGGTAGTCATCGGCATGGTCATGGGCTTCATCGTGGATGCCGTGCTGCGCCTGGCGCGCCGCGACAAGGAGCGCCTGCGCATCCATGAGCTGTGCGAGCAGGACCAGTGCGGCTGCAACCACGACTGCCATACCTGCGAGCAGGCTCCCGAACGCGCCTACGAGCACCACGACGACGTGGAGCACACCCACGAGCACGGGCACGGTTGGAAGGGCATCCTGAAGAGCGCCACGAAGCACACGGTGCAGGTGACGTTGTTCATCTTCCTCATCACCATTGCGCTGAACGTCGTCCTGGAAACGGTGGGGGAGGACGCGCTCGCCCAGTTCCTCGGCGACAACCCGAATTTCTCGGTGTTCGCGACCGCGCTTGTGGGCCTCATTCCGAATTGCGCCGCCAGCGTGGTCATCGCCCAGCTGTACGTGGAGGGCGTGCTGGGGGCCGGCGCCATGCTGGCCGGGCTTCTGGTGAGCGCCGGCGTGGGACTGCTCGTGCTCGCCCGGGCCAACCGCCCCTGGAAGCAGAATGTCGCCATCATTGTCGTGCTGTATGCCACGGGCGTGTTCTGGGGCCTCATTTGCAACGGGCTGGGCGTCGTGTTCTAGCGGCATCGCCGAGCGTTTCCACTCCGTAAAAACCTGACGAGCCGTCAAAAAAGTTCTTGCATCGCCCAGTCGTAAGTACTACGCTCGCAAAGTTAACTTTTTCGGTCATCAATGGGAAGAAGGCGATGGCGTTGGCAGGCCGTGGAGAAGTCATCGAGCGACTTCTTGCCGCCCATGAAGCGTGGTTCGACGTCGAGCGCGACCACGACTTCGCCGGCCGCACCTTCCCGGGTTACGCCGAGTTCCATTCCTCGGTCTCTCGGTACGTGCTCGTCAAGCGCGCGAAGTTGTGGGAGGCGGCCAGCCACGAGCACCTGTTCTTCTGGGGCACGCCCCGCCTGACCACAGGCGAGCTGGACGACTTGGTCGGCTGCGTTACCGGCGAGGGGCTCTCCCTCGTGCGGCCCGCGCCCGATCACATGACGACGTACTTGTCGCTCGCCATCGTCGCCGATGCCGTAGACGATCTCGCGTGGGAGCGCGTGCGGCGCACACGCTTCCACAAGAACTTCGCGCTCGGCTGGCGGGGGTGGGCCGATCTGCGTCTGGCGGTGGCCGACTTGTCGCGCGGGCGCGTGACGACCAATTCACAGGGAAAACCGCTGGGGGAAACGCTCCAGGCCAATGCGTTCATCGACGGCGGCGTTGCTGTGCGCGACGCTCGTTGCGGCAACGCGAGCAGCGCTGTTCGCGACGCCGTGCGCGATGGGCATCGGCTTGACGCGTCCGCCCCGGCGTTTCCGCAAGATCGGGAGGGCCGAGCCTGCGATGGCGCGCGCCCTCTCTTTGAAGCCCAGGGCGAGAAGAGAGGAAGTACGTTATGAATGCCCTGATCATTCTTCTGGTAGCCATCGCGGTTCTCGTGTGCGGCTACGTCTTCTACGGCGGCTGGCTCGCCAAGCAGTGGGGCATCGACCCCAACCGCCCCACGCCGGCCCACGAGTTCGAGGACGGCAAGGACTACGTGCCCGCCGCGCCCTACGTGGTGCTCGGCCACCATTTCTCGTCCATCGCCGGCGCCGGCCCCATCAACGGCCCCATCCAGGCGGCCATCTTCGGCTGGGTGCCGGTGCTTCTGTGGGTGCTCATCGGCGGCATCTTCTTCGGCGCCATGCACGATTTCGGCGCGCTGTTCGCCTCCATTCGCCACAAGGGGCAGACGCTCGCGACGGTCATTGCCGAGAACATCGACGACACGGCCAAGAAGCTGTTCTGCATCTTCTCGTACCTGACGCTCATTTTGGTGGTGGCCGCCTTCGCCTCCATCGTGGCGAGCACCTTTGCTGTGGCACCGGTGCCCACTGACGACGCCGCCAAGGCCGTGGCAGTCGAGACGGGGAATTTGGCCAACATGCGCACGGCCATGATCTCGGTGCTGTTCATCGTGGTAGCCGTCATCTACGGCGTTATCACCCGTGGTCGCAAGATCCCCGCGGCCGCGAACATCGTCTCAGCTCTGGCCATCATCGTGGTCGTCGTGGCCCTCGGCTACAACTTGCCGGTCATCGCGCTGGACAACACCACCTGGATGATCCTTGTGGGCCTGTATATCCTCGTGGCCTCCGTGGCCCCGGTGTGGATCCTTCTGCAGCCGCGCGACTACCTGTCGAGCTATCTGCTCTACGGCATGATCGCCCTGGCGCTTGTCGGTATCATCGGCGCCGGCGTCATGGGCAACGCCGCCTCGCTGGACATTCCCGCATTCACCGGCTTTTCCGCTGCGGCTGGCACATCCAAGGTGGCTGCCTCGGGCTTTTTGTTCCCGGCGCTGTTCATCACCATCGCCTGCGGCGCCATCTCCGGCTTCCACAGCCTCGTGGCCTCGGGCACTACCTCCAAGCAGCTCGATCGCGAGGCCGAGGCGCAGCCCATCGCCTACGGCGGCATGCTGCTCGAGTGCTTGGTGGCGGTCATCTCGCTGTGCGCGGTGGCCTTCGTGTTTTCCGGCTATATGGACGGCACCTACGCCTCGCCGACCCAAGTCTTCGCCGCGGGCCTTTCCCAGATGCTCGCCTGTGTGCCCGGGCTCGCCGGCGCGGAGTCGGTCGCCTACGCGTTGCTCGTGCTGGCGGTGTCGGTGTTCTGCCTGACCTCGCTCGACACCGCGACGCGCCTGGGCCGCTACATGTTCCAGGAGCTTTTCACGCCCCACGGCATGGAGGCAAGCGACCTTACCGGTTGGCGCGCGGTGCTCGTGAACCCCTGGGTCGCCACCATCATCACGGTGGTGCTCGGCGTGGGGCTGGGCATGACCGGCTACCAGCTCGTGTGGCCGCTGTTCGGTGCCGCCAACCAGCTTCTGGCCGCCTTGGGCCTGCTGGCCGTGTGCGCGTGGCTCGGCAACGCAGGCCGCAACAACAAGATGTTCTATGTCCCCATGGCGTTCATGATGGTGGTGACGCTGACCTCGCTGGCGCTGACGGTGTGGGCCAAGATCGGTCTTCTGGCCGCGGGCACGGTGGATGCCGCCACGGTGCTGCAGCTGGTCATCGGCGTGCTGCTCATGGTGTTCGCCGTCATCTTGGCCGTCAAGGGCTGCAAGACCATCTTCGGAAAGAAGCGGGTCGCGTAGAAGCGGGTCGCGTAGAATCGAGTCGCGTAGAATCGAGTCGCGTAGAAGCGGGTCGCGTAGAATCGGGTCGCGTAGAAGCGGGTCGCGTAGCTGCAAGCATCCTGCTGTTGGTCTCTTCGCATTGCTGCCCCAGAACGGGCACCCGGGAATCCTGGGGGCTCGTTTCGGGGCATAATTTCGAGTTGTTAGACATAAGGGAGCGCGCTAACAGGTCTGTCGATCGCTTTGGCGACTGCGCATCTCGAGGCAACTGGGCAAAAGGCCAGGTCGCAACCTTGTCACTACTCTGCAGCAGGATCATGCTACAGCGGAACGATCATTTTGCTCGACAGTGAGAGTCTAACAACTCGAAATTCTTGCCCGAAACAAGGACGTGGATTGTTCGAGCACTAAAGTGGGCATAGGGAATTTTGTTTCGCACCCCATAGCGCAAGGGGGTGCATCCCCGTTATAGTGTCAGGAAGCGACAAACAAGACGAGAGGAGACGCCCATGACCGCACTTTCCGCCGGCATGACCCGCGAGCAAGCGGCTGAACTGCTCGCTGCCCACAACAAGGATCCGTTCCATATCGAGCACGGCGAGACCGTCGAGCAGACCATGCGCTACTTCGCCCGCGAGTACGATCCGGAAAACGAGGAGTTCTGGGGCATCGTGGGCCTTCTGCACGACTTGGATTGGGAAGAGCACGACGACGAGCCGGAGAAGCACACGCTGTACGCCGCGCCGCTCATCGAGGAGGCGGGTGGTACGCCGGAGCTCATCCGCGCTATTCAGTCGCACACCTCCGACTACAACACCGATCTGCCCAAGCCGGAGCTTCAGATGGAGAAGATCCTGTTCGCCACCGAGGAGCTGACGGGCCTCATCGGGGCGGCCATCGTCATGCGGCCGAGCAAGTCGGTCATGGACTTCAACGTGAAGTCGCTCAAGAAGAAGTACAAGGACAAGCGCTTCGCCGCCGGCGTGAGCCGCGAGGTCATCGCCTCGGGCGCCGATATGCTCGGTTGGGAGCTGGACGAGCTGTTCGCCCGCACCATCGAGGCCATGCAGTCCTTCGCCCCCGACCGCGACACGTTCGTCGAGCCGGAGTAGGGGCCTTCTGAGGAAGGTCGTTGGCTTTCGCCGGACGCCTTCTATGGTAAAGAACAGGCGAGCCGCCGCGGCTACGGCGGGCCGCCTCGCAATGCTTTCGAATAATTGTGTTGTGGGGCCGCTTCCGCTGTCAGACGGGGGCGGCTTTTTCTATTGCAACAACTTTGCAAAGAATCGGTGGCGGCAGGCTGGCGGGTCTACAATGGAAAGCGGACTTGATTCGGTTACCTGTTGCCCGACGGGGTGCCGGGGCCGATGCGCGAAGCAGAAAGGATGCCCATGTGGTGCAAGAAGATCCTCGTCGCCTATGACGGCAGTGCCCCCTCCCATCGAGCGCTGGAGGTGATGCGCGAGATTGCCGCCCAGAACCCGGCGGTAGAAGTGGTGCTCGTGCACGTCATGCGCCTGTTCTCGTCGGGCTCGGCCGCCGCCGGCATGGACACCGTCATGGTGGACGACGCCATGGCCATTCGCGAGGAGCTGGAGGCCATCGCCGCCGATATGGTGAACCCGACTGAGGTGCGCGTGCTCAAGGGCACGTCCCCGGCCGACCTCATCGTGAACTGCGCGAAGGAGGAGGGCTGCGACCTCATCATCATGGGCAGTCGCGGCCAAGGCGGCGTGAAGGGCTTTTTGGGTTCCGTGAGCTATGCCGTCACCAAGGAGTCGCCCATGACGGTGCTCATCGCGAAAGAAGGCGACTGCCGCTAATGGCCTCATCTGCTGCCAAGGTTGCTATTCCTTCGCGTTGCGAAAGGCCCGCGCCTGCGCCCGCACCGCTCTGGACGCGCAACTTCATCGCTGGCACCTTCCTGAACTTCTTCATCGCCGGCAACTACTTCATGCTCATGGTGGTCATGACCGCCTATGCGCTTACCGTGTACCAGGCGCCGGCCGCCGTGGCTGCCTTCTGCGCCAGCGCCTTCATCGTGAGCACGCTGTTCTCGCGTTTCGCCGCCGCGCCGATGATGGAGCGCTTCGGACGGCTGCCGCTGCTTATCGTCGGGTGCATCGCCGAGGTGGCGCTTTCGGCGTTGTACCTGCTGAACGAGCCGGTGGGCGCGCTCATCGGCGTGCGTCTGGCCCACGGGTTCTCCTACGGCGTGTGCTCCACCACCATCGCTACGGTCATTACCAGCGTGGTGCCGCCCGAGCGCAAGGGCGAGGGCATCGGGTACTTTATGCTGTCCATCACCCTTGGCAGCGCCATCGGGCCCTTTGCGGGCATTTTCCTGGCGAACAACTTCGGCTATCCGGTGGTGTTCGTTGTGGCGAGCGTGCTCGTGGCTCTTTCCATTCCGGCGGCGCTGCTTCTGCGCCCCGCATCTTCCACGAAGGTGAAGGGGAGCGAAGCGGCCGCCGAGGCCGAGGTGGAAGCGGCCGCCGATGCCGTGGCCGGTGCGGTGGCGGAGGCCCCGGACGAGGAGGCGCGCGAAGATGCCGCCGCCAACCGCGACGAGGCGCTGGCGGCCTCTACCCGCGTGCCCTCCACTCATTTGGAAGAGAAGGTCGCCGCCAAGGTGGAGCATTCGCCGCTCGCCCGTTTCGTGGAAGCCGGCGTACTGCCCATCTCGGTGGTGTGCGGCCTTCTGTTCTTCGGCTATTCCAGCCTGCTCACGTTCCTCACGCCCTACGCCACTGAGATCGGCCTGGCCCGGGCCGCCAGCGTGTTCTTCGTCGTGTACGCGCTGGCCATGTTCGTCACGCGCCCCTTCACCGGCCGCGCCTTCGACCGCGTGGGGCCTCATCCCGTCATGGTGCCGGCGTTCGTGTCCTTCGCGCTCGGCATGGTGGTGCTCGCCTTCGCGGCCAACGACTGGATGATCCTGGGGGCTGCGGCCCTGCTCGGCTTCGGCGTGGGCACCGTGCAGTCGTGCGGGTTGGCCATGGCCGTGCGCGTGACGAGCGATGCGCGCCTGTCGGTCGCCAACGCCACCTTCTACATGCTGCTCGACGTGGGCGTGGGCATCGGCCCCATCCTGCTCGGCATCGTGGCCCCGCTCATTGGGTATGCGAACCTGTACCTCTGCATGGCCGTCGTGGGTGCGCTCGCCCTGGCCCTGTTCCTCGTTGTCGCCAAAACAGAGAAGGGCGCGCGGTAGGGGAGGGTTCTCGCGGTTGCGTCTCCGTCTCTCAGCAGGCAATGAAAAAGCCGCTCCGGAGAGAGGCTTGCTTGTGCGGAAAATGGCTGGGGTACTAGGATTCGAACCTAGGTAGCTGGTACCAAAAACCAGAGTCCTGCCGTTGGACGATACCCCAGTGCCGTATCGAACGAAAAGTGGTGGGCCCTGCGGGGATCGAACCCGCGACCTTGGGATTAAAAGTCCCCTGCTCTACCGACTGAGCTAAAGGCCCACTTCTTTACGCAATCGCATAGTCTAACGCTCCGTGCGATTTCGGTCAATGAGCAATTGGCCCACGGGGCATCCCCGTTTTTGTGCAAAACACGGCAGATCTCGTAATTGGAGGTGTTGGATGAGGGGTTTGTGAAAAGTATGACCTGGGAAAACGTGTCTTCATTCTTGAAGAACGTGCGTTCCGCACTACGAGAACTACTGTGTTTTGCACAATTGGAGGCATCGGAGGCCCAGAGCGTCGACGTGCCGGTGTGCCGCGGTGCCTGCGCGTCGGTGCGACAAAGCGCCGGGATGCAGGGTTGCAGAATAGTAGCGATGCGATGGTGTTTCGCGAGAGAGAAGTCGCAACTGGTAAACTTAACCGTGAACATCAGGGATAGCGGGGCCGCATGGCCGCCGCTTCAGGGCGTCGCGTCGACGCCCGACGCATTTCGGGAGGCAACCATGCTGCACGCCCACGATGAATCAGTTCGCGCCCACTTGCTGGAGGGCGGCTTCGGCCTGGAGAAAGAGTCGCTGCGCATCGACGGCGGCGGCTTTCTCGCCCATACGCCGGCCGACTTCGCCGACGACGTGCACATCGTGCGCGATTTCTCCGAGAACCAGGTGGAAGTGAACACGCCGGTGTGCGCCACGCCGGCCGAGGCGATCCAATCGCTGGAGCGCTACAACGGCCTCGTGCAGCGGGCCATCGCGAATTTGCCCGAGCGCGAGCTTTTGTGGCCCTTCTCGAACCCGCCCTATATCCTGAACGAGAAGGACATCCCCATCGCCCAGTACTTCGGCGACGATGCCGGCAAGACGGAATACCGCGAGTACCTCTCCGACCGCTACGGCCGCTACAAGATGGCCTTTTCCGGCATTCACCTGAACTACTCTTTCGGCGAGGCGCTGCTGCGTGCCGACTACGAGCTCGCCCGCGCGGAGAGTCCCGACGCCCCCGCCATTTTCGAGGCCTACCGCGACCAGTTCTACGTGCGCCTGGCCGAGAACTGCGTGGCCTACAGTTGGATTCTCACCGCGGTCATGGCCGCGAGCCCGGTGTGCGACTCCTCCTTCGTGGAGAAGGGCCGCATCGGCGGCGACCTCTTCCAGGGCCTGGCCACCGTACGCTGTTCGGAGCTCGGTTACTGGAACTTCTTCGCGCCCATTCTCGATTATACGAGTGCGGCGGCCTACGCCGATTCCATCCAGTCCTACATCGACAGCGGCATGATTCGCTACCCCTCCGAGCTCTATTACCCCATCCGGCTGAAAAACTTCGGCCCCTACAGCCTGGAGGGCTTAAAAGAGGGCATCAGCCACATCGAGCTGCGCATGGTGGACTTGAACCCGCTCGTCCGTTCCGGTATCGACGAGCGCGACGTGCTGTTCAGCCAGCTGTTTTTGGTATGGGCCGCCGCCCAAGCGCCGGCGAACCTCACGGTGAAGGACCAGGTGCAGGCCGTGCAAAACTTCAAGAACGCCGCCCACTACGATTTGAAGACCGTGAAGATCGTCATGCCCGACGGCACCGCCTGCTCGGTGGTGAAGGCTGCCAAGCGTATCATCGATGCCATGGAAGCGTTCTTCGATGACTTCGGCACCTCGGTCCACGAATGCCTGGCCTTCCAGCGCCTGAAGTTCGAGGACCCTCACACTCGCTACGCCTGGAAGATCCGCGAGGAATACGGCCAGGGCTTCGTAGCCCGCGGCCTGCAACTGGCCCGCAAGCTCCAGAAAGGGTACGTGGAGTAGGGAAGGACCCTATCCGAAGATGGCTTTCAAGGCCATGTCACGGGTGGCTTTCATGTTGATCTTGCAGCCGCGGAGCATGATGTCGCCGATGCCGTAGATGAAGATGCCCAAGTACTGCTTGGCCGCATCGATGTCCATATCGGCCGAAACGGCGCCGATTGCCTTTCCATGCTCCAGCGCAGTTGCGAATATGGCGCAGGTCTCGTCGTACTGGGCCTGGGCGCTCTCGGTGATGGCCGGAATCTGCCCCGACGTCGATTCGACGGTGGCAACGAACCGGGCCCGCTGCTCATCGTTGCGCAAATTGCTGGTGATGCTCGCAATGAGGGCCGCGAAGGCCTGCTTGAACTCGGCGGGCTCCGTGCAGCCGAGCGCTTCGTCGGCGCTCACGTTGATGAGCGGGTCGATCATCTCGTAGGTGGCCAGCAGCAGGTCCTCTTTGGAAGAGAAGTGGTAGTAGAGGGCCGGCCTCGTGATGCCGAGCTCTTCGGCGATGGCTCCCATGGAGGTGTGGTTGTAGCCCTTCTCCGCGAAGGCCCGATAGGCGATTTCCAGTATTTGATCTCGTGTTGACATGGGGTTTTCCTCGCTCTGCAACCAATAGACTCGTTCGCTCGATGCTTTTTCGATCGCCTATATATTACCTGAAATCTTTACAGCGTATAAAAAAAATTACACATTGTAAAAAAATCCATTGACTTTGAGCGGGAAGGTCACTATAGTTTGCCTTACTTACAGTAAGTAAGGAACAAGAGGGGCGTTCGCAAGAGCGCGGGCAGGACGAAAGGAGCAGCAAGTGGAAATTGAGAAGTTCCGATTCCCGGGAGAGTTCGAACCGCAGACCGACGTGTTCATCAACTGGCTTCCCGACTATTGCGCCGGTGAGGACGGCGACAAGGGTCGTGAGGTGCTCGTCGAGGTGGTGAAGAATCTGCTGGGTCACGTGAACGTTCATGTGAACTGCGGCTGCGAGACCTCCCTTGAGGCCTGCAAGCAGATGCTGGCCGATGCGGGTGTGGATGTGTCCGACCCCGATACCGAGGGTCAGCGCAACACCGCCGCTGACAACGGGGATGAGAAGTTCAGCCCCTTCATCCGCTTCACCCAGTTCGACGACTGGAGCGTGTCCATCCGCGACAACGGCCCCGATGTCATGATCGACGACGAGGGCAACACGCTGGCTGTGAACATGCGCTGGAGCAACTACTCCAACAACGACAAGATGGAGCCTGCCCAGCAGCTGGCCCGTCGCGCCGGCGCGAACATGGCCATCGACCTTGACGTTTTCGACATGGTGAACTCCGACATGGTGTCCGAAGGCGGCAACCGCGAGTTCAATGGCAAGGGCGTCATGATCGCCGTTGAGGACACCGAGGTGGTCAAGCGCAACCCCGAGTACACCAAGGAAGAAATCGAGGACGAGTACAAGCGCGTCTGGAACCTGGACAAGATCATCTGGATTCCCAAGCCGATGCTGGAAGACGACGACATCCGCAAGGGCCCCATCGACAAGATGGAGGACGGCACGCTGATTTGGCCTGGCTCCTTCGCCGCCCATGCCGATGAGTACTGCCGCTTCGTGGACGAGGACACGGTGCTTCTGGCCGAGGTGACCGAGGAGGAAGCCGCCGAGGGCCCCATCAGCGCCGAGAACAAGCGCCGCATCGACGCCGCCTACGAGATCCTCAAGAACGAGACGCTGCCCGACGGCCGCCCGCTGAAGATCGTGCGCATGCCCTTCCCGGAGCATCTCATCTTCCGCGGCAGCCAGGACAACCCCACGGTCATGGGCTGGAAGCAGTTCTTCGACGAGAACGGCGGCGTGGCCTTCGACGGCACCCCGTGGCCCGAGGGCGACTACTGCTTCGTCAACTCCTGCAGCTACTGCAACTTCCTCGTGTGCAACGACGTGGTGTTGGGCCAGCGCTACTGGCACGAGGGCATGGATCCGAAGATCAAGGAGAAGGACGAGCGCGCCAAGGCGGTGCTCAAGAGCGTGTTCCCCGGCCGCGAGGTCGTCATGCTGGACACCTACTACCTGAACCTGTTCGGCGGCGGCGTGCACTGCTGGACCAAGAACGTGGCAATGCCCCAATAACGTGAGTTCGCAAGGGAAGAAAACAAGAGGAAAGGAATCTCACCCATGCTTAACAACTTCGTAGGAAAGGACATCATCAACATCGGCGACATGACCCCCGACCAGTTCCAGTACCTGCTGGATCTGTCCAAGATGCTGAAGGCCGAGAAGATGACCGGCGTCGATCACGCCCGCTTCCACAACAAGAACGTGGTGGCCCACTTCGAGTGGGAGTCGACCCGCACCCGCTGCGCCTTCGAGACCTCCTGCCATGACCTGGGCCTGGGCTTCACCTACCTGTCCAACTCGCACTTCGGCAACAAGGAGACGGTGAAGGACTCCATCCGCGTGTTCAGCGAGATGTACGACGCCATCGTGCTGCGCGCCCAGCGCGAGGAGGCCTACGTGCGCGAGGTGGCCGACATCGCCACCATTCCAGTCATCAACGCCTGCTGCGAGGGCGACCATCCCACCCAGATGCTGGCCGACGCCCTCACCATGCAGGAGCTTTTGGGCAACCTGAAGGGCCGCAAGCTGGCCTTCGTGGGCAACTGCGCCACCACCGCCATGTGGTACGGCCGCCTGTGCGCGCTTCTGGGCATGGACTTCTACGCCGTGGGCCCCGACGACGAGCGCTACCAGCTGTGCGACTCCTTCAAGGAGAACATCGAGGACCTGTTCAACAAGTGGGCACCGAACAACGAGATCGTGCTCACCTCCGACAAGGAGAAGCTGAAGGGCATGGACGTGGTGACCACCGAGTGCTGGATCTACCAGAACCCCGACGTGCACGACGAGGACCTGGCCGCCACCGGCGACTGGACGAGCTTGGAGTACTCTTACGACGCGTGGCTGCGCCACTCCGACATCATGGAGCCCTACCGCGTGACGAGCGACCTGATGGAAGATTACGTGAAGAACCCCGACTGCCTGGTCATGCATATGCTGCCGGCCTACCACAACGCCGACATGAAGCTGATGCAGAAGTTCCTGGCCGAGGCCAAGAACGAGCGCGACCGCCGCATCCTCACCGAGGGCATCTGCATCTCCGACGAGTGCTTCGAGAAGCACGCCAGCGAGATCTTCCGCGAGGCCGGCAACCGCCAGCCCACCATCAAGGCCTGCCTGGCCGCTGTTCTGGGCATCTAGTCGTCGACTCACCACGGGCGGGCGGCCTGCGCGGCTGCCCGCCGTTCCCGTAAGGAGAAAACATGTCTACTGAAGTAGCAAAGAAAAGCGGAAGCGGCTACGCCTGGCTCGTCATGGTCGGCTTTGGCATGGTCATGTGCGCCACTATCGGCGCCATCACCGTCATGGGCGGCCTGTTCTACTATCCGGTGTGCGAGGAGCTGGGCTTCGATCTGTCATCGTTCACCCTGTACGTGACGCTGTCCATGGTGTTCATGGCGCTGGGCATGCCCATCTGCGGCAAGATCATGGCATCGGGCAAAATCAAGCTGTCGGTGCTCATGACCGTGGCCGTGCTGCTGGAGCTCGTTCCCTTCGCCTGCATGTCCATGTTCACCGAGATGTGGATGTGGTTTGTGGCGGCTGTGCCCATCGGCTTCGGCCTGTCGGCCACCAGCACCGTGACCGCTGCGCCCACCCTGGGCAACTGGTTCCACAAGAAGACCGGTTTCGCCATTGGCATGATCTTCACCATCCAGAGTATCTTTGTGGCGGTGGCGAGCCCCATTTTCAGCAACATGATCGAGATGCTCGGTTGGCGCATGAGCTACGTGGTGCTGGCCATCATCGCCGCGGTCATGGCCCTGCCCTTCACCATCTTCGTCATTCGCTATCGTCCCGAGGACAAGGGCATGCTGCCCTACGGCTACGACCCGAACGCCGTTGAGGAAGAGGGTGGCGCGGTCGCCGAGACCGGCGTGCCCTACAAACTGGCCCTGCGCTCGGTGCCCTTCGTGATGGCCGTCCTCGTGGTCATGATGTCCATGACCATCTCGAACATGAACGTGGTGTTCCCCACCTATGCCGAGGTAGTTGGCCTTGGCGCCATTGTGGGCGGCTTCATGGTGACGGCGGCAAGCCTTGCCGATATCGCTCTCAATCCCATCCTGGGCACCACGGCCGACAAGTTCGGCCCCACCAAGTCGTTCATCGGCTGGACCGTGGTCACCATGGTGTCGTTCGTCATCCTGTACTTCAGCGTGAACAGCCCCATTCTGGCCATCGTGGGCGCGGGCATCAACGATGTCATGTACGCGCTCTGCGGCGTGGGCCTAGCCACCTTCACCATGGCCTGGTTCGGCAAGAAGGACTATGAGCGCATCTTCTCCACGGTCATGATGTTCGGCTATCTTGTTGCCAGCCTGGGCGTGCCCATCATGATGAAGATCTACGAGGTTACCGGTGCCTTCGAGAACGTGTTCGTCTTCGGGTTCATCGTCTGCGCCATCATCATCGTATGCCTGCTGGTGGGCGAGAAGCAGTCCGCGAAGCTGCCCCAGGAAACCGTCGAGGTTGCCGCCGAGGCCGCCCCGCAGGAGTAAGCCCCAAAGCCACCTGCCCTTGTGCCGGGCAGGTGGCTTTTCGCGTTTTCCGATTCTCGAGAAAAGGAGAGGATGAGGGGAATGACCTATCGCTACCATCCCGAGCTCCAGGAGCTCGTAGACGACCCCGCGGGCTTCCCGCCTGCGGAGAAGTTCGTGGGAACCCTTGAGGAAATGCGCGCGTTCGCCGACCCCCTCTACGCCGAGATGCGGGACTTGCCGCTGGCGGAGGGGGTCGTGGCGCGTGATGTGGAGATTGAGACGGCCGACGGCTATCCCATGCGGGCCCGCTGGTACCGGAAGGAGGGGTCGGATGCGCGCTCGGCGGTGATGTACGTCCACGGGGGCGGCATGATCCTCATGGGCATCGACGAGATGGACGCGGATATCTCGCGCTATGTGGCCCTAAGCGGCGTGCCGTTTCTGTCCATCGGCTACCGCCTGGCGCCCGAGCATCCGCGCCCCCAGGCCGAGGATGCCCTCGACGGGTACCTGTGGCTCATCGGCCATGCGGACGAGCTGGGCATCGATGCGCACCGCGTTGCCATCATGGGCGACAGCGGCGGCGCGGGCATTGCGGCGGGGGCCGCTATCCTCGCGCGCGACAGAGGCGTGCCGCTGGCCAAGCAGATTCTCATCTACCCCATGCTGGACGACCGAACCGTGGCCTGCGACGATGAGCTCGACGGCCTTGCACACGTGTGGTTCGCGGAGAACAACAAGATGGCCTGGGAGGCCGTGCTGGGCGAGCGCCGGGGAACCGATGAAGTGCTGCCCTGCGAGGCCCCGGCGCGCAACGAGAGCTTCGAGGGCCTGGCGCCGGCTTTCCTGGAGGTGGGCGAGCTCGACCTGTTCCGCGACGAAACCATCGAGTACGCGAAGCGCCTGATGGCGGCTCACGTTCCCGCCGAGCTCCATGTGCTCACGGGCCTCACGCACACCTTCGACACGTTCCCGCTGCCCATTGCCGACAAGGCCTTCGAGTACCGGTCCTATGTAATCTCGCAGCTGTGAGAGATCGACTTTGGAAACGAATCTTCGAGCTTAGAAACGGAGTTGGATGCAATGACATCTGCGAAAACCGTTGAACAGGGGAATAAGCCCCACTATGCATGGCTTGTGATGATTGCCTATGGTCTGATGATGAGCGGCACCATCGGCTCGTTCTCGGTGGTGGGCGCGCAGTGGTTCTATCCTGTCAGCACGGACATCGGCTGCGAACTCTCTACCCTGACGCTCTATACCACCATAGAAATGGTGTGCATGGGCCTGGCCATGCCCCTGGTGGGCAATTTGCTCACGCGCGTGAAACTGCCGGTCATCCTGATCGCGGCCGTGGCCATGGAGGTGCTGGCCACTGTGGCCATGGCCTTCTACGATGAGCCCTGGATGTGGTATGTCTCCGGTGTGTTCGTCGGTCTCGGGCTGGCGGCCACCAGCACCGTTACCGTCACGCCCACCATGGGTAATTGGTTCGCGAAGAAGACCGGCTTCGCCATCGGCGTGGTGTGGGCCATCCAGGCGCTGTACTGCGCCGTGGCAAGCCCTTTGTTCGCCACCATTATCGAGGCCATTGGCTGGCGCTCCTCATATTTCGTGCTCGCCGCGGCATCCGCATGCCTGGCGCTGCCTGCCATCGTCTTCGTTATCCGCTATCGCCCTGAAGATAAGGGGCTTCTGCCTTACGGGTACGAGGAAGCGGCTGGGCGCGCTAAAACCCTGGCTCCCAGCACCGCGCCCGGCGTGCCGGCAGCCGCAGCGTTCCGCAGCGTGCCGTTCCTCCTCTGCGTGGGCGTGGTGATGCTGTGCCAAGGGACGGCCTGTATGAACGCCATTTTTCCAACCTACGCCGAAGTGGTGGGACTTGGCGCGGTGGTGGGCGGACTGATGGTGTCCTCGGCGAGCCTCTGCGACATTGTCTTTAACCCCCTGGCGGGTGCCACCAGCGATAAATTCGGCTCGACGCGCGCCATGGTGCTGTGGACGGGCATCACCATGGTGTCATTCGTGGTGCTGTACTTCAGCAGCGAGTCGGTGGTAGGCTCGTGCGTAGGCGCTGGTTTGAACGACGCCATGTACGCCATCACCGGCGTGGGCTATTCCACCTTCGCGCTCTCCATCTTCGGCATGAGGGACTTCGAGAAGATCTTCTCGCGCATCACCAGCTGCGGCTACCTGGTTGCTAGCCTGGGCATTCCGCTGATGATGTCCATCTACGAGGCCACCGGCGTGTTCCAGAATGTGTTCGTGTTCGGCTTCATCGTCGATATCGTCATCATCGCCCTGGTCATCCTCGCGAAGAAAAGCAGCCGCACCCTGCGCTGGTTGAGCGAGTAGCCGTCGACCATCTTTTCGTGTAGGGGTGCGCGCCTGGGTTCCCTGTTGTCTCATCTGGGCGCGCCGCCCCCTTGTTTTATCTGCCAAGGTGCGCCTCCCGCTTGCATCGAGGGGCGCACCTGTGCTAGCATACCCAATTGCCGACAAGGCGGCCGCGCGAGGCAGCGCGAACAATACCTGGCGGCTCCGGTTGATCTCCGAGAGCTGCGCGGCTCGACCGCAGGCCTGACAAGCAGGTCATTTTCAAAGCCAAATCCGCTTTTTGGTTTTTTACGCCCTTGTGCGATTTTTTCTTCAAATCCTCTTGCCTTTTTGATACTATCTTGCGTTGCTGCTTTATCAGTCCGTTTTGGAGGAGCAACTTTTGGCTAAGGAAGATGTAATCGAACTCGAGGGCACGGTGCTCGAAGCCCTGCCCAACGCGATGTTCAAGGTGGAGCTCGAGAATGGCCACACCATCCTCGCCCACATTTCCGGCAAGATGCGCATGCACTACATCAAGATCCTGCCCGGCGACCGCGTGACCGTGGAGCTGTCGGTGTACGACTTGAACCGCGGCCGCATCACCTACCGCTTCAAGTAATCCCCTTAGGGCCTGCATAGGGCGCCCCCGCGCGAAGACCCGGATCCTTCGCGCGCGGTCACAGCTGAGAAAACACTCGCCAGCGGCTGGGCGTGCACGTATAGAACGATCCGCATACCGAAAGGAAACGACATGAAGGTACGTCCCTCGGTCAAGAAGATGTGCGACAAGTGCAAGATCATCCGACGCCATGGCAAGATCCTCGTCATCTGCGAGAATCCGCGCCATAAGCAGCGTCAGGGCTAGGAAGAAAGGACTTTAGAACAACATGGCACGTCTCGTTGGTGTCGATCTTCCCCGCAATAAGCGCATTGAGATCGCCTTGACCTACATTTACGGCATTGGCCTCACTACGGCCAAAGAGATCATCGCCGCTACCGGCGTCGATCCCGACATTCGCGTGAAGGACCTTTCCGAGGAAGACCTCGCGAAGCTGCGCGACTACATCCAGCAGAACCTCAAGGTCGAAGGTGACCTGCATCGCGAGGTTTCTCAGAACGTGAAGCGCCTGATGGAGATCGGCTGCTATCGCGGTCTGCGTCATCGTCGCGGCCTGCCCGTTCGCGGCCAGCGCACGCACACGAATGCCCGTACCCGCAAGGGTCCGCGCAAGCAAATCGGCGGCAAGAAGAAGTAGTGAGGTAAGCAAACCGTGGCTAAGAAGCAAGTACGTACTACGCGCATCAAGCGCTCTGAGCGTAAGAACATTGCCGTGGGCGCCGCTCACATCAAGTCTACGTTCAACAACACCATTGTCTCCATCACCGATCCCCAGGGCAACGTGATCTCCTGGCAGTCCGCGGGCACCGTGGGCTTCAAGGGCTCCCGCAAGTCCACGCCGTTCGCCGCGCAGATGGCCGCCGAGGCCGCCGCGAAGACGGCCATGGAGCACGGGCTGAAGAAGGTTGCCGTCTACGTGAAGGGCCCGGGTTCCGGTCGCGAGACCGCCATCCGCTCCCTGCAGGCTGCCGGCCTCGAAGTGGCCAGCATCCAGGACTGCACCCCCATCCCGCACAACGGCTGCCGCCCCAAGAAGCGTCGCCGCGTGTAACTGAAAGGATCGTACATTATGGCAATCAACAGAACTCCGGTTCTCAAGCGCTGCCGTCAGCTGGGCATCGATCCTGTGGTGCTCGGTTACTCCAGCAAGAAGGAATCCATCCGCCAGCCCAAGCGTCGCCGCAAGGAGAGCGAGTACGCTATGCAGCTGCGTGAGAAGCAGAAGGCCAAGTTCATCTACGGCGTGCTCGAGAAGCAGTTCCGTGGGTACTTCAAGCGCGCCAAGTCCATGGAGGGTCAGACCGGTGAGAACCTGATGACCATCCTGGAGACCCGTCTCGACAACGTGGTCTTCCGCCTGGGCTTCGCCCGCACCCGCAAGGAAGCCCGCCAGATGGTGACCCACGGCCACATCTGCGTGAACGGCCGCCGCGTAGACATCCCGTCCTTCCGCGTGCGTCCCGGCGAGCTCGTCTCGGTGGCCCCCAAGGCCAAGGAGCTTCTCGTGGTGAAGAGCGCTCTGGTCTCCAACGAGCGCGTTCAGGTCCCGGCATGGCTGGAGATCGACATCGAGAAGCTGCAGGGCAGCGTGCTGTCCCTCCCGACGCGCGACCAGATTGATCTGGACATCAACGAGCAGCTCATCGTCGAACTGTACTCGAAATAATCGCGACTTTTTTAGGAGGCTACCCATACATGACAGAGTTCATGAGGCCTACCGTTACCACGGAGGAAGTCAACGACACCGTTGCCCGCTACATCGTCGAGCCGCTCGAGCGCGGCTACGGCAACACGCTGGGCAACTCCATGCGTCGCGTGCTGCTCTCCTCGCTGGACGGGGCTAAGGCCACCGCCATCCAGATCGAGGGCGTCCAGCACGAGTTCACTACCGCGGAAGGCGTCATCGAGGACATCGCCGACATCGTGCTGAACGTGAAGGGCCTGGTGTTCTCCCAGGTATCTGACGAGGCCGACGAGGCGACCGCCCACGTGTTCGCCGAGGGCCCCTGCACGGTGACCGGCGCCGATCTGGAGGTGCCGGGCCAGTTCAACCTGGTGAACCCCGATCACGTCATCGCCACGGTTGCCGACGGCGGCCAGCTGGACATGACCATCCGCATCGGTGTCGGCCGCGGATACGTGTCCGCCGAGCGCAACAAGCGCACGGAGGATCCCATCGGCATCATCCATGTGGACTCGCTGTTCTCGCCGGTGCGCCGTTGCACGATGAACGTGACGGACACCCGCGTGGGCCAGCGCACCGACTACGACAAGCTGGTTCTTGAAGTTGAGACCGACGGATCGCTCGCCCCCACGGAGGCAGTGTGCCGCGCGGCCAACATCATCAACCAGTACATGGGCGCGTTTTTGGCTTTGGCTTCCACCGGCGAGGAGGAAGAGGGCGAGGCTCCCTCCATCTTCGCGCCGGAGGGTCAGGAGTCCAACGCCGAGCTTGACAAGCAGATCGAGGATCTGGACCTTTCCGTCCGCTCCTACAACTGCCTGAAGCGCGCGGGCATCCATTCCGTGCGCCAGCTCGTCGAGTTCTCCGAGAACGACCTGCTCAACATTCGGAACTTTGGTGCGAAGTCCATCGAGGAAGTGAAGGACAAGCTCATTTCCATGGACCTCAATTTGAAGCTTTAGGAGACAAAGAGTTATGAGACACAACAAGAAGGGTCGCAAGCTCGGCACCGACTATAGCCACACTAAGGCTATGAAGCGCAGCTTGGTTTCCGCCCTGTTCCTGAACGACCGCATCAAGACGGTGGAGTCCCGTGCCAAGGAGATCCGCCCGCAGGTCGACAAGGTGATCACCTGGGCTAAGCGCGGCGATCTGCATTCCCGCCGCCTGGCCATCGCCTACCTGAACGACAAGGAGCTCGTCCGCGAGATCTTCGAGAAGGTCGCCCAGGGCATGTTCCAGGATCGTCCCGGCGGCTACACCCGCATCATGAAGCTCGGGCCTCGCAAGGGCGACAACGCCCCCATGGTCATCATGGAGCTCGTGACCGAGCCCTGCGTGCCCAAGGCCGAGCGCAAGGCCGCTGCCGAGAAGAAGGCCGCTGCCAAGAAGGCTGCCCCGAAGAAGGTCGCCAAGAAGGCCGACAAGTCCGAGGAGCTCGCCGAGGATCTGGGCTTCGAGGCCGACGGCACCGTCGAGCAGATCGAGGCTGTAGACGCCGCCGAGGCCGTTGCCGAGAACGGCGCCGAGATGACCGATGCCGAGAAGGTCGAGGCCGTCGAGGAGAAGAAGGCCGAAGAGGCCGAGGCGTTCCGCGAGACCGAGGAGACCGCCGGTGATCCCGCCGAGGCCGCCAAGGAGGAAGCCGAGAAGGCCGAGGCCGAGGCTGCCAAGGAGGTCGAGACCTCCGAGGTGGAGAAGGCTGAGGAAGAGAAGGCCGACGTCAAGAGCGAGTAATCGTTCGACTGGGAACTTCGGGTGCGCCGCGCGCCCGCCAGCCGCAAAAGCGGAGCGTGGAAGCATCGTTCTATACCGGAGAAGCCGCCCTCGGGCGGCTTCTCTGCGTTTCCTCCCGTAGGGGGCGACCTCGGTCGCCCCTTGCCGTAAGCGCGGTATGACTTGCGGCGCGGGTCTCATGACGGCAAGGCAACGTGCGTCCAACCTCTGAATTACCATCGGCCCGCTCAAGTTTACCTTGCTGCTGAGGCCCATAGAATACTCCTTGCAAGGGCAACCGATCTTGCTCCTGCAGTGTAAGTTCATGGGTATCGCACCGATTGAAAGGAGCCGGATCATGGCTGACAAGGATACGCTGATGGAGGAGTTCGTTGCGACCGAGGCCGCCAAGAACGAAGATGCCGCCAAGGATCTCGAGCGCGTCGAGCAGCAGGTTGTGGCCGAGGCCACCATGTCCACCGAGTACGATGACGCGCTGGGCAACGAGCAGGCTGCCGCCGAGGATGCGGAGACTGCCTTCGAGTTCGAGCAGGCCGAGATTGCGGCCGAGCAATCGCTCTAACATCTGCATGCGGGCCGTGCGGCTCGCCGATTCGAGGCCGGTTCGCTAACTCGCCGGCTTCATGATGACTCCACCAAGCCTGGGCTCTTCCTTAACAGGAGCCCGCGGGATGGCTTGACGGAATTGAAAGAAGGCGCCCCCTTGAGCATGGGGGCGCCTTCTTTTGCGCCTCTGCACAAAACACGAGCGCTCACCGGTGTCTGGCCGATGGGGGAGGGATGGCGTCCGTGACGATGGGGGCTCTGTGGGATACTGGCGACATGGAAAAAGCCTCGATATATTCTGTCGCATCCGAGAAGGGGGACGCCGGTGCTGCTCGCGCAGACGCTGCGAAACGCGCAGGCGGTGCGAGATGCGGCGCCGGCGAAGCTCGCCGTGCCGCGCGCATCGGTGCGAAAGGGACACTGCGCACCGTGGACGCCCGTGTGAAGATCGGGCTGCTCGTGGCCTATTCCGTGGCGCTTTTCTGCACGGAAAACCTTCTGGGTCTGGGTGTGGCGGCTGCGCTGCTGGCGGCCGTGGCCTCCGTCGGGGACGTCCCCGTTGCCCGTCTGCTGCGCGAAGGGGCCTTCGCCTACCTCATTGTCGGCTTCCTGCTCGTCTACAATGTTACAGCCTCTGGGTGGCTTGCGGGAATCGCGGTGGCCCTCCGGCTGCTTCTGCTGGTATGGGCGAGTCTTTTGCTCACGGCGCTTTCCACGCCCGCAGAGCTTTCCGAGGGGCTGCGCCGCCTGTTCTCCCCTTTGGGTCGCTTGGGCCTGCCCGTACGCGACTTCGCGACGTCGCTTTCCATCGCTCTGCGGTTCATGCCGCTGCTTTCCGAGGAGCTGAGAGCCGTGAGAGCCGCCCAGGCCTCGCGGGGAGCTGCCTTCGAGGAGGCAGGGCTCGTGCGACGCCTGCGGGCCTACGGGGGGCTCATGGTGCCGGTGCTCGTAGGGCTCTTTCGCCGGGCCGATCGTCTGGCCGCAGCTATGGAGGCGCGATGCTACGGGGCCTCGGGAGAGCCGACCTCGCTTGTCGAGCGCCGTTTCTCCGCCGGCGACGGAGCGGTTCTTCTCGTCGGCGTTGCCGCCTGTGTCGCTTTCGCGCTCGTTCCCTAGGGGTTCGCAACGGGCTCGGCGTCGTCCTCGTTGGCTATCGGGACGTTGCGCGATCCCAGGATGCCGAGCGGTTCGTTCGTCTCCGGTCGCTTCTCGCGCTTTGCCCGTGCCGGCGCCAGCTCGCTTATCAGAATGGCCGCGAAGATGAGGACGAAGCCCGCGGCCATGCGCCCCGTAACCACCTCGCCGTAGAACAGCACGCTGGCCAGCACGCCGAAGACCGATTCCAACGACAGCAGAAGCGACCCTTGGGCCGGAGAGACGTGGGCGAGCCCCACATTCTGGAAGAGATAGCACAGCCCCGAGGCAAACACCACGAGGTAGAACAGGTTGAAGGCGAACTCCGGCGTGAGAGCCGCCAGGTTCGGCGCCGGCTCGGTGAGTGCACCGACCACGAGCCCCATGAGGCCACCGAAGAGGAACTGGTACACGGTGAGGGCGAGCACATTGAAGTGCTCGGAGTAGCGTGAGATAGCGATGATCTGCGCCGCGAAGAAAACGGCGCACAGAAGCGTCATGGCATCGCCGAACTCGAAGGAAAGGGAGCTGGTCGTGAGCGACACGAGCCCGATGCCGACGATGCACATTCCCGCAGCGCCCACGTTGGCGAGGGTGGGACGCTTGCCGGCGACGACCCACAGCATGAAGGGCACGATGACGCAGTAGGTGGCAGTGAGGAAAGCGTTCTTCCCCGGCGTGGTGTCGGCGAGTCCCACGGTTTGCACCCAGAACGCGAGGAAGGTCACGGCGGCGAGCACCAGTCCCGCCTTGAGGCACGGCCCGTTCAGCGTGCCGGCCAGCGAGCGGTGGAACACGGCGGCCATGAGAAGCCCCGTCAGGAAGAAGCGCACGCCGATGAGCTGGGCCGGGGGCAGCACGTCCACGGCGTCCTTCATCACCACGAAGGCGAACCCCCAAATAATGGTGGCCGCCAACAGCATGAGCTTGTACACGAAGCCCGGGATATGTCTCTTCTCAGTCACAGCCTGCCATTATAGTGCGGCCTTTCGCGTTTCGCCAGGTTACTGCCAGCCAACGGGGGCGCAACGGAATCCTGTTGACGGGCGTGGGTGTGCACGGTGGCCGCATGATGGTGGGTAAGCGTTAAACCCGACCAGAGAGGACGTGCGCTATGTACTATTCCAGCGGCAACTACGAGGCCTTCGCTCATCCGCTTCCGCCCGAGGGCGTGGAAAACAAGCAGGCCTACATTGTCGGCAGCGGCCTGGCGGGACTTGCTGCGGCGTGCTTTCTTGTGCGCGACGGCCGAATGCCCGGCGAGAAGATCCACATTCTGGAGCGCGACCCGCGCGCCGGCGGCGGTTGCGATGGCTGGGAGTACCCGGGGCTCGGCTTCACCATGCGCGGCGGCCGCGAGATGGACAACCACTTCGAGGTGATGTGGGATCTGTTCCGCGACATCCCCTCCATCGAGGATCCGTCGGTATCGGTGCTCGACTACTACTATTGGCTGAACAAGCGCGACCCCAACTACTCGCTGTGCCGCGCCACGGTGGATCGCGGCCGGGACGCCCATACCGACAACAAGTTCAACCTGTCCGACAAGGCCTGCATGGAAATCATGAACCTGTTCTTCACCCCGGAGGAGGAGCTGCAGGACAAGGTCATCACCGAGTACTTCTCCGATGAGGTGCTGAACTCGAACTTCTGGCTGTACTGGCGCACGATGTTCGCCTTTGAGAATTGGCACTCGGCGCTGGAGATGAAGCGCTACGTCACCCGCTTCGTGCACCATTTGGGCGGCCTGCCCGATTTCTCGGCCCTGCGCTTCACCCGGTACAACCAGTACGAGTCCATGATCCTGCCCATGGTGAACTACCTTGAGGCCCACGGCGTCGACTTCCAGTTCAACACCCACGTGACCGACGTGCGCTTCAGCTGCGACGACGCCAAAGACGACAACCGCAAGCTGGCCACGGAAATTCGACTGGTGCGCGAGAACAACCCGGCGGCCATCGATGCCGCCGAGGGGCTGCCCGAAGACGGCAAGACGGCTCCCGTCGCCGATACGGGCCGCGAGGAGACCATTCCGCTCACGGAAAACGACCTCGTCTTCATCACGCCCGGCAGCCTGGTGGCCCATTCCTCCTTCGGCAGCCAGGACAAGCCAGCCCGCTTCGCACCCGAGCTCACCCCTGGTGACGGCTGGGATCTGTGGAAGAAGATCGCGGCCCAGTCGCCGGAGTTCGGCCGTCCCGAGAAGTTCTGCGGCGACCCGGAGAAGAGCAACTGGGAAAGCGCCACGGTGACCACGCTGGACGAGAAGATCCTGCCCTACATCGAGGCCATCTGCAAGCGCGACCCGCTTTCCGGCGGCGTTGTCACGGGCGGCATCGTGTCGGTGAAGGACTCCAGCTGGCTGCTCTCCTGGACCATCAACCGCCAGCCGCAGTTCCGCGCCCAGCCCGAGGGGCAGGTGTGCGTGTGGCTCTACGGCCTGTTCACCGACGTGCCCGGCGACTACGTGAAGAAGCCCATGCGCGATTGCACCGGCAAGGAAATCTGCGAGGAGTGGCTGTACCACCTGGGCGTGCCCGAGGAGCAAATCGAGGAGCTGGCCGAGCATTCCGCGAACACTGTGCCCTGCATGATGCCCTACATCACGGCCTTCTTCATGCCCCGCGCCGATGGCGACCGTCCGCTCGTCGTGCCTGAGGGCGCCGTGAACTTCGCCTTCATTGGGCAGTTCGCCGAGACGCCGCGCGACACTATTTTCACCACTGAGTACTCCATGCGCACTGGCATGGAGGCGGTATATACGCTACTCGACATCGACCGCGGCGTGCCTGAGGTGTGGGGCAGCGTATTCGACCTGCGCGTGCTGCTGAACGCGACGGTGCTTCTGCGCGACGGCAAGCCTGCAACGGACATGAACATGAACGTGCTGGAGAAGCTGCTGCTGTCGCGCGGCCTGAAGGAGATCGAGCACACCGACATCTACGGTCTTCTGAAGGAGTTCGGCGTCATTCCGACCACCGACGAGAACCGCGATGTGCCCGTGCCCGCTACGGGTGCCGTGTGGCCGGGCATCCACTAGGTTCGGAAAACAGCGGCCCAGCCTGTTTTATGCGCCCCGTGCGGAATGAGTCCGCGCGGGGCGCTTGCGCGTGCGTCGTTCGTGCTATGATGGTGAACGCTGATTAGAAGCATCAACCAACCTTCAAGGAGGCACTACATGAGCGTCATCATCGATGTGTACGGGCGCGAGGTTCTCGACTCTCGCGGCAACCCCACCGTCGAAGTGGAAGTTGTGCTGGAAGACGGCGCCTTCGGCCGCGCGGCGGTTCCCTCGGGCGCTTCCACGGGCGCTTTCGAGGCCGTGGAGCTGCGCGACTGCGACAAGAGCCGTTATCTGGGCAAGGGCACGCTGGATGCCGTGGCCCATGTGAACAACGAGATCGCCGACATGCTCATCGGCCTTGAGGCCGAGGATCAGCGCATGGTGGATGCCGCCATGATCGAGGCCGACGGCACGGAGAACAAGGGGGCCTTCGGCGCCAACGCCATCCTGGGCGCGTCTTTGGCCGTGGCCAAGGCCGCCGCGGAGGCTGCCGAGCTGCCGCTGTACAAGTACGTGGGCGGTGCGAACGCGCATCTTCTGCCGACGCCCATGATGAACATCCTGAACGGCGGTGTGCATGCCGACAACAACGTGGACTTCCAGGAGTTCATGATCATGCCCGTGGGCGCTCCCACCTTTGCCGAGGCCCTGCGCTGGTGCGCCGAGATCTACCACACCCTGAAGAAGGTGCTGCATGATGCGGGCCTTGGCGGCGGCGTGGGCGACGAGGGCGGATTCGCCCCCAACCTGAAGACCAACGAGGAGCCGCTGGCCTATATCGTGGAAGCTTGCGAGAAGGCCGGTTACAAGCCGGGTACCGACATCCTGTTCGCCATGGATCCGGCTTCCACGGAGTTCTACAACGCCGAGACCGGCAAGTACGTGCTGGCCGGCGAGGGCCGCGAGCTGACGAGCGACGAGATGGTGGACTACTGGGAGGCGCTCGTGAACAAGTACCCCATCGTCTCCATCGAGGACGGCATGGCCGAGGAGGACTGGGACGGCTGGAAGAAGCTGACCGACCGCATCGGCGACCGCGTGCAGCTGGTGGGCGACGACCTGTTCGTTACCAATTCCAAGCGCCTCGCCAAGGGCATCGAGCTGGGCTGCGCCAACGCCATTCTCATCAAGGTGAACCAGATCGGCTCGCTCACCGAGACGCTTGAGGCCATCGAGATGGCCAAGCAGGCCGGCTACGCCTGCGTCATGAGCCACCGCTCCGGCGAGACCGAGGACGTGACCATCGCTGATCTGTCCGTGGCGTGCAACACCGGCCAGATCAAGACCGGCGCCCCGTGCCGTTCCGACCGCGTGGCCAAGTACAACCAGCTCATCCGCATCGAGGAGCAGCTGGAGGGCCAGGCCCAGTACGCGGGCATGAAAGCCTTCTACAACATTAAGCGCTAGCGACGTGAGACCCGTCCCAAGGACGGGAACATGCAAACGGACGGAAGGCCACCCAGCGTGAGGGTGGCCTTCTTCGTTTTGCGACGGTTAATCAGGGTTGCTTTCGCCCGCTCCCGCTTGCTGCCCCGCTTTCGGTCGACGAAGGGGGCCGTTTCTGCACGAGATCGACGGTTATGAGCGTCTGAATTTCGCAATGGGGCCCGTGGCAGGAGGCCCTCTTTAGAAAACGCCTGATCAGCTCGCTGCGTTCAGGAAGCGCATTTCGAGAGTGCGATGCGAGGGGGGTGCGGACAGTTACTTGGACAGCGGCCTACGCCGCCAGCCCCAACCGTGTTAGCGCTACCGTAATAATCGCCGATTGGGCCCCCGCTTCCCGCCAATCGCGCCACCGCACAGGCGCCGATCGCGCTACCGGACTTTGGCCGGCGGCGCCCCCGGCGCCGCAAGGTGTAGGCTCCCGACGTCTCCGGACGGAAGGAGCCCCGATTGGAAAGGAACATCATGGGAGAGTTCGACATGTACAGGCAGGCGGGCACCACGCCCAACTTCACCGACATCGCCCGGCGCTACGGCATGAACCGGCACACGGTGGCCAAGTACTGGAAGGCCGGCGGCCAGGTGGAGGACGCGCGCAGGTGCCGCCCGAGCGGGCTGGACCGCCACAGGGAGGTCATAG
>NZ_CDRVMA010000009.1:0-113565 GCF_977072315.1 Adlercreutzia sp. CNCM I-6215 | reverse complement strand
TGGGCGGCGGTACCAATTTATCTTACCCAGGGTACCAAGCCCGCTGACTGGCGGTACCAGATTCTGCTGATTGTTGGTACCGGAGAGGGTTACTACTCAAACAAGCTATTTCTGGTATCTCCACGTACCTCCCTTCTTCTTAAAAAAAACACTCGCGTATGTTCGAGTTCTCACGATAGATGCAGAGAGCCCCAGTCGCTATGCAGTTGAGAACAGGGTTGATCATCAGCTCGCCTTCGATACACAAATATTGCTCGGCGAGCTCAAACTCCGAACCGATAACAGTCGCGCTACAGTCCTCGCGCGTCTCCATGATCTTGAACAGGTCGACCGAGCCTTGCGTCGATATATTGTTAGGATCGTCCGGCAATCTTCTGGGCAGGTACCGCAAGATGAAGGCAACCTCAAACGAGATGATCGTGCGGGCGACGGGGACGTTCACCTTGTGCGCCAGCCAAATCTGGACGCCGGAGATGGAGGAGAAGCTCTGCCGCTCCGACGCGCAGCGCCAGGCGATGGCCTACGGTCACGGGTTCACGCGGATCATCAGCCCCACGGGGCAGGTCATCGCCAAGATGGAGCACGACGCGGAGGGCGTGCTCGTCGCCGACATCGACCTGGGGCTCATCCCGGTCGCCAAGTACTTCATGGACCCGGCTGGCCACTACTCCACGCCGGGGAACATGCAGCTTTTCGTGGACGCGAGCCGCCAGAAGCCCGTGTTCATCCTCGGCGAGGAAGAGTGCCCGAGGGCCTCTCCTACGAGGACATCCAGTTCGAAGTTCAGTAGAATCTCGCCACCCGGAGGGTGCGGCCCAGGTCGTCTTCGCGCGGCATCGGGCCGCACCCTCCGCAATTCCAACTTCCCTGGGCGCTAGGGCGCACCAGAACCACCTGGACAAGTTCCCCAACGACTACTGCCATATCCCCAGGGAGCTCATGAGGAAGTACTTTCAGAAGGTGGAATAGCTTTCTCCACTTGTTCCAAACGCTGCTATAGCTCGGCGAATCTTTCCATACGCTCGGTCTCCGCCTCAGACAGGCGGCGCAGCATGGCGGCCAGGCCGTCGTAGTCGCTGCGCGCCAGCAAGTCCATGTAGGCGGCGCGCTCTTCCACGGGGATCACTACCGGAGCGAGACCGGCTCGCATGAGCCCGCGGTTTACGAGGATGCGACCCGTCCGCCCGTTGCCATCTTCGAAGGGATGAATTCTCTCGAAGCGGATATGGAAGCGGGCCTCACGCAGGAAGGGGTCTCCTCCCTCGTCGTGGTTGTACTCGTACACGAGCTGCATCATGAGCTGGTTCACTTGATTGGCGGCCGGCGGCAGGTGCTCCGCCCCGCGGACGATCACCTGGCCGTGACGATAGTCGTCGATGCCGCTTATGTTGCGGTTGATATCCCGCGCTATAGCCTTGACAAGCCGCTCCGAAAGAGGGTCGTCCATGTTTTCCGATGCCGTGGCCAGGGCGTACTTGTGGTTGATCGCCTCGTACAGCTCGCGAGCCGTGGCCGTCACCTTCATGGTGTTGTCGTTCCAGAGGATGGCATAGGTCTCGGCAAAGGACAGCGTGCTGCCCTCGATGGCGTTCGAGTGGTATGTGCTGCGTGTCACGTAGTCTTCGAAATAAGCCTGGTGATCGCGCGTGAATTGCAGGGCATCCACGGGGCGCTCCTCATAATGAAGCGGGTGCCCTCGTTACGGAGAGCACCCGCTAGGGTGATCAAGCGTCAAAGGAAAGAGGAGAACCCCTACTCCCACTCAATCGTAGTTTTTGCCGTCAGGCGTACAATACGTATCAAATCATGTTATGTCGTCCAACCTGCATCATGACGTCCACCTAGTTAAGCAAATCAACAGTATCGTTTTGTACTCACCTTAAATCCCGTTTTACACACCTCGGAAAGGGAATAAATACGGCGTTACAATAAAGCACCTGTGAACAGGTGTTTTCTCCTATTTCGAAAATGCTGAGTACAAAAATGCCGAGATCCCGATCGTTTACTCCGCAAATTTATTACCAGGAATAACTCAGGAATAAATTCAGCATAGGGGTGTAAAGGCCTGAACAGGCAGAACGTGAAACGCTGAGTACAAAGTGAGTTCCAAGTGAGTACAGGGTCTTTATGAGCCGGTTCGCAGAGCAAAATCGCCCCAAACCGCTTAGCAGCATGCATCGACTGCCCATTTGCCGCCCAGATCCAGCATGCGGCGAAGGGAGGTCGCCAACTTACCTCTGCTCAACCGATAAAGGCACGACCTCGTTGATGGGGACATGCTTGTGAAGCGTGCCGTCATCGGCTCTCACATCGCAACTGGGGCAGACACCGAAACAAACGCCGCCGCCCCTAGGATCGACGACGAAAACGGTGCCGGAGACGAGGTTTCCGTCGAATTCGAATCGAACCCTGTTGCCCGCTTCTGGCAGGACCCTGGGTGACTCCATGGTAATTCTCCAATCTCAAGCACTCGTTTGCGAAGACGCGCGCTCCGGGTGGAGCTGCGGCGGTAATGCCACGAGAGGCTCGGTTCCCCCGTGAGCTAGCTCTTGGGAAACTCCAGTCCCTTCAGCGTCTTCAGGAACACTTTGCTGAGCCTTCGCCTGCTCTCAAAGAAGATGAGCTCGGACTTGCTCATGCCCGCGCCATTTTCAGATTTCTCCCGCATAAGCTCCAGCGTGCAGACCATGTCCGCCGCCTGGCTCAGCCTGTATTCGGAGGGAGCTATCTTGCGGACATCCACATTCGTCAGATACGCGCAAAGCACGGTGTTGATGAGGTCCGTGACAAGAGCCTGACCGTTGTCGTAGTACACGATGACCGACTCGAATCCCTGGAAGAAAGCAAGGTTGTCCCTCAGGAAAGAGCCCAGCTCGTTTGCGAGCCGCCCCCTCAGCGCGAACCGGTCGGCGCATTCCCTCTTCCTGACGGAAAACGTCTTGTAGCTGATAGGGCTAAGCCTCATGAACGAGAACATCTTGAAGAAGACCTTGCGGCGCTTTTCGAGATCGACGTCCTTCCATTCGTCCTCTTTGCGGACTATGGGACCGGAGTGGACTGCTTCTTCAGGATGCACATCCAGAAGATCGAGCTCGTAGCAAAGCTTTTGTTCCTGCTGTTCGATGCTCGATGCTTGGTCATGGAGTATCATCGTGATCAGATAGAACTCGGAGTTCGACCCTACGTCTCCAGATTCGTCGATGAATATCCCAAGGTCAGACAAGGTATTGCTCCTAGATATAGAAATGGCGGGGAATATCCCCGCCGCAGGGTGGACCAAGATCTATTCGACCAGTCCGTTGCTGAACATTATAAGGCCTGCGAGCTCCTGCGACAACAGGCAATTCCGCCCTACACGAAATCGTGACCTCTCGTGGCTATACGCAGGCGTAGACCATATCCCAGGTGATGATCTTTCGAATCGCCCCGCATGCTCGGCGATAATCTCCGGCACCAACAGCAGCCTCATATGCAATCTTCACGGTAAGCTCGTCTATACCGACAGCCTCGGCGATCCAGAGGAGCGAGGCAGCGTTCATCAGGCTGTTGCAGCATCGTCTCGCGCTGGAGTTCGGAGTCTGCCTGCTGTACGAACCGCTTCCCTTGGTCTCGTTCGCGCGAAACCATTCGACCATGTGCTCGCGCTCGGTCCTTCCCGTCTTGGTGGACGAGTCGTGAACCTCGCTTATGTACCTGTCTGAATATGGGTAGTGATCCTCTTTGGTTCTGAGAATGTCCGAGAATCTCCTGCATCTGATGTCGGCCAAGCTGTTTCCCTCGTTTATGGTTCCTTCACATGTAATTATAACGGCAGGCACGGAGAGCCACTTTTGCACACCCTATGGCCTATCGCCTCTTTCCGAAGATCGCATCTATGATGCCGTAGACGATCGAAGACCCGAGCCATAGAGGAACAATCAGTATCGAGGCGATGAACAGACCGTAGAGTAGCGGGTGCAAGACAGCTCCTCCAACCAATCCGGCTATTGCCAACCCGATGACAAGTATCGCTATTATCCAGCCCATCAAAAGACCCTCCTGAACCACTGTGACAAATTGTCACAGTGGCCCTGAGCAGGCGACACTTCGAGAAAACTAGAACAGGCAGGCATCTATGGCCTCCTTGCCGCGAAGCTAGTGAAGCCAAATAGTGCCTCTGACCTGGTAATACTCACTCCCACTCGATAGTTTTAGGGGCGGATAATTGTTCGAGCAGAGTCATTTCGTATCACCTCATCATAGGATGTCCGACTAGTGTCGAGCATTCCTAGTACCAATTTGAACTCACTTATTTCGCAATCTCTAGTCTTAGCATGAGGGAGTAAATAAGAAAACTAGAAAACACTTTGTCTGACCAGCCGAAACTCTCTGCACATGTTTATGTTGAGTTCAACTACCCATTATACAGGACTCACATTTATACCCAGGAATAACGCAGGAATAAAAACAGACTATGGGTGTAAAGTCCTGAACTGCGCAAACGAAAAACCATGAGTTCAAAGTGAGTTCACGATGAGTTCAGTGTCTCCGAAGGCCAAATCACTGTAAAACATCACATCCAAGCCATTAGCCGCCATGCGAGAGCCATTGTTCTGCGGAGACTAGACTGACTTAGGTCAAGGCAGAGATAGCAGAGCATAAGAAAGGCCGAGGGATGCCCTCGGCCATTCAGCAGAAGAAAAGCCTCCAGCAGCTTCCATGAACTAGACTAGTCGCGAATTAGAGTGCCTATTCCGTTCGAAAACGCTGTAGGCACTCAACGCCCTTGTTGATTGCGTTCTCGCTGATCGAGTAGTGCATCCAGCGCCCTTGCTTCCTAGCGCTGATCAGACCGGCATCCTTCAATATCTTCATGTGATGAGACAAGGTGGGCTGGGTGATGTCGAGCTCGTCGAGAATACGACAGGCGCAGAGATCCTCTCCTTGGGATACAAGTTTTAGGATACGCAAGCGATTCTCGTCTCCGAGAGCCTTGAATAGCAGCGCTGTCTTCTCTGTCTCCATGATTCCAAACCTTAGAAATTGATGCTTATCTATATATTCAATCAGGATGTTACGGCTGTCAAGCGCAGAACGCACCCCGTCAGATAGCGGCTTCCGCCTACAGGAGCTCCTCGATCTCCGATTGCGCGAGCACCTTGCCCTGCGAGACGACCTTGCCGTTCACGAGAAGCGCAGGCGTAGCCATGATGCCCGCCTCGGCTATCGCTACCGGGTCGGTGACGTACTCCACGCTCACCGCGCCGCCCGCCTTCGATGCGGCGGCCTGCGCGTTATCGTTGAGCTGGTGGCAGCGCTTGCATCCCGGCCCCAGCACGGTCAGCACGACTGCATCCGCCCCAGATGAATCGCACTCGCATGCCGCAGGTGCCTCCTCGCCCTCGGGTACCTCCACGATCTCCATGTCGCAGCAGCAGCTATCTTTCTTGTCCTCTTTGCCGAGCACCTTTCCGAACAGTCCCATCTTCCTATCCTTTCTCTAATGGGCCTTCATTGCTATATGCTTCTCATGCCGCTAGGGCATGACGAGTGTGAACGCGAAGCCTGTGCCTATGGCCACCAGCAGGATGCACAGCACGAACGTCACCACCATGGGCTTCTTGAATATGCTGTTCAAAAGCGACACCTCGGGGATGGAACAGCCCGCGCCGCCCAGGATGAGCGCGATGACGACGCCCGCTGACACGCCCTTCTCCATGAGGATCCCCGCGATGGGGATCATCGTCTCCACGCGGATGTACATGGGGATGCCGATCACGGCGGCAAGCGGGATGGCGCAGAGGTTGTCCGCCCCGGCAAGCCCTTCCAGAAGCTCGGTGGGAACAAATCCGTAGATGAAGGCTCCGATGCCCGCGCCGAGGAGCAGCCACCCGACGACCCCCTTGAACAGCCCTATGGCGTCCTTGAAGGCGTACTTGCATGCCTGAGCCTGCTTCTGCCAGAACGTCCCCTTCAGGTTCTCCCAGGTGACCTCGTCGCCTCCACAGCACCCGCCCTTGACGGCGACGTTCTTGATGTAGCGGGAGAACCCGAGAGCGTCGAGCAGAAGCCCCACGCACACCGCGAACGTGAAGGTGATGACGGTGTAAACCAGCGTGGGAACGGGCCCGAAGAACACGAGCAAAAGCGCGATGATGGCCGGGTTGAGGATGGGCGATGTCATCAAAAACGATATGGCTCCCGAGAACGGAGCGCCGCTCTTGAAGAGCCCCACCAGCACGGGGATGGTGGAGCATGAGCAGAACGGCGTCACCGCCCCGAGCGCCGCGCCGAGCACGGCGTTGGTGACCTTGTGGGGACGAGAGAGGATGCGCTTGATGCGGTCCTTCGACACCCACACTTGCAACAGGGCCACGAAGAAGCTTATGGCGATGAAGAGCAGGAAGAGCTCCCCGAACAGGTAGGCGAACGCGCCCAGAACGTTGAGCAGGTTCTCCACGGTGAATAAGTTGTCGAACATCTATGCCTCCTTGGGCTCGCATGCCGATGGGAAGGGGTATGGCCCAAAGCCCATCGGCCGCAATCAATCGAATCAGCTATACGGTCGTCAATTGAAACCCGGGAGGCCTACACCGACCTGCATCTATGTCTTCTCTTGCACCTGCACATAAGAGCTCCTAAACGAACAATGGCTGCAGCCAGTTGAACACGTACCCGCTTATGATCATGCCGATAAGGCAGATGCCGACGAACGTGGCGAGCAGCTTCGGCTTCACCACGCGCGAGAGCATGGTGAGCGAGGGGATCGAGAGCACGGTGACGCTCATCATGAACGCGAGGATGGTGCCGAGTCCCACGCCCTTGCCGAAGAGCGCCTCGGCGATCGGGATGGTGCCGAAGATGTCGGCGTAGATGGGAGCGCCGATGAGCGTCGCGAGCACGACGGCAAACGGGTTGCCGTCGCCCAAGACCGCCTCGACGATGTCCTGCGGGATCCAGTTGTGGATGAGCGCGCCGATGGCGACGCCCAGGAGGATGAAGGGGAACACCTTCTTGAAAGTCTCCGCCGTCTGCCCGAGTGCGTAGGTCGCGCGCTCCTGCTTCGTCATCGTCTCGGCTTGCACGGCGTCCACCGCCTCGCCGCGCACGAAGTCGGCCACCTGGTCATCCATGTGGAGGTGCTGAATGACGGTACCCCCCGCCACTGCGATCACGAGTCCCACCACCGTGTAGATGAGGGCCACGTGCGGGCCGAAGATGCTCATGATGAGGATGATGGAGGCGATGTCCACCATGGGAGACGAGATGAGGAAGGAGAACGTCACCCCGAGCGGGAGCCCCGCGCGCGTGAACGCGATGAACAGCGGGATAGAAGAGCAGGCGCAGAACGGCGTCACCGTGCCAAGCAAAGCACCTACGATGTTGCCGCCGATGCCCTTGAACCGCCCCAGGATGCGCTTGCTGCGCTCGGGCGGGAAGTAGCTCTGAATGTAGCTGATGATGAAGATCATCACGCAGAGCAGAATGACTATCTTGACGGTGTCGTAGATGAGGAAATGTATCGTGCCTCCCCATTGGGAGTTGACGTCCAAACCGAATGCGCCCACGAGCATGGTCACAAGATCCGAAAGCCACTGCATCTTGAGCACCTGATCCATAAGGTACGAGCCGACCACTTCCATTATAAATCCTTTACATCGATAACCGTCTATGTAATACGCTTAGTATATTCATACATTGAAATGTGTCAATGTATAGTCTATGAATCGCTGGATTCTTAAAACAATTCAAAGTTATAAAGCTAAGGAATCTGAAATCTAAGCGCATATTTGAAACATTGTCTCTAGGCACAGCACTCCAGAAGCCGCCAATATACAGTATTGGAACCGGGAAAAGAAAGACCCGTCAAGGCTTTGACGGGTCATTTTCAATCAAATCGAGAGTGAGAGGATAATCGAGTGGCTTGCAAAATCCTTGTGGAGAATTACACAGTTTTACAAAGAATTAGAAAGTAATGGTGAAGCAAAATAGCGCCTCTGAACTGGTAAAACTCACTCCCACTCGATCGTTGCGGGCGGTTTGCTGGTGATATCATACACCACTCGGTTCACGCCGGGGACTTCGGCTACGATGCGGCCGGAGATGCGGGCTAGGACGTCATAGGGCAGGCGGGCCCAGTCGGCGGTCATGGCATCCGAGCTTTCTACGGCGCGCAGGATCACCGGGCGGGCGTAGGTGCGCTCGTCGCCCATGACGCCCACGGACTTGATGTCGGGCAGCACGGCGAAGTACTGCCACACACTGTGCTCGCTGTTGCGCTCGCCCGTCTCGACGAACAGACGCTCGTTGTAGGCGTCCAGCTCCTCGCGCACGATGGCGTCGGCGTTTTTCAGGGTGTTCAGCTTCTCGGCGTCCACATCGCCGATGATGCGGATGGCCAAACCCGGCCCCGGGAAGGGCTGGCGGTGCACGATGTAGTCGGGCAGCCCGAGCGCCGTGCCCAGCGCGCGCACCTCGTCTTTGAAGAAGTGGTCCAAAGGCTCGATCAGGTCGAAATGCACGCCCTCGGGGAACGGAATCAAGTTATGGTGCGACTTGATGGTGCTCGCCTTCCCGCCGGTCTTGCGCGCGCCGCTCTCGATGATGTCTGGGTAGATGGTGCCCTGGGCCAGGTACTTCACCGGGCGCCCATCCTGGGCCAGATCCTCCGCCACGGCGAAGAACTCCTTCCAGAACTGCGTGCCGATGATGCGGCGCTTCTCCTCCGGATCGGTCACGCCGCGCAGAAGTTCCAGGTAGCGCTCCTCGGCGTGCACGTGGATGAAGTCCACGTCGAACTGCTTCGTGAACACCTCTTCCACTTCCTCGGGCTCGCCCTTGCGCAGAAAGCCGTGGTTCACGAACACGCAGGTTAGCTGCTTGCCGATGGCGCGAGCGCACAGCGCCGCCACCACGGATGAGTCCACGCCGCCCGAAAGGCCTAAAATGACGCGGTCGTCCCCCACCTCGGCGCGAATGGCCTCGATGGAATCGTCGATGATGGAATCCATAGTCCAGTCCGGCTCAAGCTCGCACACGCCGAACAGGAAGTTGCGCAGCATGGTCTGACCGAACTCGGTATGGCGCACCTCCGGATGGAACTGCGTGGCGAACAGGCGCCGCTCGGGGTATTCCATGGACGCCACCGGGCACACCTCGGTGCGCGACGTGATGGAGAAGCCCTCGGGCACGCGGCTCACGGCGTCGCGGTGGCTCATCCACACGGTCTGCTCGCCGGGAGTGCCGTCGAACAGTGCCGACTCGCCCGCCCGCGTGATGACCGCCGGGCCGTACTCTCCCTTCTCGGTGTGGCCCACTTCCCCGCCGAGCGCCACGGCCATGGCCTGCTGCCCGTAGCAGAAGCCGAGCACGGGAATTCCCAGGGCGAGAATCTCCGGGTCGATGGAAGGCGCGTCCTCCGCGTACACCGACGCCGGGCCGCCGGACAGGATGATGGCTGCCGGTGCGATAGCGCGCACCTCCTCGGCCGTGATGTCGCAGGGCACGATTTCGGAATACACGTGCAAATCGCGCACGCGACGGGCGATGAGCTGCCCGTACTGGGCGCCGAAATCGACGACGATGACTTTCTGTTCCGGGGTAGCGGACTCGGCCACAATGCCTCCTTGGGTCGCGAAATGTTCGAGGGCGATTTTACACCTCCCCGCACGCAGAGGTATTTCTACGAGGTGAAATATCGAGAAAGTGCGGAATGGGCGGTTGGGAGATTAGGGTAGACCAAGGTCTGCCCCTACGGGCGGACAAGCGAGATGGCGGGATGCAGCGCCGGATGACCTACCGGAGGTACTTCGCGCGCAGGGCCTGACGCTTCTCGGGGCCGAAATCCAGGGCCTCGGCGAGGTAGGCATCGAAGGAGCCGTAGTTGGCGTTCACCGCCGCCATGGCGCAGTCGTAGTAGTCGTTGTAGGCGTAGAACAGCGAGTCGATGTCCGCATCGAGCCCCTTCATGAGACCCAGCTTCTTGCTGATGGCGTCGACGATCCCCTCGGCGCGGTTGCGCGCAAACAAGTTCGTGGCCAGGTAATCGGCGCGCACGTAGGCCTCGGGCACGCCGAGCGCCCGCTCCACGATAACCGCGCCCAGGCCAGCCCGGTCCTTGCCCTCGGAGCAGTGCCACAGATACGCTCCACCGTCGCCTTCCAAAAGCACCTCGAGAAACGACGTGTAGGCAACCCGCCCCGCGTCGTCCAGCAAAATCTGGGGGTACATGCCCCGCACCAGCTCGTGAGGACTGGCGTTGTAGCTGGCGAAGGTCTTCAAGTCCTGGGCCACGCCCGCGCCGTGGGTAATGCCGATAGTCTCGCCGGACAGCGCCGGGAAGTCGTAGAAGACCACGCCTTCCATAAACTCGCGGGGGTCGGGCTCCTTGTCGCGCTCGAGCTGGGTGCGGAAATCGATGACGCCGGCCAGGTCGTAGTCGCCCACAAGCCGCGCCAGATCCTGCTCGCTCGCCTTGTGAAGGCACCCGCTGCGGATGAGTTTCGCCGGCGCGATGCGGCGTCCATCGGCCGCCGGCATGCCGCCCAAATCGCGCGTGTTATGCAGCCCCTCGAAGGGGATGTGCCCGAATTCGGGGAACCCGGGAATGGGCTCGGGCATATCCAGCGGCGAGGACTTTTCCTCGTCGACGCGCTTCTCTTCCGTGGTCATGGCGGCCTCCTGTCTCGGCGAGCGCGGGATGCACCCGCATCGATATCTCTCGCTTATAGTAGGACAGCAAAGGGCCGCCCGCTACAAGCAGACGACCCTTGTCATCGTTTCGTCGCGACGAACGCGCCGACATCGGCAGCGCCGAACGCTCGGTCGCAGGCCTTCGCGCTCTCCCTAGGACGCCTTCGCGAAGGCAACCGACGAGGCCTCCACAGGACGCGCCGGGTCGCGCATCCAATCGTTCATGCTGCCGGCGTACAGATACAGCTTGCTGTACCCCGCCGACGCCAGGTAATCGCAGGCGATCTTGGCGTGCACGCCCATCTGGCAGTACACGATGACCGCATCCTCGGGGAAAATGCCGTTGTCCTGGAACATCTCGGCCAGCTCCTCGGCCGGGTCGTCCGAGGCAGCAGCCACATCGAGCCGGATGTTGATGGCCGAGGGAATATGGGCCGTGTCATAGCGCAGCGGCGGTCGCACATCCACGATGGGCATGCGTCCTATCTCGCGCTTCACGAAGTCGGCATCGACGATTTGGTAAGCCTTCATTGCAACACCTTTCAGATTCGCATCGGGCGCGATGGGACGGCCATCCGCGCCTTCTTCCCCGCCTCGTATCAATGATTGGGAGATAGCCGGATCGTGCACGAGACAAAGGCATGCGACACTGCGCCCTATCGCGTTTTCTGCCTTCAATGGTAGCTTTGACACGCCTTCCGATGGCGACGGAGCCGTTACGCTTCCCCTTCCGTTGCTCTTCCAAACGGGATCTTTTATTCCTCCCCTTGACAGGTCGATGGCGGTGTTTATACTTATGAACAGTTGCTCATATGTTTAATAGTTTGCAAGGAGTCAAGATGGGCGAACCGACAGCCATAGAGAAAGAAGCCGGCAAAATCGTGGAGGGCGCCTGCGCATCGCTGGAGGCTTGCCCCTGCGGCTGCAATCGCGAGGCCACGGCCAATCTGTTCGCGGAGATGCCCGACGAGGAGCTGCTGTTCGATGTGGCTGACCTGTTCAAGGCCTTCTCCGACACCACCCGCATCAAGATCCTGTTCGCGCTCATGGGCGGCGGTCTATCGGTCACGGAAATCACCGAGACCGTCGGCTGCACCCAAAGCGCCGTGAGCCACCAGCTGCGCACGTTGAAGCAGGCGCGCCTCGTGAAGGCCACCCGCGACGGCAAAAACGTCATCTACGCCCTGTCCGATGACCACGTCTACACCATGCTCGCCCAGGGCATGACCCACGTGTGCGAGTAACCCTGTCCCCCTTGCGATTCACCGAACCGCCCGCCACTATCGAGTGGGAACAACATTGAAAGGAACCATCATGCGCAAGTCATTCAAACTGGAGAACCTCGATTGCGCCAACTGCGCCGCGAAGATGGAGGCCGGCATCAATGAGCTGCCCGGCGTGAACAAAGCATCCATCAGCTTCATGACGAGCAAGCTGATGATCGACGCGGACGCCGCCGACGAGGAGGCCCTAGCCGCCATTGTCGACGCCGCCCAGGCCGTCTGCACCAGCTACGAGAAAGACTGCCGCATCGTCCGTTAGGATTCCCCATGAACCCGAAGCAGAAGAAACTCCTCACCCGCATCATCGTCGCGCTCGTGCTGTTCGTCATCATCGAGGTGGCGGCCCAGACCGGCATCCTGCGCGCCGCCTTCGGCACCCCCGGCGACGTGTACGCCGAGTTCGCGTTGTTCCTCATCCCCTACCTCATCGCCGGCTACGACGTCATCGCCGGCGCCCTGCGCGGACTCGTTCACGGACACGCGCTGGACGAGGACTTCCTCATGACCGTGGCCACCTTCGGCGCGTTTGCGCTGGTGCTGTTCCCCGACACCGAGCCGCACATGGCCGAAGGCGCGGCCGTGATGCTGTTCTTCCAGGTGGGCGAGCTATTCCAAAGCTACGCCGTGGACAAGTCGCGCCAGTCCATCGCGGACATGATGGATATCGCGCCCGAGTACGCGAACGTCATGGAGGAGGGCAAGCTGAAGCAGGTGGATCCCTTCGAGCTCGCCCCCGATGACGAGTTCATCGTCATGCCCGGCGAGCGCATCCCGCTTGACGGCACGGTGCTGACCGGCGAAAGCCAAATTGACACGGCGGCGCTCACCGGCGAGTCGGTGCCCCGCACGGCGCGCCCAGGCGACGAGGTCATCTCCGGCTGCGTGAACCTGACGGCCAAACTCGTCGTACGCGCCACCAAGCCCTTCGAGGACTCCACGGTAAGCCGCATCTTGGAATTGGTGGAAAACGCCGCCGAGAAGAAGGCACGCACCGAGAACTTCATCACCCGCTTCGCCCGCGTGTACACCCCCATCGTCGTGGGCGTGGCCGCTGTACTCGCCATCGCGCCCCCGCTGTTGTTCGGCGGTCAGTGGTCCGACTGGATCCTGCGCGGACTCACCTTCCTCGTGGTGTCGTGCCCCTGTGCGCTCGTGATTTCGGTACCGCTGTCGTTCTTCGGCGGCATCGGCGGGGCGTCGCGCCTTGGCATTTTGGTGAAAGGGTCGAACTACCTGGAAGCTTTAGGATCTACCGAAACCGTCGTGTTCGACAAGACCGGCACCTTGACCGACGGCACCTTCTCCGTGACCGAGCTCATCGGCGCCCCTGGCGTAAGCGAGACCGAGCTTATCGACATCGCCGCCGCAGCCGAGACCTTTTCCACCCATCCCATCGCGCAATCGGTGCGCGCCTATCGCGACTCCCTGACGACCGACGCGCGACCGGACAGCGACAACGACGCGAATCTGGCGCAACCGGACAGCGACTCCACCACGACTGGCGCGCGGCCCGGAAGCAGCTCCACCACAACCGCCGAACGGGTGCGCGACGTCCGCGAGATCAGCGGCCAGGGCGTGGAAGCGGTCGTGGACGGACGAAACGTGCTCGTGGGCAACGGCAAGCTCATGGCGGCCCATGACATCGCCTTCACGGCCACCGACGTGCCGGGCACCGTGCTCTACGTGGCCGCCGACGGCACCTACCTGGGCGCCATCGTCATCGCCGACACCGTGAAGCCCGACGCCGCCCGCGCCATCGCCGATTTGCGCGCGGCCGGCGTGAAGAAGACCGTCATGCTCACGGGCGACCGCACACCCGTGGCCCGGGCCGTCGCCGCCGAACTCGGCATCGACGAGGTGCACGCCGAGCTGCTTCCCCAAGACAAGGTGGCCGAGGTGGAGGCGCTTCTCGCCCAAACCGAGCGCGACACCAATGGCAAGGGCAAGCTCGCCTTCGTGGGCGATGGCATCAACGACGCACCCGTGCTCACCCGCGCCGACATCGGCATCGCCATGGGCGCCATGGGTTCGGACGCCGCCATCGAGGCCGCCGACATCGTGCTCATGAACGACGACCCCGACGACATCGCCCGCGCCATTCACCTGGCGCGGCGCACCATGGGCATCGTCTGGCAGAACATCGTGTTTGCCCTGGGCGTCAAGTTTGCCGTGCTGGTGCTGGCCGCCTTCGGCATCGCCAACATGTGGATGGCCGTCTTCGCCGACGTGGGCGTGGCCGTCATCGCCATCTTGAACGCCATGCGCGCCATGAACGTGAAGCGCTACCTCGACTAAAGGCGAGCGGTCAAATCAACTTTAAACTGCATTTCGGCAACCGCCCGTTCACAGGCTGGCTCATAGCCCCCGATTTTCCCAGTCGGGGGCTATGCTCTTTCCAGCACATCAGTTGCACCACGCGCCGTCGCCTTCCAACGTCAACGGCGCGGCGACACTGCTGCGCGCACTTTGTGTTCCCGACCACTTTGGAGGTTCGTCATGAAAGACGAGAAGGAGACCTTGCGGAAGACCGCCGATAGCATTCACGTGATGGAAAAGTTCGATCCGGCCATCCTCGCTGATGTGACCGCGCCCGTCGTGTCGCTCTATATTCCCGTGCACCACACCGAGCGCGAGGAGCGCCGCGATATCTGGGATCGCGACATGTTCAAGGATCTGATGAAGGATGCCGAGCGCACGCTCGCCGAAACCTACGACAAAGATGCCTATAAGGGCATCGTCGAGAAGGCCGACTACCTGCTCGAGCATCCGGACATGCCGCTTTGGCTGCATGCCGGCGAGGGTCTGGGCTTCCTCATGAACAACGACGACATCTACGTGTACAACCTGTTCTTCGCCCCCGAGCCCATGGTGGCCGCCGGCGACACCTACTTCGTCAAGCCCCTGCTGCGCAACTTCCAGTACGGCACCGAGTACTACGTGCTGGAGCTGGGCAACGACCGCTTCAGCTGGGTGAAGGGCGACCGCACCCACGTGGAGCGCCAGCAGCTGCCGCAGGAAGTGCACGACTTCTTCAGCGAGCTGTTCGCCAACAGTGACGACACCGCCGCCGACGCCCGCAAGGGCGAGAAGGGCGCGCTGGACTACATCTCGCTGGAGGGCCACATGGGCCAGTACCACGACCATCAGTCCCGCAATGAGGTGAAGAAGGACGACGCCCTGCCCTGGTTCCGCTATGTGAACAAGGCCGTGAACGACTACCTCGTGCGCGATGACACCACCCCCATCATCCTGTGCTGCGACGAGGAGTACGAGCACGCCTTCCGCAAGCTCTCCACGCTGCGCCACCTCCTGCCCGTCGGCATCAAGAAGGATCCCGCCGGTCTTGACGGCAAGGCGCTTCTGGAAGAGTCGCTGACCGTGATGGACGGCATCCGCGATGCGAACATCAAGGAAACCGCCGAGAAGTTCGGCGCCGATGCGGCCCACGGCAAGGCCTCGGACGACTTCGACGCCATCGGCATGGCACTGGCCGAGCGCCGCGTGGGAGCGCTGTTCCTCGTGAAGGGCAAAATCCTCCCCGGCGGCTTCGACATCAACACCGGCACCGTCACCTTCGACGGGAACCCCAACCCAGTCGACGACGGCTACATCGACCCGGCCGCGCCCGACATCACCGACGCCTTCGCCCAGGCGGCACTGGCCCAAGACGCCCACATCTACATCGTCGAGCAGGATCAGATGCCCACCGACCAACCCGTCGCCGCCCTCTTCCGCTACGCGGAGTAACTCGCCCGACATCGCGACGAATAGCTATACTGAAAGGGAGCTCTTATGGGCTCCCTTTTTTCGCGCCTCGAAGGAGTCCTCATGACCGACCCCGCCAAATATGCCGGCCTCACCATCAACCAGCCCGATGTGGCGCTCATCTTCGAGGGCGGCGGCATGCGCAACAGCTACACTGCCGGCATGGTGGTGGAGCTGCTCGCGCGCAACCTGAACTTCGGGCGCGTCTACGGCATCTCGGCCGGATCCAGCCATACGGTGAACTACCTGGTGCGCGACGCCACCCGTGCCCGTGCCTCCTTCGTCGATCTGGTGAAGTACCCGCGCTTCGGCGGCTGGGGCAGCTTCTTGCGGGGCACCGGCTACTTCAACAGCCCTTACCTTTACGAGGAGCTGATCGAGAACGCGGCCGCCGGCGACCCCATGGCCTTCGACTGGGACACCTTCGCCGCCAACCCGGCCGAGATGCATATCGAGGCCATGGATTGGAACACCGGCGAGACCGTCGCCTGGACCCGCGCCGATGTGAAAGACGCCCACGACCTGGGACTGAAAGTGCGCGCGTCGTCCACCATGCCCATCTTCATGCCGCCTACCACCATCGATGGGCGCACCTATATGGACGGCGGCATGGGAGATAGCTGGGGCATCCTGCTGAATGCCGCCCGCGCCGACGGCTACGAGCGCTTCTGCATCATCCGCACCCAGCCGCGCGGTTATCGCAAGCGCCCCATGAGCCGCGCCGCCCAAGCGCTCTTCCGCGCCGCCTTCCGCGCGCATCCCATCGTGGCCGAGCGCACCATCGCGCGCTGGCAGCCCTACAACGAGCTCTGCGACGAGATAGAGCACCTGGAAGAGGCGGCCGCCGCCTGGGTCTTCTACCCCGACACCATGGACGTCACCAACAAGACCACCGACTACGACGCCCTCGTCCGCTCCTACGAGACCGGCCTCGCCCAGGCCAAACGCGATATCGGCTCCCTCATCGAGTGGCTCGGCTAAACCGCCTATAAAGCAAGAGCACCCCGCAAAGGAGAGTACAGGCAAATCGCCAGGTGCTCTTTCGGAAGCCGAGAAGACGCCATCCTAGGGGTAGAACGAACGACCTTTTAATATTGCTCAATGAACGAAGCTAAGTCACTGCGGCTATGGACATCAAGTTTTTGGTAGATGTTCTGTACATGGGTCCGCACGGTGTTCAGCCCCATACAAAGCTCTTCCGCGATTTCTTTGTTCCCACGTCCCGCAGCCAGCATTCCCAATACCTCAGCTGTGCGTGGAGGCAAGTGATACTGCGCCGCAATGCGCTCGCATTTGTGGTTGAGATACTCTTCTCTGGCTTGCTGAAGATCAAACGCAGAGCGATCAGTTACCTCAGGGGCTTCCTGAATCGATACCTGGGTCAGCTCCACAAGGTTTCCCCCCGAGAGAACTACCGTCGCGCAACACACCACGACTAGAACAAGAGCAACCCAAAGATATTCGCCCCCTTGGAAGCTGTAAATCGACTTTAGATAGCCTGCACCGAGCAAATACCCCGCTATCGACCCCGCCAAAAATGCGGCGCGGCCAAACGCAACGATACAAAGTGCCCGCTTTCGACCCACGAAGGCAGCCGCGGCAATGAGGCACCATGACAAAACATCGAGAACCAGGTAGAGCGCATTAGTCAGTTCGAACATCCAATGAGCGTCTACCCCGACCGCAAACACCAGAAGTAACGCAAAAACGCAGCTGACCACAACCAAATAGTAAACTCCACGTAGCATGGATACCGAGAGACCCTTAACTGCCAGCAGCATAAGCGACAAGCAGGAAACCAGGGCGAGGAACATCATCGAATGGAGATAACCCTCCTGAGAGGCGTCTAGGAACAGCACACGCCCCATGCCAGCCACAGCCGCAAACACGAAGAACGCCGAGAAGAACCGCCAGAAATCGACAAGCGACACGCGCAGTCCCCTCTCGCCTTCCTCAGCCTCGTCAGCTCGCTTCCCTCCCTTTCTATAAGGGCCAGTGAGCACCAGCGCCGTCGTTGTCATCGGGAGCAAAGCCAACACGAGCCCTGCTGATATCAGAGTGACGCACGAAACCACAAACCAAATAAGCATTGAGAGAACCGACGATGCCGAGATAAAGAGAAACGCACGCTTGGGCCCCTCTTCAGCAAGATCAAGACCAATCCTCACGGCAAGTGGAGCCATTCCCGCAGCCGAAACGCATGAGCCGAGGCCGAAGAAGAAGGGGGTCAAAAACCCTACGGAGAACAGCATGAGCAGCGATCCCGCAGTCGCAACAAGAGCGAAGCCGGAAATAGCCAGCGGAAGCGAAAGAACCCTCAACGTTCGACGAGGAAGGAACGCCGCTGCTACGAAAGCTGCCACAAGAGTCAGAGAGGGAGCCACGAAGAGAAAGATGCGCTCTACGGGACCCGCCGCATTGAAGCGAATCCACGACTCCCCGAAAAACGTCATATGGTACCAAGCCATATAAAACGCCAGGGCGAAGCAATGAATGCCGGGCCACTTCTTCCCCTCGTCCGACAAAGCCGCAAACAAACCGCCCATGCTCTTTGTAGATGCCGCGCCTCTCGCCAATTTGCCAGCACCTCCAAAGTATCGCCGGCTACGCACACTCCTTCAGGACGAGGAGACATGCCTCCAGCCCCTTCGCCCAATTAGCATAATACCCCGTTTTGTCCCGCTCCTGCAGCGACTTCGAAAAAATGGGAGTCCAGCGGGCAAGGTGCTCATCGGCAAAACGGGCCGCATCTGCAACGAGAGCACGGCCCTCCTCCTCTTCGTCGGCTAAGGCGGCTCTTAGACAGAGGGCGGAAAGAAAGCCAAGCTCGATGGCGATATGGTCATCGGCCACCTGTTGAAACTTATCGGCTACATAGCCAAGTGACTTATAGAAATTGCGAACATCGAGGGTACTTTCCTGAAAGAGGAGCTGAGGGTTGCCAACATACGTGGATTCCCAGGGAGAAACCTCGAGCGAAGGGCTTACGAATAAGCGATAGTATCCCTCCCCGATGCGCTGGAAGTCATTCTCATCTGTCAAAAACTGGTCCATAGCGCAGGCAATAGCCTCGTTGCCTCCCAACCCAAGAAGGGCAAGAGCTTCCTGGAAGGTATCTTCGCGCAACGCATTGACCTGTCCAACACTGGGCTCTGCGCCGAATACGCTCTGTAACACCTTCAGCACCAAACCGAAGGCAGCCGCCTTTTGTCGATCAAATACGCTTACGTCTGTGCTCATTGGCCTTTCCTTTCCTTCGGCTCGGTAGACAGTTCTCCGAACATTTTCAGATTTGAAAACTTCAGCATATGGAAGGCGACCGCGCACAATTGCAATCGCCTTCCATCTCGCACGCTCATTTCGCGAACACTCGCCTTCGCGGCTTTTCAAATCGCATCTTTCCAGCAAGCATCCCTATAGACGAACGCTGGCGATTCTCTTAATAGACGCTCTGAACAGTGAATTCTTCTTCAAGAGCACAGGCACGCGGGTTTATAAGCAGCGAAGGGTTCGTCTCGCTAGCGGAGGGCAGCACCGGAATCTCCGACACCAAGCCTTCGCCATGAAGAGCGCGCAGATCGTCCAAATCGCCGAACTCCAAGCAGCGCATCAGGCAAGAATCGACACAGACGGGGTTCCCTCCAGCGGCAGTTAAATCCGAACAACCGTCGCACTTACGGCTCACACTTGCCTCCGCGTCATATTGGGGTTGGCCATAGGGGCACGACATTACGCAAGACCGACAACCAATGCATACCTCTTCATCGATAGTTACCAGTCCCTGCTCGTTCTTCGCGCAAGCTCCCGAAGGGCAGTTGCTCACACACGCAGGGTCTTCGCAGTGATTGCAGCCTTCGGAAATGTGGAAGAATGACCCCTCGGGGAAGCGTCCCGCTTCTACCGTCACCACACGGCGGAACAACATTCCCACCGGAAGAGCATTCTTGTCCTTGCAGGCAATCTGACAGGTTCGGCAACCAATGCAATTGACTGCGTCGAAGTAAAATCCCATACGTCCCATCGTTACTCCTCCTCGTCTTTCTGGCATTCGGGCATCGCCACAGGACGCTCCCAATCTTCAGGGCTGCCATCCACCTTGGTCACCGAGCAAATCTGGGTGTTGTATCCCGAGACGCCCGTGCCGCCCGTCACCGAGCCGCACAGCGTGGCGCCGGATCCGCCTAGATCGTTTCCTTGCTCGTCCATCTCAAACCATCCTCCATGGGGTAGCCCAACCACGCCAGGCATGATGCGGTTGGTCACACAAGCCTGACGCACCACCCGACCGTAATCGTTCTCAACGAGAACCGTGTCGCCGGTCTCAATGCCTAACGACTCGGCATCTTCCAGACTTATGAACAGCGGGCGTTTGAATGCCTCGCGAAGCTCCAAGACGTTATCGAAGTGAGCGTGCGCTGTACGGGGGTAGTGAGGATTGAAGAGCTGGAAGGGATACGGGCCTTTTTCGCGTGCCTCGTAGTTCGCAAATGTCGCCTTATAGCCGAACTTCTGATCATCGACGTATTCGGGCACGGGGGACACGACGCCCCATCCTGCGCGAGAGGTTTGCTCTTCCAGGCGACGACAGTACAGTTCCATCTTGCCGCTTTCGCTCGCGAGGGGATTTTTCTCGGGAGCAGTTCGGAACGCCTCGTATGCGATGTGCCCGTGATTGTCAGATTCAGAACGGGGTACGGTTATCACGCCCTGCTTTAGCGCGTCCCGGTAGGAAATCTTACCTTCTTGGGGCTCACCTTCCACGCCGAGGGCTGCGATGTCCTCTGCGGTAAAGGTAACAAGGGGCGAGAAGGTCTTTCCGTCGTCTTCAATAATCTGCGTCCCGGAAATCTGATAGAACGATTGCTGCTCGTCGGAGTACGGATAGGCCAAATCGGGGTCGATGCCCCAGCGCGCGAGGAGTTCGCGTCCAATCCACGTGACCGACTTCGACTCCCAGAGCGGATCACACACCTTATCGCCCAAGAAAGCCGCCTCTCGCCCCGTGAACATACCCAACTGGGGCGGCAGCTCCCAGGGCGAGCACACGGGAAGTACGATATCGGAGTACTGGGCGTTCGGATTGAACGTAAGCGCATGGGTCACCACAAAATCCATCTTTCGGTAGGCCTCGATACCCTTTATCTGGTCTTCCGTACGGCTGAGCATATTGAGCGAATAGTTGTAGATACAGCGAACATCAATCTCGCGCTCTTCGCCTTCGAGAAATTGGCCAAGGCCGTTGTACACGTAGCGATCCTCCAGAATCGCGGGCCACAGCAGCGGATCCTGAATGCAATCATCAACGGGGTCGGGCACGCATGGCAACTTTCTCCAGCCCGGGTTGATGAGCGCATTGCCGCCACTTGCCGAGGTGTCGCGCAAGCTGCTGCCGGTCATATGGCCCGACTTGCCGAAATGTCCACCGAGCACGCACCCCACTGCCATAAGAATCTGAGGAAGGTTATCTACGTCGTTGCAGCGCCCCGGACCCCATCCACAAAGCAGGGCCGTCTTGTTTTCCATACCCAGCACATAGGCAATCTCTCGAATCTTGCCTGCAGGAACGCCGCAAATCTCCTCTGCCCACTCGGGATTTTTGGCACAACCGTCATAGATTCCCAGAATATGGTCTTTGAAGTTCCTCTCGGTGTCGGCGCCCTCCGGCATGGATTCGGCATCGAAGCCGATGGAGCAGCGATTGACCACGTCCCAATCAATAAGCGGATTACTCTTGGGATCATCCTCGGTGATCATCACGTAGGCGCACGCCATGAGAAACGCGATATCAGTGCCAGGGCGAATGGGCACCCATTCCGCATCCAAGACCTCTGCCGTGTCCGTATGCATGGGGTCGATGCAGTAAAACTTGCATCCGGCGTCTCTCATGGGCACGAAATTCGCCCACAAGGTTGTGCCGTCAGAGCTCCAAGCAGGGTTCACGCCAACCATGACCGCGTATTCGCAGTTGCGTGCGTCAAGTCGATCATTAAGCATGTCGATGCCGCCACCAGCATTAGCTGTTCCAAAACCCACCAGTTCGGGAACGTTCTGGAAAGAGCCCGCCGAGCCCGTGCCGTAATGGGACACTTGACCGCCGTAAAGATTCAGCACATTGAAGAATTCCAGCCCCTTGATGAAGAAGTCAGGAAAATCGATGTACATTTCATAATCAACATAAGTACGGTTCGTGGGCTGTTGACCGCTTCCGAGAATGGCACGGTTTCCATAGGTTTCCTTGATGCGCGTTATTTCGTCTGCCACCATATCGAGAGCTTCGTCCCACGAGATGCGCTCCCACTCGTCAATGCCACGTAGGTCACCGTTGACGTTATCGCCGCCACCCGGCTGCCAGTGCTTCCGCTTCATAGGGAAGCGAACGCGGTCCTTCGAGAACACGTCAAACTTTCTCGAGCGGCCACGCAAGCAGGCGCGGTGCTGAGGATGATTGAAAGAATCGTCGTGGGTGTCGTCAGTTTTAAGCCTGAGGACGGTGCCGTCTTTCACATAGGCTTTGAGTCCACATTTGCCGCCGCAATGCGCCCAGCACACTACTGGCTTCCACTCCGGTTCAACTTCTTCCAACTCTCCTGTCTCTGCCATTCGGACGTTGTTTTCGGAGCACCCTAGGCTTGTAGCGCCCAAGGCAGCAACCGTGGCGGCACACGCGCCAATGAAGCCCCTTCGAGACAAATCTGACAATCTCTTCTCCGTATTAGACATAGTTCCCCTTTTCTCTCTACGGGATAAAGCGTTCTTGCAAACATCCCGGTTTGCAAGCGCCGACAATCCGCAAGATAGAACGCGGGGCTATACTTGTCCTCATCTATTCAGACGTTTGCGGGTTTTGGGACTAGTTCTTTTGGATGAGTCCAGTTTTGACCTGGGTTTTTTGTTATTTAGCTATAGTGAAGTTGCCGTCAATGCGACCATCTGATGGCGCGAGCGAAGGCAGCGACGAGGCGAACGCAATATTTAGAGCACCGTACTACTATCTCCCAAATGCCCTCGCTCGCTTCTAATGCCAACAAATAAGCACGACTAACCATTTCCAAATATCAAGGCTCGGTCATTCGCTATTGTTCGCAATGTCCATCCATTGCGTTCACGGACCACCCGTACGCGAACGCCAGCAAATGAAAGACTCGGAACCCTCATGAGCATCTATGATTTCAGCGTTAGAGTCTAAGGCGACACCGACGTGCCGCTGTCCAAATACAAGGATAAGGTGCTTCTTATCGTTAACACCGCCACCAGTCACGGTTTCACCCCACAGTACGAAGGCCCGGAGAAGACGGGCGCCGCCTGGATCTTCTATCCCGACAAGATGGAAGTCACCAACAAGACCACCGACTACGATGCCCTCGTGAAAATCCTACAAGGACGGCCTCGCCCAAACCCAGCGCGACATCACATCCCTCGTAGAATGGCTGGGCTAAGCCGACCGAGAGCCGGCAATCCTCCGAAGACAAAAAAGGACCCCTCTCGTAAGCGGGGTCCTTGTGTTCAACCGTGATGGTTGGGAGAAGTCTTCGCGAAAGCGAATTTACTTCAGGGTCACAGCGGCGCCGGCCTCTTCCAGCTTGCCCTTGATCTCCTCGGCCTTCTCCTTGTTCACGCCCTCGGCGACAGCCTTCGGAGCGCCCTCGACGACCTCCTTGGCCTCCTTCAGGCCCAGGCCGGTGATCTCGCGGACAACCTTGATGACGGCGATCTTGTTGTCGCCGAAGCCCTCGAGCACGACGTCGAAGTCGGACTTCTCCTCGGCGGCAGCGCCACCCTCAGCCGGAGCGGCGGCGGCCACGGCCACCGGAGCGGCGGCGGACACGCCAAAGGTCTCCTCGATGTCCTTCACGAGCTCGGAAGCCTCGAGCAGGGACATCTCCTTCAAAGCCTCAATGATCTCTTCACGAGTAACAGCCATGTTAGTTTCCTTTCAAAGGGGGCCGGCACCTCTTTGCGCCGACCGTCATTTCTTTTTGCGTTACGCGGCCCATCTCAGGCCGCCCGAGCTGTTAGGCAGCTTCCTTCTGCTCGGCCACGGCCTTGACGACCTGGGCCAAACCGCGCGGCACACCGTTGATGGTGGTAGCCAGACCGCGAGCGACGCCGGAGATGGCACCGGCGATCTGAGCCATGAGCTGCTCGCGAGAGGGCAGAGAAGCGATAGCCTCCACCTCTGCGGCCGACACGGCAGCGCCTTCCATCAGGCCGCCCTTGATCTCAAGGTTCTCGTTGGCCTTGGCGAAGGTCTTCAGGGCCTTAGCCGATGCGGCCACGTCGTTGCCGGAGAACACGAACGCGCTGGGGCCGGCGAGCATATCGTCGAGCGTCGGCAGTTCGGCCTCGGCAAGCGCCAGGTGAACCAGCGTGTTCTTGTAGACCTTCAGCACCGAGCCGGTCTCGCGAATGTCGCGGCGCAGCTGCTGCATCTCCTTCACGGTAAGACCGCGGTAATCCACGACCCACATGGCGGAAACGCCGTCGAGATCCTCCTTGATGCTGGCGAGCATCTCCTTGTTCTGAGCGTTGGGCATGTTGTACGTACACCTCCTTCTCAAGCTTATCCGGGTTCCGCACCTTGGTGGGTGGGCCGCAAGCCTGAGAAGCGAAAACGGCCCCCGCCCATAAGACGGAGGCCGCACGTATTCACGGAAGCGAATCTGTCGACCACCTCGGCGGGCCGCTTGCGCGATTAAACCGAGCCGTTGCGCCGGGTGTCGCCCCTTTCGGAACGCCCCGCAGGCGGTTGCAGACTCGGTACCTGCTGTCTTAAGTAGCGGAACATATCTGTTCGTTGCACTGCCCACCTTTGGGCAGCTCGTCTATTCTAGAGCGAATCCCGCCCGTGTCAACGGGTTTTTCTCCCCTCTTCAAAAAACCCGCGCGAGCGGCATGCCCGAATGGCATTCTTTGGATGCGCTATGGGCGCCTTAGGGGTGCGCTACGAGGGCACGCCCAGCAGCTCGAAGAGCTCCTTGCGGGAATTGATGCCCATCTTCTCGTAAATATGGCGCGTGTGCGCTTTGAAGGCACCCTCGGCGATGAACAGCTCCTGCTGGATGACGCGTCCGGTCTTCCCCTCGGCCAGAAGCGCCAGCACCTCCTGTTCGCGGGGGCTCAGCCGGTAGGTGGCCGACAGCTCCTCCACCCGCTGGCCCACGCGCTCTTCCTCGGCCGTGCGCTCGATAAGACCGCCCTCTTCCAGAATGTCCACGCCCCACTTGCTCGCCAGCTCTTTCTCCGAGAACAGCAGCACCGTGGCCGCCAAAATGAGCACCGACACAGCGACCGTCACCGCGAGCGCCTCGGTGGCTGCGGGCAGGCCGAGCATTCCCAGCGCGTCGGTGGCGCCGCCGCCGGCCATCTGCAACAGCTGCTCGGCGTTCTTGATGGCCATGAACGCCACAATGGCCACGCCCAGACGCTTGGCAATGTCGAAGAGCAGAAACATCACGAGGAAGGACATGAGCGAGTAGCTGATGGCGATGAGATAGCTGGATGCCGCCGTGCCCAGCAGGCTCTCGGCCGGTACCAGCAGAAAGCCGCACACCATGAGCACCACGGGCGACCGGTACAGAAGCCCGATATTGAATCGCTTCGATGCGAAATAGGCCGTGGCGAACAGCACCGCCATGAGAATGAACGTCGAGACCGACGAGTGGCGTCCCGCGCCCGCCACCAACTGGTTTGCCCGCATACCGTAAGCAAAGGCATACAGGCCGTACAACACGAACAGCTTCCACGGGTAGGAGAACTTCGGCACGCCGTGCTTGGGGCGATCCGCCGCAGGCACGTGCTCGTAGGCACCGCACAGGTACAGCGCCGCCAGCAAGGGCAAAAGTACGAGCACGGCCTGGGCCTGGATGCCCCCAAGCCCCTCGCAGAAGAACGTGATGACCGAGCCCAAAAGCATCGCGCCCGATAGGAACAGGAAGATGCGCAGCAAGCTGAAGGTAGCCAGCACCTCGGCGGCCAGAAGCAAGAAGAGCCCGTAGCCCACGCCCGCCGCCAGCGAGCCTGCGACCGTAAGCCCCAAGGCCGCTCCCGGCACCCACGCGGCCAACACGCACAGCAGCGACGCGGCGACCATGCAGCCGAAGGAGACCGCCTTCACCGTGCGATTCTCGTTCAGCGGCACGAGCCGTCGGAACAGCAGCACCAGCAGGACGCTAATGGCGATGAAAGCGACGTCGAAGGTGAGGTGCGGATCGAAGCCGCTCGGCGGCGCGCCCAGCACACCCGCGCCCGTCGCGCCGGTGAATGTCAGCGTCGCCCAGGCCCGGGCGCATCCGTAGGCGCAAATATAGCGCCGGCCGCCCCGCAAGAGCGCCCGGCGATCTTCCGCCTCAGTCATCGATTCGGCCATAGGCTCCTTTCCCTCATTCGGCATTATACGGCAAAGCCGACGCCCGGTGAGGGGCGTCGGCTCAGAGGGAGGGCAAGAAAGCGCCGTTAGCGAGTCTACAGGCCGGCGACGTAGCGGCCCGTGGCGAAGCCGGTGGTGATGGCGCGGCCCACCGACAGGCCCTCGATGTCCATGGGGTAGTTGCTGTTGCCGAAGAAGGGACCGGAAGCGTTTCCGACGGCGAACAGGCCCTCGATCGGCTTCATGTCGACGTCCAGGCACTGGAAGTTGCCATCACACCACAGGCCGTCCACCAGGGCATCGATGTTGTTCGCGCCGCGCGGCACCGCGTAGCAGGGGGCCTCGATGGGCACCATGTACTCGTCGCGCTTGCCGAAGTCCTCATCGCCGTTGCCGGCGGCCACCAGCTCGTTGTAGCGGTTGATGGACTCGACGATGGCCTCCACGGTGTAGTCGTGGGCCCAGCCCTCCTCGTCGGCGTAGGCGATCATGCCCTCGGCCAGCTCCTCCAGCGTGTCGCCCTTGATCCAGGCTTCGGGATCGACGTTGCGGTAGGCGTTGTGGATGGAGATGTCGGAGAAGTCCTTCCAGGCATCGTAGTGCTCCTCCCAGTTCGTGGGCACGATGGAGAAGAACTTGGCGGCCGTGGACTCGGCGAAATCGACTTCGGCCAGGTACTTGTTGGTGAACTCGTTCAGATAGCCCATGCGGCAGCAACCCTCGTCCATGAAGCGCTTGCCGTGACGGTCGAGGAACAAATACGGCATCTCGAAGCGCACCTTCGGGCCCTCGCCGTGCACCATCTTGGTGTGAGAGGCGGGGCACATCTGGGCGCCGGCCCACATGGCGGCCTTCAGGCCCGTGCCGTTGCGGAAGTCGACGGCCTGATGCAGGCCCTTCGCGTCGGGGGTGTAATAGTACAGCATCTCGGAATCGCCCACATAGTCGCCGGCGGCCATGATGACGCCCTTGTTGGCACGCAGCAGCACGTGAGCGCCGTCCTTGGTCTCGCCGATGGCACCCGCCACGCGGCCGTCCTCCACGAGCAACTGCACGCAGGGGGTCTCGAAGAAGATCTCGGCGCCCTCGGCCTGCACGGCGTCGCCGATGACGAGCGCGCCCTTCTGATGGCCCTCGTCATGGAAGTAGGTGTTGGCATGGAAGAACACCTCATGCCCGTTGCAGTTCACCGTGTAGTCGTAGGGCTTCGACTCGCTGCCGCCCTTGGCCGCAGCCTCGGCCCACCAGGCCAGCGCCTCCTGGGAGTTGCGGGCCCAGGTCTCTACCTGGCCCAGGTTGGCGCGGTAGTCGCTCTTGTAGTTGATGAAGGACAGCACCGCCTTGATGCCGGCCTCGTTCGTCTTCGTCAGGTCGATGGAAGCGCCCATGTTGCCGGCGGTCTGCACGATGGACAGACTCTGCAGCGCGCCCACCGTGGCGCCCGCCTCGAGCGCGGCGTGCATGGCGGAAAGCCCCGACTCGCCCGCGCCGACGACCACGACATCGTAGGTGTGCTCTTCGTCGAACTCGGTGATCTCGGCCGGTTTCTGCAAAAAGCTCGGGCCCACGTAGGTAGAGCCATCCTCGGCGGCAGCGCCCGTGCTCGCCATCTTCTGCTGGGGGGCGCATCCGGCAAGCGCGCCGGCGCCGGCAGCGGTGATAGCGGCCAGGCCACCGAACTTGAACAGGTCGCGGCGAGAAACATTCATTCCGTTAGTCATGATGGGTCCCTTTCCCTCACTCGTGATGCCGAGCTTCTCTGAAAGCTCGGTTGCAGCGTCCGTGCTGCGTTGGTTTGCGGAGAAGCTTTTCGCTTCGCCGCCGCAGCTCCCTCGCTGCACCACGCACTATGGACGCCCCGGCAAATCCACGCATCGACCAAGCGGAAAAAAGAAGTTTAAAGCTTTAAACCCTCCTATAAACCTTTACGTTGACCTGGGAAAACAAAAAGCGAGCGAGATTGCTCCCGCTCGCTTTAAACCTTGAGAATTACGTTGGCCCCGAAGCGCCCCTAGGCCACTTTCTCGGTATCCTCGCCAGAGGCGACGTCGGCAGGCGTCTGGGCGGCGCCGTCCTGCTGCACCACGTCGTCCTCGGGCTCGCCGGAGGCGTTCTCGTCTCCAGCCGGCGCGCCGCTGCCCGCAGCATCCTCGGTCGCCGGAGCCTTGCCGCCCTCGCCCAGGATCTCGTAGGCCGGGCTCACGTTGGAACCGGCAGCTTCCACGTAGGTGAAGTTGATCTCGTCGCCCACCTTGTAGCCGACGATGTCCAACAGCCCCGGCAGCGCGAAGTCGAAGATGGAACCGTCCTCCCCTTCCACGGTCAGGTAGAAGTGGGTGTTGCCCTCGATGACCGCCTGGTTCATCGAGCGGATGGTGCCCTTCACCGTCACTACGTCGGTCGCGCCGTCTCCGCTCTCAGCCACGACACCGTTGGTGGCGAGCAGCGCCTCGTAGGCCTTCTGGGTGTCGGCCACCGTATCGCCCACGGCCACGTTCTGGTAGCGCTGGATGTCGATCATGGCGAACTTCTTCACCAGGCCCGCGCCGTCCTTCAGGGCCATGAAGTAGGTCGGCTGGTTCGACACGTTGATGAGCAGCGGGAACGTGGAGGTGTAGCGCAAGTTCTGCACCTGGCCCTCGGCGGACTGCATGGCCGAGTCCTCCGTGGCGCCCGAGACGCTGTAGAAGTGCGACTCCTGGGTGCGCTGGTTCACCAGCACGAAGCCGATGATGGAATTGTCGGCCGTGGCCGAGGTGACGCCGGTGTAGACCCACACGTCGTCGTCCTTGGCGATGTAGTTGTAGCCGAGCGTGCCATCGGTGCCGGGCGTCGTGCGCACCACGCCCTCCTGACCGAGGAACGAGTTCAGCCAGCCGTTGTTGTAGGCGCCCCACCAGTTGTACTGCTGGATGAGCAGCTCGGCGGGGAACACGCGGTCGACCCACTCGGGGCAATCGGCCACAGCGAGATCCTGAGTCTCGCCGGTGGTGGCGTCGCACAGCACCACACGGCTGATGGTCTCGCCGCCGAAGAGGCCAATGGTGAAGTCCTTCACGGGACAGATCCACCAGGGGTGGCCGTCCTCGTCAATTTCGAAGGACTTCTCGCCGAACATGTAGAAGGGATAGGAAAGCTGCACGTGGCGGTCGATGTTGCGCACGAGCGGCTCGGACTGCGAATAGTGGATCGGCGAGTCGCCCAGACGCACGATCTCGGCGTCCTGGGTGGTCATGTTCACGAGCGCGTAGGCCGGGATGCCGCCCTCGCGGTTGGTGAACCACTTGAACAGGTCAGCGTAGCCCAAGGGGCTCACGCGCACCGGCGTGCCCTGGTAGTTGATCTGCGAGTACAGGTTCGACACCTCGAACTGGCTGACGTACTCGGGGATGGAGCCCATCTCGCGGTTGCCCAGCAAAATGGCGGAATCGCGGTCGATGACGGGAATCTCCGAGTAGTTCACTTCCTTGATGTCCTGGGCAAACTCCAGCGTGTCGGTCTTCAGCACGTTGGAGTACTTCTCGGCATTGCCCGGGAAGATCGCCATGGACATAAGGGCGCCAATGGCCACGAGCGCCACCACGGCCACGGGCACGAAGGACAGAATGCGGAAGGTCTTCGCCTTGCCCTCGTTTTTCGTCACTTCCTTGGTGCCCGTCTTGTACTGCTTGGAGCGCATCCAGAAAACGAGGAACAGCGGCAGCAGGATAACGATGAAGACGAAACCCCAGAAGTCCGTGGAGTGAATGTTGATGGCCGGATGGAACCACCAGTAGGCACCGGCGATGACGAGCAGCGCCAGCACGATGATGAGCACCAGCCACTTCTTCGACGGCAAATGGAAGTCGTTGGCGAGGAACTCGAAATCGACCGTAGGGCCACCATGGCCGCCATCACCGCCGTCACCGGAGCCGGAGCCGCCATGGCCGCGGCCGCCGCCATGACCCGCGCCGCCGAACCCGCCGAAGCCTCCGAAGGGAAAGCCGCCGAAGCCGCCCACACCGCCGCGCGAGCCCGACGCTCCCGCGCCGGCGCCCGAGCCAGAGCCCGAGCCGGAACCGGAGCCCGGCGTCTGCGGCCCGGACGACGCCGAATCCGACGCGCCGGCGCCCGAGCCCACGCCATCGGTGTTCATACCCGACTGGCGCAACGCCTCAAGCAGCGAATCCAAACCAGATTGTGCCACGTAACTCATCCTCTCTTTGTCGGCCGCAGCGCACCGCGCGGCGACCTCGTCCTGGGGCCCCTTTGGCCCCGTAGAAGGTTTCGTGACACTATACAGGAAGGCCCTGCGCCAACACCCAACCCGTCAAATACCCGAAAGAAAACCACGGGCCTGAAGATTTTCTTCACTGCGACCTTAAAAGTCTACCTCCGCCCACAACTCCAGAAGCAATCCCTCGACACGCCGGAACACCCTCGTGTTGTTCGAAACGAGCGTCGCGCCATGGGCAAGGGCCGTCGCGGCAATCAGCAGATCGTTCGGCCCGATTATGCAACCGCGCCGCTTCAAGTCGGCCCGGACTCGCGCGTAGCAGGCGGCGCACCGGGAATCGAAGGGAATGATGTGCAGCGGCGACAAGAGGCTCTCTACAAAATAGCGGCCCTCTTCGGGATTGTTACTGTTCTCGGCCCCGTACAGCAGCTCGGCCTCGACGATAGCCGGCACGCCGAACAGATCCGGCGAGCTTTTCCGCATGATCTCCTGGGCCCGCGGCAGATGGCCCCGCATGATCTCGATGCACACATCGGAGTCGAAGAAATACATGACGGCCCCTTACGCGAACAGAACGATCTCGTCGAGGTCTCCCTCTTCCTCGGGGACGACGAACGTCGGATCCTTCAGACAGCCGTAGACGTTATCCCAGTAGCCCGACGGCCAGCCGCGCCCTTCCCCACTCTCGCGAATGAGCCCCGTCACGTACCTCGACATCGACTGATGCGCTCGAGACGACTTCTCGCGCAGCATTTCCATGGTCGGCTCATCCAGATACAAAGACAACTGCGGCATAGCGCACCTCCTGTATACTTGTCACACAAGTATACTTGCCTTTATACTTGTCGTCAACTTAGACCAGCTTACGTGCATCCTGCGGGATTACCTATGGTTGCCGAGACGAGCATAAAAGCTCACGGTACGCCAACCCCGCCAGCGGCTCTACATTTTGTGGCGCGATCGCCCGAAATACCGCTTCTACAGAATCGCCCGGCCCAGCTCGCCGACGACTTCTTCCAGGCGCACCTTGGCCTCGGCATGAGTGGCCATGTCACGCAGCGTCACAACGCCTTCGGCCAGCTCGTCGGGACCGAGGACGGCCACGCGGGTCGCGCCCAGCTTGTCGGCCAGCTTGAACTGGCTCTTCAGCGAGCGCTTCTGGTGATCCATCTCGGTCGTGAAGCCGGCATCGCGGCACTCCTGCACGAGCACGAAGGCCCGGGCGCGCACGGAGTCGTCGACGCAGGCCACGAACAGATCACACTTCTGGGCTCGCGGGAACTCCACGCCGGCCGCCTCCAGGGCCAGCACGCAGCGCTCGAAGCCGAGCGCGAACCCGAGACCGGGCGTGGGACGGCCCCCCACCTCCTCGGCCAGCTTGTCGTAGCGCCCGCCGCCACCGATGGCGTTCTGGGCGCCCATGCCGTTGTCCACCTGCACCTCGAACACCGTACGGGTGTAGTAATCCAGGCCGCGCACGAGCTTGTAGTCCTCCTCGTAGACAACCCCGGCGCCATCGAGCAGAACCTTCACCGCATCGTAGTGCTCGCGGCACTCGTCGCACAAGTGGTCGGTGATCTTCGGCGCGTCAGCCATAATGGCCGCGCACTGGGGATTCTTGCAGTCGAACGCCCTCAGCGGATTCACCTCGGCGCGCGTCATGCAGGTGTCGCACAGCTCGTCGGCGTGCTCGTCCATGTAGGCGCGCACGAGCTCGCGGTAGGCCGGACGGCACTGCTCGCAGCCCATGGAGTTCAACAGAAGGCGCATGGAATCGCGCGGGATGCCCACCTTCTCGTAAAAGCGCATGAGCATGATGATGGCCTCGGCATCGATCGTAGGCTCCTCGGCGCCCAGGCACTCCACACCCACCTGATTGAACTGGCGCTGACGCCCCTTCTGCGGGCGCTCGGCGCGGAACATCGGGCCTGCGTACATGAGCTTCGCCGGGGCCGCGCCCTGCGGCACCAAATCGTGCTGCACTACGGCGCGCACCACACCGGCCGTGCCCTCGGGGCGCAAGGACAGGCGGCTCTTCGCCTTCGGGGCCTTCCCCTCTTCCACCCAGCGACGCAGATTCTCACCGGAAATGGCCGTGAACATCTCCTTGGACACCACATCGGTCGCTTCGCCGATGCCGCGGACGAAGAGCTCGGTCTGCTCCATGATGGGCGTCTCGATGGGCAAATACCCGTAGGCGCCGAACACCTCGGCCGCCGTCTGCTTGAACTGATTCCAGAACAGCGCCTCGTCAGGCAGAAGATCGCGAGTCCCCTCGGGAGCGTTAATGGCCATGGTGATATCCTTTTTCGTCGACGGGGCTTTGCGGCCCTGGTAAGTGAAACTTCGGGTATTGTAACGCAGAAAGGACGACCCCGCAGGCCGCCCTTTCCCAATGGTTTTGCAAGTTTAATCCCAGCGGCGATGGCGGCGAGCCGACAGGCCGACGAAACGGGCGAGGCGCTACAGATGCTCGACCACCAAGTCGCCCATCTTCGCGGTGCCCACAACCTTGTCGACCGGGGTCTCGGCGTCCTTGATGTCGCCGGTGCGCCAACCGGCGTCCAGCACCTCGGTGACGGCGCGGCGGATGTCGTCGGCGGCCTCGCCCATGCCGAAGCTGTAGCGCAGCATCATCTCCACGGAAAGGATCTGTGCCAGCGGGTTGGCGATACCGCGCCCGGCGATGTCCGGCGCGCTGCCGTGGCTCGGCTCGTACAGGGCCACGCCGTCGCCCAAAGAAGCGCTGGCGAGCATGCCCAGCGAGCCCGTGATCTGGGCGGCCTCGTCAGAGAGAATGTCACCGAACATGTTCTCGGTCACCACCACGTCGAAATCGGCGGGACGGTTGATGAGCTGCATGGCCGTGTTGTCCACCAGCAGGTCCTCCAGCTCCACATCGGCGTAGTCCGCGTCGTGCACGCGATGCACGATCTCGCGCCACAGGCGGCTCGTCTCCAGCACGTTGGCCTTGTCCACACTCGTCACCTTGCCGCGGCGCTTGCGGGCGATTTCGAAGGCCTGGCGGGCGATGCGCTCGATCTCGTACTCGGAGTACTCCAGCGTGTCGTAGGCGCGCTGGCCCGGCGCTCCGTTCACGCCGGCGGCCGGCTCGTCGTAGAAGCGCTCGCGGCGACCGAAGTACAAGCCACCGGTGAGCTCGCGGACGATCATCATGTCCACGCCGTCGACGATCTCCGGGCGCAGCGTGGAGGCGTCGGCCAGAGCGTTGAAGATCTGCACGGGACGCAGGTTGGTGTACAGGCCCAGCTCCTTACGGATGCCCAAGAGCCCCTGCTCCGGGCGCGGGGCGGCAGGATCGGTGGTGTCCCACTTAGGGCCGCCCACGGCAGCCAGCAGCACCGCGTCGGAGGCGCGGGCCGCATCCAGCGTCGCCGTCGGCAAGGGCTCGCCTGTCGCATCGATGGCCGCACCGCCGATGAGCGCGTCGGTGTACTCGAAGGCGGTGTCGTACTTCGCACCCACGGCGTCCAGCACCTTCACGCCCTCGGCAATGATCTCCGGCCCGATGCCGTCGCCGGCAAGCAGGCAAATCTTGTAGGTAGTCGTCATGCTACGCGTCCTTTCCGAGCTTCTTCTGCCAGCGGGGCACGAGGCCTCCCGCGTTGATGATCTCCATGAGGAACGGCGGGAAGGGCTGGGCCGTGAAGGTCTCGCCCGTGGTCTCGTCGGTGATGGTGCCCGCATCGGCATCCACGCTCACAACATCGCCGTTGCTGATGGCGTCCACGGCCTCGGGGCATTCCATAATGGCCAACCCCGTGTTGATGGCGTTGCGGTAGAAGATGCGCGCGAAGCTCTTGGCGATGACCACGTCCACCCCGGCTGCCTTGATGGCGATGGGGGCGTGCTCGCGCGATGAGCCGCAACCGAAGTTCTCATCGGCCACGATGATGTCGCCGGGCTGCACGTTGTTCACAAATTCCGTGTCCAGATCCTCCAGGCAATGCTTCGCCAGCTCCGCCGGATCGGAAGTGTTCAAATAGCGGGCGGGAATGATGACGTCAGTGTCGATGTCGCGCCCGTAGCGGTGCACGGTTCCCTTGAATTTCATGGAGCTTCCTCCTACTCCGCCGCGTCCGCGACGGCTTCCAAATCTTCCGGAAGGCCGATGTGGCCGAGCACGGCCGAAGCGGCGGCCACGGCCGGCGAGGAGAGGTACACCTCGCTGGTGGGGTCGCCCATACGGCCGACGAAGTTGCGGTTGGTGGTGGCGATGGCGCGCTCTCCGGCAGCGAGGATGCCCATGTAGCCGCCCAGGCACGGCCCGCAGGTGGGGGTGGACACGGCGCAGTGGGCGTCGATGAAGATGTCCATGAGCCCCTCGGCGATGCACTGCTGGTACACCTTCTGAGTGGCGGGGATGACGATGCAGCGCACGTCCGGATGCACCGTGCGGCCCGCGAGCACGGCTGCGGCCTGGCGCATGTCGGCGAGGCGCCCGTTGGTGCAGCTGCCGATGACGGCCTGGTCGATCTTCACGTCGCGAGCCTCGGCCACCGGGCGCGTGTTGCTCGGCAGGTGCGGGAAGGCCACCGTCGGCACGATGTCAGCGGCGTCGATTTCGACGACCTGGGCGAACTGCGCATCGTCATCGGAGTAGTAGGCGGTATAGGGCCGCTCGGCGCGCTCGTCCAGATAGGCGCGGGTCACATCGTCCACGGGGATGAGGCCCGCTTTGCCGCCGGCCTCGATGGCCATGTTCGAAATGGAGAGGCGCTCGTCCATCGGCATACTTTCGATGGCGCTGCCCGTGAACTCCATAGCCTTGTACAGGGCGCCATCCACGCCGATCATGCCGATGATGTGCAGGATGACGTCCTTGCCGGTGACGCCGGGGGCCAGCTCGCCGTCGATGACGAACTTGATGGTCTCGGGCACCTTGAACCAGGCCTTGCCCGTGGCCATGCCCACGCCGGCATCGGTGGAGCCCACCCCCGTGGAGAACGCGCCCAGCGCGCCGTAGGTGCAGGTGTGGCTGTCGGCGCCGATGATGAGGTCGCCCGCGCCCACGACGCCCTGCTCCGGCAGAAGCGCGTGCTCCACGCCCATGCAGCCCACCTCGTAGTAGTGGGTGATGCCCTGCTCGCGCACGAAATCGCGCACGATCTTGGCTTGCTCGGCGGACTTGATGTCCTTGTTGGGGGTGTAGTGGTCGGGCACGAGGGCGATCTTAGTCGGATCGAACACCTTGTCGGTGATCTCGCGAACGGTCTTGATGGCGATGGGGGCCGTGATGTCGTTGGCGAGCACCAGATCCAGATCGCATTCGATCAACTGGCCCGGTTCCACCTCATCCAGCCCCGCATGGGCGGCGAGAATCTTCTCCGCCATGGTCATGGGACGAGTCAAGGGATGCTCCTTTGCGCGCGATAAACATTACTCTCAAACTCGGCTATTGTAGCACCGTGTGTTTTTCCACTTGGTTTCCCTGGGCCTAAGTGCGAGATTTTCCACGCAAAAGCACTCGTCGCCTTTTTCGGGCCCTTCCCCATCCCTCTTTTCGGAATTCTCGCAGTAAATGCCAGTTCGACCCCGAAATGGCCGGCTTCCATCTGTCCCTTCTGCCATTTCTGCCCTCAACTGGCATTTTTCTGCCGCTTCAGGCCCGTAATGGCAGAGAGCTTCCGAACGTATCGACCATTTCGGGGTCGAACTGGCATTTGGCGGGAAGATTTCGAAAACGAAGCCAGCCGCTAACGTAAAAAGCCGCGGCACCCGCAGGGAGGAACGGGTGCCGCGGCGTCTCGAAGATGGCAGTCGCTAACTTACTTCTCGGCCAGCATCTTGCCGACCATACGGCCGAAGGTGGCGCAGCGCCCGGCGTTGAAGCCGGCGGCCAAGTTCGGGTAGGTGCCCGCGTAGTAGCAGCCCTGGTCGTTGCCGACGACATAGACACCCTCGATGGGGGCGCCGTCCTCGCCGTAGGGCTGCAGATCGTCGTTTACCTGGATGCCGTCCAGCGTGCACAGCGTCAGGCCGCAGTTCTTCACCGAACCGTAGAACGGCGGCGTCTTGATGGCCGACAGGCGGAAGGCCTCCTTGCCGAACTGCGGATCGACGCCGGCCTCGTAGTTCTTGGTTTGCTGGGCGCAGGTGTCCAGGAACACCTGCTTGTCATCGCCCGTAAAGCCGAGCTTGTCGGCCAGCTCCTCAAGGGTATCGGCCTTCTGGATGAAGCCGGCCTCGACGAAGGCCTCCATCTCGGGCTCGATCCACTCCTCCAGCATCCCGGGGAAGGCGTCGTGGTCGCTGCCGCCCTCGGGCTGCATGTAGATGGTGGAGCAGCCCACCGTGTGGAAGACGGGGATGTACTGCTTCCAATCGCCGTCCCAGATCTGATGCCAGTAACGCTCAGCCGCAGGGCGCTTCGACGATGCGTTCATCACGTAGTCGTAGGGAGCGCTCTCGTTGTGGAAGCGCGCGCCGTGTGGATCGACCCGCAGGAAGGGCTGGGAGGCGTAGAAGAAGTACCCGTAGGAGTCGCCGCCGATCTCATAGGGATGCGCGATCTCCTGATCCGCCGTCAGCAGGCAGCGGTTAAACGTGAGGGAGGTGTGCACCTCATCCATCTTCGCGCCGGCCCACATAAGCGCCTTGATGCCGTCGCCGGTGCAGGAGGGGAAGGCGTCGAAGGTGCCCAGGCACGAGTAGCGCGTGGGCTGCAGGGCCTGGTACATGTCCTGATTGCAGGCGTAGCCTCCCGTGGCCACCACGACGCCCTTGGCGGCATTGATGCGGATCATGCCGTCCGGCCCTTCGGCATAGGCGCCCACTACCTTGCCGTCTTCCACGATGAGGTTCTTCATGGGCGTGTTGAAGCGGATCTCGCAGCCGTCGAAGGAGGTGAGGTAGCTGTTCAGGCACTCGGACACCTGCGGCTCGCGCTCGGCGTAGCCGGCACCGTCGCGACCGTTGGTGCCGTGGCCGGTGGGCCAGTCCTTGTAGAAGGTGCCCTTGGGCATGTTCCACTCAAGCTGAACCTCAAGGCCGTCCTTGGCGATGACGTCGGCGTACCAGTCGATGGCCTCTCCGGAGTTCTCGGCCCACTTGCGGTAGAGGGACGAGTGCACCTGGCCGTCGGCGTAGCGATCCATGTCGTTCATGATCTCCATGGGATCGATGGCGGCCGCCTCGCCCACCTCCTGCTGGAAACGGGAGTTCACCGCGCCCAGTGCCGAGGAGCGCACGCCGTTGCCGGCGGACGACTTCTCGATGAGCAGCGTTTTGGCCCCGTTCTCGGCGGCAGCGCACGCGGCGAAATAGCCCGACGTTCCCGCGCCGATGACGAGCACGTCGCACTCGATGGTCTCCGCGCAATCACCATCGCTGATGGCGGGCGCTTCGCCGAGCCAGTCGGGCGCGCCGGAAGCCGAGGCGGTGTCCTCTTCGGTCGCAGCTCCCTCGGTCGGCGCCTCCGCCGGCGTCTTCGGGGAGCAGCCGGCCAGAGCGCCTGCAGCAGCCAGCGACCCCAGGGCGGCGGCGCCGGTCAGAAACGAGCGGCGGGAAAGCGAAGATTCAGTCATGATAGTTCCTCCTTTAGCTCCTTCGGCCGTGGTGCTGTTTGTCGCAGAGGCCCATCCCCTGCGAGCGCAACCGAACGTACCCGGCCGAAATCCCTCCCTTGAGATTTCAAGGTGGACTCAGTGTGGCACCGACAACATAGACAAACATCGCCTAAAGGCTGGGTTTTCATCCGTTTTCACCTACAATAGGTGAGGGTGATAGACCCCATGGAAGCCTATGATGGTTCCGCAAGAGCGCTTTCAGGGAGGGAACGTGACGAAACCGAAAACGAAAGCAACGGCACAAAGCTTGACGAGACTCGAGAGGACGCTGAAGGTGCGCTATCTCGGCATCGGATTTCTCTGGGCGTGGGTCTACGGATCCTTCGAGACCTTCGCAGTCTTTCCGGAGCGCGCGGGCATCGGCATCAACGCCGACAGTTCCTGGCTCGCCTCGGCTGTCGTTGTGACGCTCACGCTTTTCGTTTTGGGATTCGTCCTAGGGAGGCGCCAGACCATGGCGCCCCCCTGGCTCACCGTCGCAGCGGGAGTGGCAACGGCGGCAGGAACGCTTCTCTCGGGACTGGCGGCCGCCGAGGGGATTCTTGCGCCAGCAGTGGTCAGCGGCGCGCTTACGGGGCTCGGCACGGGCGCTCTTTACGTACTGTGGGGACAGGCCTTGGCAGCGCTGGACATCGAAAGCTCCGAAGTCGCCATCCCGGCTGCTTCCCTTACCATGCTCGGCTGCGCTTTGGTTCTCCCCTACTTGCCAAGCACCGTCGGCATCCTGGCGACCGCCTCTTTGCCTCTCGCGTCGGGCCCTATGCTGCTGGCCACCTATCGAGATATTCCACCAGTTGAAAACGCAAGCGTCGCAACAGACGGCCTGCGCCGGCCGGCGCTCTTTACCCTCGCCCGCATCGCCGCGCTGCTTTTCCTCTCATATTTCGTCATCGGATGCTCTGGCGCGCTGCAAGCGAACGCCGACGCGCCCTTCATTGATTGGGGCATCGACATCGCCACCGTCATCGGCTCAATCTGCGGCATCGCCCTCGTGGTCGGCATCGTACTGTTCGCCGCACGTCCAAGTTTCGACGGACTCTTTCGGCTCATTGCCCCGCTCGTTGCCATCGCCCTTGCCCTCCTGCCGTGGGCAGATCTGTGGGCCGTTGCTCTCTCCACGAGCCTTGTTGCCATTGCGGACACCACGCTTACCATCGCCGCAGTGCTTTTCGTGGTGACAGCGGCCAAAAGCAATGGGGCAAAAGCAGCTCTCGGCATCGGCGTAGCGGAAGGGTCGCTGCAGCTGGGTGTTCTGGCGGGCAACCTCGCCGGGCGTGCCTTGAGCGAGATGACCTCCATCGAGCCATTGGGGTTGTTCGCCATCGCCCTGGGTCTTTTGGTCGTGTTTTCCCTCTCCTGGCTGGGATACCCCACCAACCGCTCCTCTGTGCTTGAGATCTCCGCTGCTCACAACACCGCTCCGCGCAATGAGGCCGTCCTGCCGATTGGCAGGATCGACAAGCCAGATGACCCCGGCGAGGCAGGCAGCATCACCTCTAGCGCCGACACGACCATCGACGGCATCTGCCAGCGCCTCACCGAGGAGCACGGTCTGTCGGGCCGCGAGGCGGAAATTCTCGGCTACCTGGCGCGCGGGCGCAGCCAACCTTACATCCGCGAGGAGCTGGTGCTTTCGAAGAACACCGTGGCCACCCACGTCAAGCATATCTACCAGAAGCTTGGCGTTCACTCCCGTCAGGAGCTGCTCGACCTGTTCGAGTAGCTACTCCTGCAGCGCGGAGCAGAGGGCGTCGAGCAGCGTAATGGCGTAATGCTGGGCGGAGCGCTCCGGGCCGGCTTCCAGCCAAACGGTGCCGGGGAGCAACACCGACACGCGGGGCCAGCTCGCATCGCGGGCCACGTCGACGGCCGAGGCCAGACGCAGCGCCAGCGTACCTTCCTCCTCGTAGGACACCAGCGGCACTCCGACCTCGGCATCCGTCGCTTCCAACAGCACGTGCACAAGCATCATTGACGCATCCGGCGGTACCGACAGCGCATCGGCGCTGATGATCTTGGAGGCCGGGTTGGTCGCCTGGGCCACGTTCGACATGCGCGAAGCCACGGCGCGGGAGAACTCGTCGGTGCCGAACAGGCACACGGCGTTGCGTTCCAGCACGTCGGCGGCGCGGGCGAAGCCCAGATGGCGCACGGGCCCGTGGGTCGCCTCCTTGCCAACCCAGGAATGGGCCAGGTTGCGCAGAGCCGCGTAGGTGTAGGCTCCGGCAATGCCATCGGAAGGCAGCCCCAGGTTCAGCTGGAAGCGACGCAGCGCCTCCTCGGTATGGGCGCCGAAGATGGCGTCACGTGTACCGTAGAAGAACCCGAGCGCGCCGAGCGCCTGCTGCAATTCCAGCACGTCATGACCGTGGAAGTAGGGCATGCGCAAGTACAACGTGCGGTCGCCCAAGTTGTAGGTGGCATCCACCAAAGCGGCCCACACCTTCTCGGTCACATCCTCACTCGGCGGCAGTGCCGACGCGGCAAGGAAATCAGCCAATGCGGCGGCGGTAGCGTCGTCGAAGGTGCCAGTGATGGCATCCTCGGGAAGGTGCCCGATGCGGGCCAGGCGCGTCTGCACGTCCTCGACGGCAGCGCCGGTGTCATTTCTTTTGATAGGCTCCATGTTACTTCAACCTGTTCACAAACCAGTCGGCCATGGATACGAGCAAATCGCGATACGGCGAGGGAGGCAGCGCCCCGGCCAGTCGCGCCTTAGCATTCAGCGTAAGATCCTCAGCGAAGGTGCGGGCGTAGTCGATGGATCCCGTTTTCTCCATAATGGCCACGGCCTCGGCGAGCACCTCCGGATCGCGCTCCTTCGAGGACAGAATCTCGACGAGACGCTCTCGGGCCGCAGGCTCGGTGTTCTGCAGAGCGTGCACGACAACGAGCGTGCGCTTTCCCTCAGTGATGTCGCTGCGGAAGTCCTTCTTCTTGGCCTCGTCAGTGCCCACGAGGTTCAGTAGATCGTCCTGAATCTGGAAGGCGAGGCCCGTGTCAAGCCCGTAGCTGCGCAGGGCCTCCACCACCTCGTCGGAGGCGCCCCCCACGATGGCGCCCACGGCCAGCGGCACCGCGCCGGAATAGTGGGCCGTTTTGTGGATGGCCATGGTGAGGTAGTCCTCGGGCGTGATGTCGTAGCGGCCGTCGCGGGCCCAGCCCAGATCGAGCGCCTGGCCCTCCACCGTGCGGCAGGTCATGGCGATGAGCTCCTTGATAACGCGCACCTTCACGGCGTCTTCCAAAAGCGGGTCGTTCACCACCGGACCGTTTACCATGGAAAGAGCCAGATCCCCCATGTTGATGGCCAGCCCCAGCCCCTCGGTAAGGTGCAGGCAGGGCTCGCCGCGGCGCAGCTCGGCCTCGTCGGCGATGTCGTCGTGGATGAGGGCCGCGGAATGGAAGTGCTCAATGGCCGCGGCGGCGGTGGCGGCACGGTTGGGGTCGCCGCCCACGGCCAGACAGGCCGCGAAGCAAATGAGCGGACGATGACGCTTGCCCGCGTTCTCGCTGTAATGATAGAGCGGATCGTACAGGTAGCGGTCCATATCCCCGTGAGTCCCATGGGGAATGTAGCTGTTGATCAGCTCCCCGACCGGATCGGCGTAGGCTTTCAAATAGTCTTCGAACGTGGCGGGCGTCTCTTCGACGCTGGCGAGGATTTCTGAGATGTTCTTCATAGCGCTTTCTTGCCAGAGGGCGGTCGTTTCAGCATCGAACCATAATACCACGGGCACCAAGGCCCGCGCCGCGCGATCAGCCCACCGACAAGAATGTAAGATTTGGCGGCGAGGAGCGACGCCGGCACCATGGCCCTAAGCAGCGTAAGGGCACGACTGCCCTACAGATCGAACTCCCGAAAGAGCTCGTCTCGCCGGACGGGATCGGATGCCGCTTGCGCGAGATCGTCGACGCGGCCGGCCTCGATGAGCCGGGACGCCAGGGCGGCGAACCGCGCGGAGCCCTCCTCGAGGCCTTCTTGGCGGCCTTCTTGGCGGCCTTCCTCGCGCGCCTCCTCGCAGGCGATGCGGCCGTTTATGCGCTCGCGCCGCGCGGCGTTCTCCACGATCGTGCTCACCGACCACACCTTGTCCACCCACTCTCGATCCTCGTTGGCCCGCCCGACCGCCTCCTCTATCTTGCGCGAGAGCGAACCCAGGGCCTTGCCCGTCTGGGCATATCTTAGCAGATCGAGCAGGTCCCCGCCCGGCGCGTCCTCCCACGCCCGGGCGTTCAGCGCGAGCCAGTGCGAGGCATTCCCGAGCCGCAATTCGGGGACCTCGTCGCATCGGCGCTCGAGGTGGTAGACGGGCAGGTCGTACCCGAAGGGATCCTGGCTGCACAGGAAGACGACGAAGCTCTCGGGCAGCCGGTCGTAGTCGTCCCCGGCGGGAAGCTCCCTCACGTCCAGGACAGCCTGGTAGTACCGGAAGCGCTTCCCGAGCAGGGGCTCCCGCTGCGCCTGCATCTCCAGGTCGTAGACCCGCTCGCCCGACCCGCGCTCCCTGGCGTACACGTCCATGCGGACGCCGTGGCTCTCCGGGGCGGGGTCGAGCACCTGCTCGGCGTTCAGGTAGTCGATGCGCACGGCCTCGATGCCCAGCACGGCCCTGATGACATCGCGACATATCGACTCGTCGGTCATGACCCTCCCGAACATCCAGCTGTTGGTGAAATCGACCCTTCTTTGGCGCTCCCGCATGACTCCTCCTCCATCGGACTTGCAGCATGAGCCTAACAGAGCCGAGCCGTAGAAATGACGCGGGAATGTCCCGTTTCGTTCCTCGCGCCGACCGCAGTCGCGCCGCAAAATGAAGCGGGCCCCGGCGAAAAAAGCCAGGGCCCGCTCTTGGGAGACTATTCGATTCGTATCAGCTAGACGGCGCAGTCCCCGGTCTCGAGATCGAAGCCCGATGCAGCATCCAGGGCACCGACCGCTGCAACAGCACGCCGGTCGACGAGCGCCCGGCGGACGCGCAGCGCGGCGTAGGCGCCAAAGATCACCGTGTACACGACCACACTTGCCACAGCGGCCTCGCCGCCCTGGCTCGCCGCCGGCGCCAGCATCAGCATGAGGTGCACGTACACCAAGCCGAAGAACACATAGGCCCACCGCTGCAGGCGCTTCCAGCTATCGGTGCGCATGCGGCGCTTTACGAAGGCGAAAGAGGTCACGCCCAGCACCAGCAGAAGCACGAGCAGCGCGAGCGCTACCACCAGGGCGCTCACCACATTCACCCCCAGCGTGCCGCCGAGTCGCGGAGCGTAGGAGCCCAAATACACCGCCATATGCCCGCAAGCCAAAATGCATGCGATAATGGACAACTCGCTGCGCACCGGCTTAAGCCACTGATGCACCTTCGATCCCTTGGCGAACACACCGATGTACATGACCACCACAAACAGCGCCAGCGACAGCACACACTTGCCCATGAGCAGCGTAAGCGGCCCCATTACAACACGGGGGAGCAGCCCCTCGACGCCAATGACGTAGGCCACGTCAGCCGCCACAGCCAGTACGTAAAACGCCACCGGCCACTTATGCAGCGGCGTGCGCAGAGCCAGGCAAGCCGCCACCGTCACCGCCAAAACCATAAGGAATGTCATTGCTTGCTCCTCACCCTCGCCTATGCCGCACGCTCAGCAAGCGTTGCCAGCAGAAAACGCCCGTACGCCGCCAGCGCGCCATAGAAGCGCTCGGCCGCCGGGTCCACCTTGCCCGCCTGCGCGAGGCGTTCGACCTCTTCAGCCGTGCGCGTCAGGAAATCCGGCAGCCACAAAGCCGCGTGGTCTCGAACGAAATCAGCAACCCGACCCCGCCAAAGCGCCACGGCCTCTTCATCTTCCGCCTCTAAAGAAGCCGCCTCGCTGCCAAGGAGAAACGAGAGGAACGCCCATTCGTTCCACGCGCTGTCGCACGGCTCGGTCTCGGCGTCCTTCGGCAGAACGCCGCTCTCACGCATGGTTTTCTCGACACGCAGGGTCAGCGCCGTACGGAACAGCGCCGGCGCTCCGGGCAACCCCTCGCGAACGTGCACAAACGCGCTCTCGTAGGGAAAAATGGCCACTCCGCTTCCTTGGCGCGCGTACAGCAGCGACCATGCGCGGCGCAATGCGGCCCCGAGCGCCTCAGCATCTTCGTCGGCAGCGCACACGAAGCCTTCGCAAAGCGCCTCAATGTCACCAGCGCGCCCGTCATCACGCGCTGCCGCCACGTCTTTCGCGCAGCCAACCGCGTCGTCGTGCACCGATCCGCTCGCCACCGCTGCCGCCACATCGTTGTCAGGAAAGCGCGTCAGCGCGCTCATCAATTCGCAACCGTCGGCCAAGCCGACAACTTTCCTCATATCCTCTGCGCTCACGAAGCCTCCTTACAAAGAGGCGGGCGCCGTACTTTCCGACGCCCGCCCTGCCGTTTCCAGATACGCGCTTACTTCAAGTAGTAGACACTCGGGTTCGTCCCCGCCGACTCCAGCATGAGGTGATAGTCGCGGCCCTCGATGGCCTTCGACACCTCAGATTCCGGATCGTCCAAATCGCCCCAGTAGCGGGCGCGGGCCGGGCACAGCTGCATGCAGGCCGGCACATCTCCGCGATCGACGAGGTTCTTGCAGAACGTGCACTTCTCCACCGTCCCGGCCTTGTGGGGCGGGGCGTCGAACTCGCCGACCTCAACCTCAAGGTAATACTCGGGGTTGTCGCTGATAAGGGTGCGGACGCCCTCGTAGGGGCACGCCTTGATGCAGGACTCGCACCCGATGCACAGATCCGTATCAACGAACACGATGCCGTCCTCGCGCTGCTGGGTTGCGCCAGTGGGGCACACGCTCAGGCAGGCCGGATCAGCACAGTGCTGGCACTGCATGGGCAGGAAGTTCAGCGTGCAATTGGGGAAGGTGCCGCCGGCGTTGTCGTTGGCAAGGGCGCCGCGGGACACGGCGGTACCAATGGTGTCGAAATCGTCATCGGTCTTGGTGTACACGACGTTGTACGTCAGCTCCTTCGGCAGATTGTTCGCTATCTTGCACGCCGCAGCGCACGCCTGGCATCCGATGCAGCGACGAAGGTCGATCGCCATTCCGTATCGAGTCATCTATCTCAGCCTCCCTAGAGCTTCTCGATGGCCACAGCGCAGTCGAAGTAGGACTGGTTTCTGCAGGCCTGGTTGTATTCGTTGAAGGTCGTACGAGCAAGGTCGCCGTCAATGTGCTCGCGCGTCAGGAAGCTGCGCGGGCAGTGAACCGCCTTGCGCTGCTCACCGGGATTGAGGACGGCCAGCATGGTAACCGATCCGCGGTCGTTGTAGAGACGGACGGTATCTCCCTCTTCGATACCCAGCTCGGCGGCATCTTCCGGATTGATACGGCACACCGGTGCGGCCTCGAACTCCTTCAGATAATCGACGTCGTACCACTGAGTGTGGGCGCGGGTGCGCATATGCTCGCAGCAGATGGTGAAGGGGTACTTCTCGCGGATGGGGTTGGAAAGATCGGCCTCGCGCGCCGGCTCCCAGAAGACCGACAGCTTTTCCTTCTCCAAATCCAGCTCCTGGCCCATCATGTAGTCGGGCTTGGGATCCTCGCGGTAGAACATGGCGCGTCCCGTAGGCGTTCCGAAAACAGCGCCCTCGAAGGCGATGGTGGGATCGTTGTCGCAACGCAAGTAATTCTTCTCGCGGATCTTGTCGATAGTGATCCCCTTCTCCTTCCCATAGGGAGTGGAGAGAAGGACATTCAAGTACTCGTCGGCCGTGAACTGGAAGAAGTCACCGTATCCCATAGCCTCGGCGATGAGCTTGTAAATCTCGAAGTCCGGCTTGCTCTCGTACAGGGGCTCGACGGCCTTCTCGTTCCACAGCAGATAGGGGTTGCAGTAGTAGCGGACGCGCAAATCCTCAGTCTCGAACCAGTGGCAAGCAGGCAGCAGGATGTCAGCGTACAGCGCCGTGTCGTTCATGGTCATGTCCTGGATGACAATGAACTCGATCGCATTCATGAGCTCGAGGGTCTTGTTCTGATCCGTCTGATTCGAGACGACGTTGGTGCAGGAAGCGTAGAAGGACTTGATGGGGAAATCCTCGCCAAGCTTCTTGCCCGTGTGCACAATGTTGTTGCAGAAGTCGGTCCAGTTAAGAATAGCGCCGACTCCCTGAGGCACTTCACCCGAGGCGCTCGGCATCGTGATGCATGCCTGCACATTGCCCTCGCCGAAGTTCGGCTCGCCGGTGAACAGACCCGATCCCGAACGACCCATCTGGCCAGACACGAGCAGAAGCGAGTTGATGCACTTCGAGCTGTACATGCCGTTGTTGTAGTGGTTCAGACCGAACTTCATGTCCGTCTGAACATCGCCTTCCTGCGTGTAGAGGTGCGCGAGGTGCTGGATGTCCTCGACGCTCACGCCGGTCACCTCGGAGGTGTGCTCCAGCGTCCACGGCTCAACCGCTTCCCGCACCAGCTCCATCTCCGTGCGCACCGCGATGCCCTGGATGGGGGCAACCCCGCCGAGCGCAGGCTTGACGGCCTGTGCCAGGGGCACAGCGCTGGAAGTCTCCTCGTCCCACACCACGTAGGGGTCGACGGGAACTTCCTCGCCCTGAGCGTTGGTCGCAGTCTCGGTCGGCTCCACGCCCAAGTCGCTCATGCGCAGGAATTTACCGTCCTCCTTGATCAGCAGGGGAGCCTCGGTGTGATCGCGCAGGAAGTCGGTCGCTTCCCAGCCCTGCTCGAAGATCTCGTGGATAGCGCCGAGCGCCAGGGCGCCGTCGGTAGCCGGATGCACCGGGATGAACCAGTCGGCCTTCGAGGGCATGACGCGATAGGCGATATCGATCACCACAAGCTCGGTGCCCGCATCGCGCGCCTCCAGGAAGAAGTGTGCGAGCTGCTTCTGGGACACCGCCGTGTCGCCGCCCCAAATTACATGGTGCTTGGCGTTAATAGCGTCCGAGCTGCGATTGCCATAGGGGCCGGCTCCAAACACGTAGGCCCAGGACATCGGCGTAGCAATATCGCGGTCCGGCAGGACACGGCTCGCGCCCATGACGTTCAGCAGGCGAGCCATAATGGAGCCCTCCGGGGCGCCGCCGCCGAGAGTACCGGTGTTGCCGCTGCCCAGGAACATGGCAATGGACTTCGGGCCGAACTCCTCGGTGTAGCCCTTCCATTTCTCGGCGATCTCGGCAATCGCCTCATCCCAGCTAATGCGCTCGAACTCGCCACTGCCGCGCTCACCTACACGACGCATGGGGTACTGCAGTCGCTCGGCGCTGTACACGCGGGCGGGTTGGACAAGGCCCTTCGGGCAGATACGGTCGAACTCGGGGCCGTCATCGAAGTGACCCGCAGTCGTGCGCACCACGCGACCGTCGCGCACACGGACGTTCAGGTAGCAGCCCTGACCGCACTGGGCACGGCACGCGCCCGAGTAGATCTTCGTCTCCGGAACCTCTACCGTCTCCTCGCCCGTTTCCGCCAGCGTCTCCTTGGCGGGGGCGCAGCCGACGAGCGCGCCGGTGGCCGTCAGCGCGGCCGCTCCCTTGATGAAATTTCTGCGCGAGAAACTCATGCCCGTTGTCTGTTCGGTCATGTCCTGACTCCTCTCTCTCCCTCGCATGTTGACGAGGACGTTCGCCAGGGAGGGGGTGGCTCGCGTCCTCGCCCGCGTGAAAAGTCTCCTCTTTGGACTTTTCGATACTGCCATTATGCCGAGGTGCGCCGATTAATAGCGATACGCTATGCCTAAGCTTTAGGTTAAATTGACCTTAACAGGAGATTAAGTGGCCAATCGACAAGCATTCCGAACAGGGCGTTTTAGGATTTGGCGATGTTTCATTTTAGGATTTGGCGCTCGGCGCGACCCGGAGCGGCCCGCATGATCCACACGATCGCCACAGCCTGTGCCTACCCCAAGGTGTCGGCCATTTTGTAACCAACGCGCTGCACCGTCAGCAGGTATTTGGGCTCGCTGGGGTTCTCCTCTATCTTCTCGCGTATCTTGCGCACGAACACGGTGATGGAGTTCGAGTGCGCGTCCACCTCCCCTTCGCCCCAGATGTACTCCTGAATCTGACCGCGCGTGAACACCTTACCCGGGTGCGTCGCCAAAAAGGCCACGATCTCGAACTCCTTGGTAGTCAAATTCGCAGGAACACCGTGCACAAGCACCTGGTACTCGTCGAAACGCACCTCCAAGTCGCCGATAGTCACCGATCCGTCGCGGGTCGTGCAGCGAGCGAAATCAATCGTATCTTTGTGACGGCGGATGTGGGCCTCGATACGCAAAATAAGCTCGGTGGCGTCGAAGGGCTTCGTCACGTAGTCGTCACCCCCGGCCCTAAACCCAATGGACTTGTCCACAATGTCGTTTTTCGCCGACAGGAAGATAATGGGAATGCGCCGCCCCTCGGCGCGGATACGCGTGCACAAATCGAACCCATTCATACCCGGCAGCATAACGTCTAAAAGCAGCAAGTCCGGTTTCTCGGCGGCAAGCATTTCCATCCCCGACTCGGCGTCAGTGGCCCCGCAATACTCGTAGCCGTTCTTCGTGAGCAGCTTCTCGATGGCCATATGCAGGCTCTCCTCGTCATCGATGAGCATGACCTTGTACACAGCCGCCTCCTCGTCTCTCGCGTTCCGCGGCCTTCGAGGCGCCACACCCCGCGACCGCCGATCCTAGACCCGCGTTTCCTGCGGGCGCAGGTGGCTCCGAGCCGCCTACTCGTCCTCGTCCAACTCTACCACGGCCTTGACGGGAATGCGCACGGTAAACGCACTTCCACACCCCAGTTCGCTTTCCACCCCCACGGTGTAGCCCTGGGCCGCGGCGTACTCGCGAACGAGCGCCAGACCCAGCCCGCTGCCGCCGTAAATGCGCGTGGTAGAGCTATCCACCTGGAAGAACCGGTCGAAAATGCGCTCCTGATTCTCCTTGGCGATGCCGATGCCGTTATCGGACACCGTCACCAGCACATCTCCGGTTTCCTCCTCGCGCATCGCGGAAAGGGACACCGTGCCCCCAGCCGGCGTGAACTTCACTGCATTGCTGCCCAAGTTCTCCAGAATGCGCATCATCTTCTCGTAATCGCCGGAAACGAGCGGGACATCCGGAGCCACCGTCGTCGCCAGCGTTACCCGCGCCCCCACAGCCAGAGGGCCGATGGTGCTCTGCGCCGACGCCACGATGTCGCCCAGATCCATCAGCTCCATAGACACCGCCATCGCCCCCGCGTCCGACCGGGCGATATCCAGCATGTCGTTGATCATCCCCAAAAGCACCGAGCTCGACTTGCGCACCTCTTCCCAGCTGCGACGCTCCTCCTCGTCGGCCCCGCCCGACTCCAACGCAATTTGGGCGAGCGTGATGATGGAGGTGAGCGGCGTGCGCAGCTCATGGTTCACCATAGAGAGCAAATCGCTCTTCACCTGGGATTCCTTCGCCAGTTTCTCACTTAAGGCCTCCAGGTTATCGCGCTGGGCAGCCAACTCCTCGTTGGCTCGGCGCAAGTCCTGGGTACGCGCCTCCACCTGCTCCTCGAGCTCCTCGTAGGTAACGCTCAGCTCGCGGGACATGACATTGAAGCGATCGATGAGACTCGCCACCTCGCGCGCCGTGCCCGCGTCGTCCATGGATTGCCGAAGACGTCCTTCGCCCACTTCCCCGAACGCCCTCTTCATAGCCTCAAGCGGCCGCAGCACGAACACGGTCATGAGCCCGAACACCACGATGCCGATGAAGGTGGCCAGAAGCAGGAAGAAGCCCACGTCGCGGACAACGTTTTCCCGCAGGGCCTGATACTGCTGCTCCAGCGGAATGACGATGCTGATGGCGCCCCCGACGGAGTCCAGCGTCCAGCCCTCCTTGGGAAAGCCGGTGACATCGATCTCCCCGGCCGGTTCGCCATGGCACTCAAGGCAGCTCTCGTTTACCCTGAGCGCCTGCACATAGCGGAACTGCGCGGCGCCGTTGTCGGCCGAAGTTTGGGCGCGGTCGACCTCGGCCGGGTCGTCGCTCACAATGCGGAAGAACTCCTGAGTGTCCTTTTGCTCGTTGAACAGGGCCAGCGCCTCGGTTTCGAAGGCATCGGGCTTGTCCTGAGCCCGGCGCGGCTCGAAGTTCGTGTAGCGGATGGAGTAGTTGTTGCCCGCCGAGAAGATGGCGCCGACGCTCTTGCCGACGATGGCGCAGTGCAGCCCCTTGAACTCGTAGACGCCCGTCGTTGTGTTGTTGATGGTGTGCTGGGAGTTGTCCATGAACTCCCACACGGCGTCCATCTCGCGCGCGAAGGTGCGCGCCTCCTCGGCGAGCGAGTCCTCCATGTTCTGGGTTTGCATGCGGATGTCGAAGAGCGTGAACACCGCGGTGGCCACCACGAACACGAAGGTGAGCACGAGCAGCGATACCACTCGCAAGCTGATATTGCGTATCCTCATGGCCACCCCCTCGCACCGACAAGATTCTCCAAGTTCCCATGGTAACCCGACGCCCATGCACCGCAGCCTAAGTTTTGCCTAAGCTTTCGATTAACAGGATATTAAGGGATGAGGGGTGGAAATCTTGACGGGAAGTCGATAAAGTGAGGGCGAAAGCTTCGGCGCGCTCCTTGTTCCCTGTCGGCGGCGCGCATCTGGGCTGCACCGAGAAAGCATCGTGGAAAGGAAGAGCCTCGTGAGCCTTCGCCCCCTCCTCGCATCGCGAAAGGCAGCCAGGGCCTTTGCCCTGGTTCTCGCGGTGTGCCTGGGGCTGTCCATCATGCTGGGAGCCGCCGCGCCCGAAAGCGATGCCGACGAGGTGCCGCCCTTCCGCTTCACGGGGCGCATGGGCCAGGGCGTGTGCGACACCTTGTGGGTGTGGACCCACCACCTTGATGAGGCCCGCCAGGATGTGCTCACCGAGCAATCCCTGCAGGCAGCGCGCCGGGCCGAGCCCGCACCTTCGGCCGACGACGACAGAACGCCCAATGCCGCAAGCAGCCTCATCTGCTTCCTCGGCGAGGAAGTGCCCTATCGCCAGGGCGAGCCAGCCGACATCACCGCGCCCGACGGCTACGCCAGCACCTGGGTGGGCACCGGGTGCGTCTCCGACAACGCGAACACCTACTTTATCGGCCACAACCCCGGCGTCTTCGAGCGCGTCATGGATTTGGAAATCGGCGACAAGATCACCGTGTTCGACGACGACGGCGCCTCGCGTACCTACTACGTCTTCGACACGCTCTTTCTGCCCAACGGGTCGAACTACTTCGTCTACGAGGGCCGCATCGCGCCGACCGGCGAGACCATCACCCTGCAGACCTGCACCGGAGACAACCAGCGGGTGCGCTGCGTCATGGCCCGCTAGGGGCGACGGGCGCGAACGTCGCGCGAAGCGCTCTCTTGTCGTGGTATCATGCGTACATTCGCCGTTATCGGACGGCACACGATACGCGGGGGCGTGGCGGAATTGGCATACGCAGCGGACTTAAAATCCGCCTCTTCGGATTGTGGGTTCGAGTCCCACCGCCCCTACCATCAATCTTCCCGGGCGGCCTCGAAGATCATGCCGTGGAGGATGTCCGATTCGCTGGCCGTGTAGGCGTCGGCGCCGGCCAGAGCCAGCACCTCTTCCAAAATGACGAATCCGGCCACGATGACGCCGGCGCGCTTCGGGTCGAGGCCCACCGTAGCCTTGCGCTCTTCCAGCGGCTCGGCGGCCAGACGTTCCTCGATGGCCGCAAGCTCTCCAGCAGCGACAACGGCCTTGTGCACGCGGGAGGAATCGTAGACCTCCATGGCCTCGCGGATGCTCACGACGCTCGTGGCCGTGCCGGCCACGGCCACCACGCGGTCGATGGCGAACCCGGCGGTGGCCAAGCCTTCGAAATACGGCGCCATGGTCTCGCGAATCCACTGACGGGCCGCATCCATCTGGTCTGGCGTCGGCGGATCGTCGCGGAAGAACCGCTCCGTCACGCGACGGCACCCGATGTTGAAGGAATGGGAAGCAACGGGATCCTCGCCGAAGCGGCCGGCCACCACCTCCGTCGAACCGCCGCCGATATCGACGACGAGCAGGTTCTCGCCGGGGAAATCGCTGGAAGCGCCCAAGAACGTGAGCTGCGCCTCCCGGGAGCCGGGGATCACCGCCAACGTGACGCCGCGCTCTGCCAAGCGGGCCGCGAACTCGGGGCCGTTGGCCGCATCGCGGGAGGCTGAGGTGGCCATGGCGATGAGCCGTCGCACGGGATGCTCGGGGGTATCGTAACGTGCGAGCACCTCCAAGTAGCGATCCACGCAGGCGAGCACCCGCTCGATAGCCGCCTCGGACAGGCGCCCCGTAGCGTCCACGCCCACGCCTAGATCGGTGATGGCGTACTCCTTGTCCACGTCGATGATGCGTCCGTCCTCCACGTCCGCCACAAGAAGACGGCAGGTCACCGTCCCGATATCCAAGGCCCCATAGCGCCCATCAGCGTACGTCATATCGTGCTCCTGTCGATGTTCAACCTTATTCCACGCCGAAGAGGGGATCGAGGAGATCCGAGTACCAGGTGTCGGGGGCGGTGATGTCCTCGGAAACGATGTTGCCGCGGAACTCGGAGGCCTCGTCCTTTTCGTCCAGCCCGCTCACGGACACGGCGTGCTCGCCCTCGTGCACCCAGCCGAGCTGCGTGCGGGCCGCGTCCTCGATGCCGGCCTCGGTGGAAAGGGCATCCACCGACGCCTCGATGGCGGCGTTGCGCTCCGTGACGGCCTCGTACTCGGCGGCGAGGCGGTCTCGCTCGCGGATGTCCTGGTAGAGCTGCTGGGCCGGCCCGTAGAGGAAAGCCGCCCCCAGCCCCAGGCACAGAACCGTGGCGCAGGTGACGATGAAAGGCGCCCGAGTAAAGAAAGGAGCTTTCGCCTCGGGCATCTTGACGCGCCCAGAGGCGCCCGATTCCTTCTGCTGCATCCGAGACGAACGGCGGTGCGACGAGCCCATCTCGCCTTTGTACACGGCGGCGCGCGGACCGGCTTGGGAGGCGTCCGAGGGCTTGCCGGCCTCGTACTGGCGATAGTAGGCGCGACCCGCCCGCTCTTTCGCGCGCTGGCGGCGCTTCTTGCCGAACCGGGAGGTCAGGCGGCCCAAGGGCCCCAAGGGGGCTTCCAGCTCCTCGTCGTCGACATCTGCGGCGCGCGCGGCCCCGCGCGATTCCAAAGAGCCCGGCCCGCGGTGGGCGTCGCTCATGGAAAGGGGCGCGTAGCGAGAACCGGATGCCGGCGCGGCGAACGACCGGGCCGAAGAGCGCCCGGCGCTTGCGGCTCGACCGGTCACGCGCACCTCGAAATCCGGGTCATCGGCGAAGCGGCCGGCATGGGCGCGCACAGGCGGCGTCTGGCGCGCACGACGATCCGACGCAACGCGTCGCGCTGTGTCGAAGGAAACGATATTCGCCTGTCGTGGCACGGGAGTTCGCTCGTCCTTTCGCTGCCGGGGTTCGTTTCTGGTGCGGGTAGTCAGTCGAAAGCGGGTAGATTATCGGTCAGGCGCCGAGGCGCCCCTTGCTCACAAGTCGAGGCTACGGACGAACGCGCCCCATTTCTCGAAGGAGGCATCGCTGATGGCGTGTTCCATCTGGCAGGCCTCGACTTCCGCCACCTCGGGCTCGACCCCCAAGGCCTTGGTCAGAAAGTCGAAGAGCATGCGATGGCGGTCGAGCACCGACCGACCGTAGGCGTAGCCCGCCTCGGTCAGCGTGATGTCGCCGTAGTGCGGTTGCACGACCAGCTCCTGCTCCTTCAGAGCGGAGATGGCCTTGTTCACCGACGCTTTGGAAACGCCCAGCTTGTTGGCCACATCCACCGAGCGCACGGGCGCGTCGGTCGTGCCGCCCAGCATGACGATGGCCTCGAGGTAATCCTCGTGGGACATGGACGTTTTCACCACAGCAATCTCCTTATCGAACAAGTCAGATCATCATAGCACGGCGCGCGAAGAAAAAAGAGGCTCGGAGCCGAAACTTCCGAGCCTCTTTCACATTGTCTTCGCCAAACGGTTACGGACGGCGCGGGGCCTGATCCCCCACGGCCTTGGCGGCGGCTTGGGCCATAGCCTCGGCTGCCTGGCAGCACGGCGGCATCTCGTCACCGGCACCCGTGCCGTTGATGCGGCTTGAAACGGTCGGTCGAACGGCCGAAGCGCAGTGGGAGCAGCCGGCGCAGCCCCCTTCTCCATCGCCGCAGTGGTCGCCGCAGTCGCACAGGCCGCGGCGCGTCATGCGCCGGATGGCGAGCACCGCCAGGGCCAGGATGACCAAAAGGATGACGACAGTGGGGAAATTGAGGCTGAGCTCTTGCATAATGGCTCCTTGCAACTTAGGCGTTCTTTCTCGCCGCTTCCAGCCTGCCCGCGCCCTTGGGCTTGGCGGCCGGGCGGAACAGCAGGTACAGCATGCCCGCGGCCACCACGACAGCCAAAGCCGTGAACGGGCCGAAGGCGATCTCACCGGCGATAAGGCCGCCGAACTGGTAGATCATGAGGCCCACGCACCAGGCGAAGGCGCACATGTAGCCGATGGCGGCCCAGGTCCACTTCGCCGACATCATCTGGCGACGGATAGTGCCGATGGCCGCGAAGCACGGCGCACACAAAAGATTGAAGGCGCAGAAGGCCATGATGGCCGCCGAGCTGCCGCCGAGCATGGCGGCAAACGAGGCCCACAGCGACGGGTCGGTCTCGCCGATTTCCTCGCCGAGGCTCGTGATGACGCCTACGGTGGCCACGACATTCTCCTTGGCCACAAGGCCCGTGATGGAGGTGACGGTAGATTCCCAGTTGCCGAAGCCGAGCGGCGCGAAGATCCAGGCGAGCAGGTTGCCGAGGCCGGCCATGAGGCTGTACTGGATATAGTCGTCAACCTCGGGGTCGAGCAGGCCGAAGGAGCCCTCGTAGAAGCCGAAGTTCAGCAGGAACCAGATGACCATAGAGGACAGGAAGATGATGGTACCGGCTTTCACCACGTAGCTGCGCACGCGCTCCCACATGGAAAGCAGTACGTTCTTCACTGTGGGCAGATGGTATTGGGGAAGCTCCATGATGAAGGGGGCCACCTCGCCGGAGAAGGCGCGGAACTTCTTCAGGATGATGCAGGACAGGATGATGGCGAACAGCCCCAGGAAGTAGAAGACGGGCGCGACCCACCAGGTTGCCTCGTAGTCGCCGCCGGCAAGGGCGCCGAAGACGAGCGCGATGATGGGCAGCTTGGCGCCGCAGGGGATCATGGTCGTCGTCATGATGGTCATGCGGCGATCCTTCTCGTTCTCGATGGTCTTGGTGGCCATGACCGCGGGCACACCGCAACCGGAGGCAATGAGCATTGGGATGAAGGATTTGCCGGACAGACCGAAGCGGCGGAACACGCGGTCCATGATGAAGGCGACGCGGGCCATGTATCCGCAACCCTCCAAGAAACCGAGCAGGATGAACAGCACGATCAGCTGCGGGATGAAGCCGATGACGGCGCCCACGCCGGCGATGATGCCGTCCAGCACGAGCGACTGCACCCAGGGAGCGGCGCCGATGGATTCAAGCCAGCCGCCCACCACGACGGGCACGCCCACGTGGTAGAAGCCGTAGTCGGCCGGATCGGGCTCCTCCAACTCGCCAGCTTCGAAGGCAGCCACGCCCTCGTCGGTCTCGAGGATGCCCTCGAACTCCTCGACGGCGGCCTCGTACTGTTCGGTGCCGGTGTAGAGCCAGCCGTCGCCGAACAGGCCGTCGTTGGCCCAGTCGGTCACGATGGTGCCCACGGTGGACACCGAGATGTAGTACACGAGGAACATGATGACGATGAAGATCGGGATGCCCAGGATGCGGTTGGTGACCACGCGGTCGATCTTCTGGGTGGTGGTCATGGTCTTCGGGGACTTCCTCACGCAGGCGTCACAGACCTCAGTGATATTGTCGTAACGCTCGTTGGTGATGATGGACTCGGCGTCGTCGTCCTCCGCATCTTCCAGACGCTCGCGGATGGCGGCGATCTTCGAGAGCGCGGCGGCCGGCAGGTTCAGCGCGTCGATGGTGAGCTGCTCGCCTTCCAGGAGTTTGATGGCGTACCAGCGAGCATGGCGGCCCTTGATGGCCGCGCCGGCCACGTCGATGACCCGGGCTAAGGCCTCTTCCACCTCGTTGGTGAAACGCAGGGTGGTCGCAGGGGCGGCGCCCTTCTTGCCCGCCTCGATGGCGGCCTTCACGACCTCCTCCATGCCGCGGCCCCTGAGCGCCGAGGTCGGCACCACCGGGCAGCCCAAGCGCTTGGCAAGGGCATCGACATCGATCTTATCGCCGTTTTTCTCCACGAGATCCATCATGTTGAGGGCCACGACGGTGGGGATGCCCAGATCGATGATCTGGGTGGTGAGGTAGAGGTTGCGCTCGAGGTTCGTCGCGTCCACCAGGTTGATGACCGCGTCCGGTTTGCCGCTCATGAGGTAATCGCGGGTGACGATCTCCTCGGGGGTGTAGGGCGAGAGCGAGTACACGCCGGGCAGGTCGGTGACGACCACCCCCTTATCGGCGCGGTAGCGGCCCTCTTTTTTCTCAACGGTCACGCCGGGCCAGTTTCCCACGTACTGGTTCGCGCCGGTCAGATCGTTGAACATGGTCGTCTTGCCGCAATTGGGGTTGCCTGCAAGGGCAATGTTGATAGCCATGATCAGCCTTTCCTTCTCCAAAAAACCGTTGTTCGCCGGGCCCTTCTCGCGCCTCCCAATGCGCGCCGCGGCGAAGACAGAAGTTAGATAAAACTAACTAGAGGGGAGAAAAAATGCGCCCTCGGGCGCAGGGGAGGTGCGGCTCCCCTAGGATACGAGCACGTTTTGCGCCTCGTTCTTGCGAAGCGACAACTCGAACCCGCGGACAGTCACCTCGATGGGGTCTCCCAAAGGCGCCACCTTGCGCACGTAGATATCGGTGCCCTTGGTGATGCCCATATCCATGATGCGGCGCTTGATGGCGCCCTCGCCCACCAGGCGGCGCACCGTCGCCGATTGCCCCACGGGCACATCGCGCAGGGTCTTGTCCTCAGCCATGTTCTTCCTTTCTGTCCTCTCGGCGATTCCGGTTGATTGGGTCGGCACGACAACGCAGGCGCCCCGCGGCGTCCGTCATTGCGATCGCGCGACGACACGAACGCCTCTTGACGCCCATCTTTGCGGGCGCGCGACGGGCGTGCCTTCTTATGAAACGATGATCTTCGCGGCCACCGATTTATCGAGCGCCACACTCGCGCCCTTGATCTCCACGATGAAGTTTCCTGCCTGCTCGGAAACGACGGACACCTTCGCTCCCTCGACGAACCCGAGGTTCTCGAGATGATGGTGCACATCGCCCTTTCCCCGCACGCGGACAACTTGAGCGGCATCGCCGCGACGCAGGAACGTCAGCGGCATCGGCTGGCACGACGCGCCCGCGCTGCTGGCCCGGCAGACGGCGCTCTCCATAACCATCGCATTGCTCATGATGACTCCAATCAATGTTAGCTGCATGCAACATTGTATTATAGCCAAAAGTTAGACTATGTAAACCCTAAAAGTTTGCTTTTTCATACTTTGTCACGTGAGCGCGAAACTCGCACAGTCCGCCTGAAACGCCCCGCCAAAGGGCGGGCGACGTGGTATCCTTTATCCCATCTGACCTCTTTGAAAAAGGATGATTCATGGCGCAACGCATCGATCGGGCCGCCTCGTTCGGCCAGAACCTGTACGTGGACACGCGTGGAGCAGCCGGCGAGCCGGTGCCTTTCACCCAAGCCGTCATCAACGGCCTGGCCCAAGGCGGCGGTCTCTACGTTCCCGAAGAGCTGCCGACGCTGAGTCTTGACGAGATCTGCGCTCTGGCGCGTCTCCCCTATGCCCAGCGGGCGGCCGCCATCTACAAGGCGTTCAACGTCGACCTGCCCGACGAGGCCATCGACGAGCTCATGGGCCGCGCCTATGGCGACAATTTTGACGATGAGGCCATCTGCCCCATTACCTCACTGGACGAGAGCACCCACATCCTGGAACTGTGGCACGGGCCGACGAGCGCCTTCAAGGACATGGCCCTGCAGTGCCTGCCCCATTTCTTCTCGGCCAGCGCCGAGAAGTTGCGCGAGGAGGGAACGCTCGATCACGAGTTCATGATCCTCGTGGCCACCTCCGGCGACACCGGCAAGGCCGCCCTGGAGGGTTTCAAGGGTGTAGACGGCGTCTCCATCGGCGTGCTGTTCCCCGATGGCGGCGTGAGCGACATCCAGCGCAAGCAGATGGTCACCACCACCGGAGACAACGTGCAGGTATGGGCCGTGCGCGGCAATTTCGACGACTGCCAGACCGGCGTCAAGCACGCCTTTGCCGACGAGAAGTTCGCCGAGAAGTTGCTGGACGAGTACCGCATCACCCTTTCCAGCGCCAACTCCATCAACTGGGGGCGGCTGCTGCCTCAGGTGGTCTATTACATCTCCAGCTATGCCGAACTCGTGGCGGCGGGCAAGATCGAAGCCGGATGCCCCATCGACGTGTGCGTTCCCACGGGCAACTTCGGCAACATCCTGGCCGCTTGGTACGCCAAGCAAATCGGGGTGCCCATCGAACGGCTGCTGTGCGCCAGCAACGACAACCGCGTGCTCACCGACTTCATCAACACCGGCACCTACGACATCTCCGACCGCGAGTTCATTCTTACCTCCTCTCCCTCGATGGACATTCTCGTCTCCTCCAACCTCGAGCGCCAGCTCTTCGAGCTCACGGGCCGCAATGGCGAGGCTATTCGCCAGTGGATGGCCGATCTGGCCGACGCCCGTTGCTTCCGCGTAGACGCCGAGACGTTCCGCCGCGTGCGGGAGAACTTCAGCGCCGATTCCGTGGACAACGCCACCTGTCTCGCCACCATCCGCGAAGTGCTCGACGCCCACGACTACCTGCTGGATCCCCACACCGCTGTGGCCTACGCCGCCGCTCAGAACCTGCGCGGCGAGAACCCCGTCCTCATCGCCTCCACGGCCCACTGGGCAAAATTCGGCAACAACGTCTACCGGGCGATTCACGGCATCGAGCCTTCTGGCGAGTTGCCCGCGGACGTGGCCGCGCTCACCGGTTGCGAGCTGAACAAGCTCATCGCCGAGGAAACGGACAAGCATCACATCCCCGCCGGACTTGCCAACCTGGATACAATGCAAGTACGATTCACCGAAGTTATCGACAACGACGTCGAGGCCATCGAGGACGCCGCCGAGGCGTTCCTCACCCGCTAGGCCTCCCGGGAACGGAAGCGATGCCATCATGGGCCAGTTGAAGAACCTCTCCACCACCGTCCGCCTCACCGTGGCGAACCCCTCTTCCGAGAACAAGTCCGCCTTCGGACCGGGCATCGCCAAGCTCTGCCTGGGCGTGCGCGAGATGGGCTCCCTCAACGCGGCCGCCAAGGGCATGCGCATGGCCTACAGCAAGGCCTGGCGCATCATCAAAGACACTGAGGAGACACTCGACGTGCAGCTCCTCCTGCGCGACGGGGCTCACGGCTCCACGCTCACCGAGGACGGAAATCGCCTCCTCGATGCCTACCTGGCCATCGAGGAGCACCTCTCAGCCGAGGCCGATCGCCTCTTCAAGGAGATGACCCGCTAGACGGGCTCGATCTCTATGGTAAGCGAACTCCCCCGGGGCTGAAGCCCCTCGGAGCGCACGCGCAGACGCCAGCCAGGAACGCTCATCTCCTGGGCGGTGGGGGCGGCAGAACCGCCTTCGCCGCCTCTGCTGGCAGCGCACTCCCCTTCCCCTCCATCTACGGGCCAGGGCACTGCCTTCGCAGAGCGGGCCGCCTCGAGAGCCGGATCGCTGCCGAAACGGTACAGGCACCCGAAGCACGTATCCATGTCATCGAACAGGGTGCTCTCGCAAACTGGGCAAATTTTCATCGATGTCTCCTTCTCTTGGTTTCGTTCTTAACCGCTCCTCTGCCGCCCGACGTTTCCGGAGCGGCCTGAGTTCTTGCGAGAGCGGGCGCCCTCGGCTTTCTGCGTCGCGGAGCATCGGGGAGCAGGCACACATCGCCTCGGACGAACCAGGGCCCCGGCCGGGCAAAGCGCTCCACTACCGCCCAGGCTCGACCGCAACGCAGGCGCGCCCCCGGCAGCACGAGACGATGAACCGCTATCACCCGGCCCCTCCTGTCGAGAAAGGCAACGTCCAGAGGATGCCGCATCGTCAGCGTGTGCACATCGCGACAGCGCGGGAACACCATGACCGTAGAATCCGGCCTGCGTCCCGCCAATCCGCGCAACCGCAGAAGCGGGCTTGAAGCTACCACCCATCGGCCCTCGAACGGGGCCCGATCGCCATCCCTTACCGTGCAAAGGCGCGCAAACGCCGTTTTTGCGTCTCCCCTCATCCCATCGGCGCATTTACTTGAAGGACCACGCATAGCACGTCGCCCACCCATGTGCAGCTGAGTGCGAGCCATGAGCACCGCCCTCCTTCCTTGACTCCCGTCCATACTCCTTCTTGGCCACTGGCCACCAGTGCCCACCCGCGTCCCTCCAGCTCGCCAACGAGGCGATCGGGCAGGCCGTCCCCCTCCTCAACGAAGGAGACCACCGACCAGTCGTCATTGGCCCGCAGCTCCTCGCGACCGTTCACATCAACCACTTCCTCGGCGAACCAGTTGGGGGCCTCCCACGCCGCGCGCAGACCGACGTCGGGCTCAAGCTCCCCTGGCGCCCCGGGCAGCATGGCCTCCCCCATCGGTTGCCCCAAAGCCAGAGCGAGCAGGGGGGCCAGGACAAGCGCGAGGGCGCACCCGAATCGACGGCGCCATGTCTTCCCGGCACCCATCAGAGCAGCACCCCCGGCCGATAGGCGTCCACCGTCAGATCGACCTCGTGGACGAGCCTCGGAAGAGAGACACCGAACACCTCGTCTTTAAGCCCCAGCCCGAAAAGCGTAGGGGCAAAGGAGAGACGTCCGCAATAGCGCTGATAGGAGCCTGCCCGCCCCTGAACCGTTACCTCGATTGCCAGGTTGGAAGTACCCAAAGCCTCCTCCAGCTCGCTTTCCACAAGAGCGGCCACCTCGGCCGGCCCCTGGCCCGCATCGGGCGACGGAGCATAGGCGCAGATGGCTTGACGGGCCAGCTGGTCAAAAGCCGCGCATGCCTCGAAAAACGACAGCGCGTTCACGACGATGACGGCGAGCACAATGGCCACGGGAAGGACGACAGCCAGCTCGACGGTAGCCTGGCCCGCATCCCCGCGCTCCTTTCGCAGAACGTCCATAGCTCACTCCCATCTCTCGAGATACGTCGGAGCGCCGACGATGCTGCGCAGGGCTGCGAAAGCGCCATCGACAAGTCCGGTCGCTCCTTCGGCCAAGGTGGCGGGGAGGGTCACCGTCAACGGAACCGAGACCCCTGTCAGAGGAATCTCGACAACCGCAAGGGTGATCTCCAGGGAGGCCAAGCGCTGATAGGCCTCGTCGCTCACCCGCTCCGCTAGCAAACCGAGGGCATCGCTGGAGGCCTCGGGGCGCGCCAATGCCTGCTCGCGCAGAGAGAGGTACCGGGCTGACCAGTCGCCGCCGCCAGCGCGCGCCACGGCTTCCGTGCCCGCAAGAACCGGCTTGAGGGGAGCCGTGTCGGCCGGCTCGAGGCCCACCGCCTCGAGCCCTTCGCGAAGGCCATTGGCGGCCCACTCTCCCAATCCCGTCGAGCCGGCGAGCGGTATGCCCGAAAGCACGGCCGCCACGCCGTTCTCCAACCCTTCGGTGCCGCTGCTATAGGCCTCCAGGGCGCCGGCCCATCCGTCCAGCACCAAACCACCGACGCCGGAGAGCGCAGAGCCCGACCCCGACAGATCGTCAAGCAAGTCGCCTATCACCGACGCCTCCTCGCTCTCGTCCCGGATGAGCGTCGCCGCCGACGCCGCGGCCCGAGCGCCCAGCGTGCCCGAGGGCGCAAAAGCGCTCTCGAAGGCGGTCGGCTCCGACGTTCCCGTCGAGACGACGAAGGCGATGCACCCCGCCGCTCCGGGAGGATCCGCTTTGATGCGGAAGGCGCCCGCATCGCCGAGCGCGGCCAGAACCTCGTCCAAAAGGCCCTCCGCGTTGCCCTTCGCCGCGCGACTCAGCGGCTCAGCATCCGCTCTCGCCTTCTGGTAGTCGGCAGCAGCCTGGGCGACGGCGTCGTAGTGGTACTCGAACCCATTGTCGATGGAGGTGGAGGCCGAGGCCACCGACCCTAAGGCGCTCGCTGTGAACTTGCAGGCAGGGCAGGTTTCGAAGGAGCCGGACTCCCACTCCTCGGCCGACCCGTAATAGTCCACGAGCCCCGCCTCCGGGCAGCCGTCCCAGGCATGCATCACCGGCAGCTCTCCATCGACGGTCACCGGGTAGACGGGCTCGGTGTACAGCCGCGTGGCCCGCATCTGCTCGGTGTTCCGCGGAAAGCGGGGGAACGACGCTGAGAAGCTGTCGGCCGTCTCGTGGACGAAGGCCTCGCGCAGCTCGCTTATGGCATAGGCGTAGAATCGCTTGCGCAGGGCGCTGCGGGCCTGCTCCTCGGCAGAGTCCGAGGCAGGACGCTCGCTCAGCAGCCGCTCGCGGTAATAGACTCGCGCCCGTTCGAGAGGCACGGAGAACGACCAGCTGTCCACCGAGGCGAACAGAGGGTTATCGGCACCGCTCAGCCCTGCGAGGCGCCCCGCGCGCTCGTACATGCAATAGGACGGATTGTCGCCGCAGTCGCGGGCGAAACCCCGAGCCCGGGCTTCCTCGGCGGCACGCGCCGCCTCCTCGGCCCGGGACGCCGCCTCGGCAAGCTCGCCCTTGCCCGCTTCCACGGCCTCCTCCATGGACTCCTCGACCGCACTCGCCCCTGACGCAATAGACGACCCCTCGCCGGGCAGCAGCAGGGCCATGGCCGCATAGCCGCTCCCCTCACCATTGGCCGCCGCTACCGCCGCACCGTTGGCCGCCGCGAGAAACGGCAGCGCCCGCTGCAGCGCCCCCAGCCCCTCGCAGGCCTTCTGGGACAACGCGTCGCGCGCCTTGAGCACCTTCTGGCCGGCCGAAACGAGCTGGCTGCCCAACTCTGCCGCCGGCGGAACGCACAGGGCGACGACGCCGGCCCCGTACGCAATGTCCCCCAGAAGCGTGAGTGACAGCACGGCGGCATCGGCCACGCGCACGGCCACCATGAACTCGGCCACGGGGTTTAAGGCCGCGCATGCGGCGGCATCGGCCACCTCCTGCACCTCGGAACCAGCGGCATGGATGCGGTACACCTGGGCGGCAGAGAACAGCAGCGACAAGGTGACGAGCAGCGCCACGGCCATGCCGGCCGTCGTCGAGCCCTTCTCGTCGCGGAATATCGACCTACCCTTCATGGCGCCATTCACCTGCCTTTCCATTGACGCTCGCGCCATTCAATGATTCCTGAGCCCACGAGGCGCGCGTCGGCGCCGTCGCCGTCACCTCCACCACCAAGTTGCCCCGCTCGTTCACCATCCCGAGCAGCGTCGCCCCTCCATCCAGCAGGGGAAGCGGCCTCACCTCCGTCCGCACGGTCACCCGCGCGACATCCGCCGCACCGCCGCCCTCGCAACGCACCTCCCATGTGCAGCCGGAGTCATGCACATGGAAGACGTCGAGGGGCGGGATCGCCCCCAAGCGGCGGCGCACGTACTCCTCGCAAGTCGCCGCATCGCCGTCACTCGTCGCCAGAAGTCGGCAGCCCTCGGCCGCCGCACCGGCCATGACCATGCGGTCGTACAGCACGATGCCCGGCTGCACGAGCAGAAGAACGAGCAAGAAAACCACCGGCAGCGCCACGGCGGCCTCCACCGTCGACTGGCCGCGCGCATCGCGGGCCCTCGCACCCATCCGCCCCATTGCCTCGCACCTCCTTAAAACACGAGCATATCGGCGATCCACGTGGCCGCCCCAGCGAGATGATGCGACGCCGAGGCGAGCCCGTGATCGACGAAAAGCCCCTGGGACAAGGCCCGCCAGAGCGCCGCCCCGGCAACAATCACGCATAGGAAAGCCGCCGTGACGATGGCGTATTCCACCGCGCCCTGACCGCGCTCGTTCCCTAAAGGCTGTTTATTCCCGAGGCGATGGCGTCCCAGAGCTCTTGCAGCTTTGGCCGGAACAGGGTGATGGCGATGATGGCAATGACCACGAGCACCCCGACGAGAATGGCGTACTCGGTCGTCCCCTGGCCGCGCGTGTCCGCCAAGCGCGAGCGCACCGCGGCGCACCACGCGCGTGTGCGCCGATCGACCGCCTCCCGCGCATCCGCTACTTTTCCCACAACGGATTCGAGCCTCTTCATGTCGCACTTCCTTTCTCGTTCGTTTCATCTTCAAAAGCCCCCCGCCAATTCCAGAAGCACCGGCCCCAGCACGAGCATGAGCATGGCGGGCAGGATGAGCACGCCGGTGGGAACCATCATCTTCACCGGCGCCTTCGCCACCGCCTCCTGGCGACGCGCCTTGTATCCGCTGCGAGCCTCCCGCGCCGCGTCCTCCAAGTTGTCGGCCATAGTCGCGCCGAAGCGCAGGGAGCGCACAACGTTCTCGATCACCCGGGCGAGCAGCGGGGAGGCGTAGGAGTCGGCCACCTCGCGCAGCGCCTCCGGCCGCGATGCCAGGCCGCAGGCCCATTGGCGCTGGGCGCTTCGGAACGCATCGGCCAACTGCGTGCGGAAATACCCGGTGTACAAATCGAGGCTGCGGTCGAAGGACATTCCGCTGCGCATGCCGAGCGCCACCACGTCGAGCATCTCGGACAAGTCGCATTCCATGGCCTCGGCTCGCCGGCAACTTCGCCGCTTCACCGCCCAGGGCAACGCCCTCCACCCGGCGACGGCGCCGATGACAGCGAGCAGAGCCGCCAGCTCGGTCGTCGCCGTCAGTCCCACTGCACCGCCGAGAACCGCGCCGCCGAGCATCAGGCGCACTCGCGCCTCCCCATAGCCCGCAGGCGACAGCGCACCGCCAAGACCAGCTGCGGCCAAGCGGCACTCGGGCAAGGGCCGCTCCCGTAGAGACGACGGCGACAGGAAGTGGAACAGCGGACTTCGGGCCCGCTGGGACAGCTCCACCGCATAGGCGACTATCCGCGCATCCACTCCTTCTTCCCCGACCGCTGCGGCACGGCCGGTCTGGAGCGCGGACGACCCTTCCACCACCGCCGCGCGATGACGAATGCGACGCCGCCATGCCCCGACGATGCGCGAGGCCATACCTCCGAGCAGCGCCGCCGAGCCGACTGCAACGACCGCCGCCGCTCCCTGTACCCAACTTACATCCATCACAACCGCCTCCCCCCCGCATCCAGCATCCGATGCGCCAAGACGACGCCGGCCACCTGCATGACCAAAGCCGCCGCCAGAAGAGCCATGCCCGCCATGCTCTCGAAGAACGGCGAGAGGAAACCGGGGCTCATAAGCGAGAACAGGGCGATAAGCACGAACGGCATCGCCGTGACGATGCGCGCCGACAGCTGGGCCTGAGCCGTCTGCACCTTGAGGGAGCGGGCAAGGTCGATCTCGCTTTCCACCGACTCCCGGGCCGCATCGAGCACCGCCGCAAGACTGCCGCCGCTCTGATGCTGCACGTCCAGGGCAACGGCCACGAAAGCGAGTTCCGGCACATCGGCCCGCTGACGAAACAGCGCCAGCGCCTCCGAGGCCGTGCCCCCCGTCTGAAGCACCAGGGCCGCCGAGAGGAACAACTCACCGAGAGGGCCCTTCATCTCCAAGGCCGTCTGTTCCATCGTCTGCATGAGGGAGAGCCCCGCCCGAAAGCACACGCCCAACGAGCGCAGCGCATCGGGAATCTCGTCTCTCAAGGCGGCCTCGCGCCGTTCTGCATCGCTCTTCACCGCAGCGCAGAGCGCCACCAGAGCGCACCCCGCCACCGCCGCCCCGAATACCGGCGATGCGGCCATCACCCAGCTGGCGACAAGCAAGGCAAGGCAAGCGCCCAGAACCAGCGAGAGCAAGGCGTCGGACGTCGAGGCATAGCCCCGCTGCTCCAAGGCCATCCGCGCCCACAGGACATAGCGCCGCACCGGCTCGCGGCGCAGGAGCGCCTCGGCGACCGGCCGCAAGCCCGACACCCCGTGGCGCAAGCGCCAAGCAAGCCCGGGGTGGGCGGCTCCCCGACCGCCTTCGGCCGCAAGGGCCCAGGTACGGCGAAGGCGCTCGTGCCGGATCGTCGCAAGCCGCGCGACCAGATACCCCGCCGCCCCCGACGAGGCTACGCCGACTGCCGCAAGTCCAACGACCGCATCCATGTCTTCACCTCCCGTCTGTCCGCCAGGCCCATGGGAGCCAGCCGGTCGACCCACTGCGGATAGTCCAGCCAAAAGCCCGCTTCCTGGCCCACTTCCCACCGGTACAGCGTGCGAACGACGCAGCGGCGGCGCCCGTGGTCGAAGGACACCTCGGCGATCTCGGAGATGCAGCGGGCGCCCCCAGGACGGCGCGCCGTCTGCACGATCAGATCTAAAGCGTTGCCGATCTGCGCCTCGATGGCATCGGGAGGCAGCTCCACGGCGAACCGCACCATGGTCACCAGGCGCTCCACCGCCTCGCGCGGGGCGTTGGCATGCAGCGTCGTCAGCGATCCGTCGTGGCCCGTGTTCATGGCCTGCAGCATGTCGATGGCCTCGTCGGAGCGGCATTCGCCCACGATGATGCGATCGGGCCTCATGCGCAGGGCGTTCACCACCAACTCCCGTATGGTCACCTCGCCGGTGCCTTCGGCGTTGGGCGCCCGGGCTTCCAAGCGCACCACGTGGGGGTGCTCGTCGAACTTCAATTCGGCGGCATCCTCGATGGTGATGACGCGCTCCTCGTGGGAGATATGGCAGGAAAGGGCGTTCAAGAGCGTCGTCTTGCCGCTGCCCGTGCCACCGGAAACCGCAATGGAACGGCGCGACCCCACAGCCCAAATGAGAAACTGCTCTACCGTCTCGTCGAACGAACCTCTCGCTTTCAGCTCGGCCAGCGTCATGACGCGCCGCGTGAAGGCGCGAATGGTGAGCAGCGGCCCATTGAGGGAGAGCGGCGGCAGCACCGCGTTGACGCGATGGCCCTGGGGCAAGCGGGCGCTGGCCATGGGCGACGATTCGTCGACCCGCCGGCCCAAAGGGCCTAAAATGCGATCGATGAGCGCCCGCACCTGCTCGTCGCTCTCGAAGCTCACGCTCGCTCGGGACAGGCGGCCGTCGCGCTCTATGTACACGCTGTCCGTTCCGTTGACCATGATCTCGGTCACCGTCTCGTCGGCAATCAGATCCTCCAGCGGCCCGAGCCCGAACACCGTGCTGATCAGGCCCTCCACCAAGTCGCGGAACACCGCGGGCGCAAGCGCCTTCCACGGATCTCGCGTCGAGAGCCTCCGGCAGGCGGCCCGGATCTCGTTGCGCGCCCGCTCCGGGCTGTCGACGGCGATGAGCGCGACCCTATCCAGGGGAACCAGCTCGCCCACGGCCATCCGCAAGGACTCGAGCCCCGTTGCCACGCGCTCATCGTCTTGCTGATCGCGGGCGTCTTCCGCCACGCGAACCCATTCCAGAAGAGACATTTCCTCACCTCCTTACGATGCGCCCTTGGCCAAGGCGGCCTCGCGACGGCTCGCGCGACCCTTGCGTTTGCGCTGTTTGCCCCGCAACCCCGCGTCTGCCTTGGGCGCCAAGCCGATGCGGGCGAGAGGAGCCTGCACCCCCGCACTTGCAGGACGAGAAGCCAAGGGCAGCAGCTCGTCGAGAACACCCTCGATGCTTATGCACAAAGGGCTCGAAGCCTCTACCAGGCTCTGCGCCATGCCCGCGCCGAGCAGCTCCTCCACTTCGCGACCGCCGTCGGCCAGCTCCGCTACATGGGCCCCATCCAACGCACTGGACACGTCGATGGACGTGAAGGGCGCATGACGCGTGCAGCGGTTCACGGCGAGCAGAAACGATCCCGTTGCAATGCCGCAGCGCAGGCACAAATCGAGGGCATGGCGGCAGGCACGTACCGAGGAGGCGCGCTGGTCGACGAGGAACAGGGAGGCGGCAGCCCGTTCCAGCAGAAGGAGATGCACGTCGTCCCAGCCGCCTCCCGTGTTCGCGATCACGAAATCGAAGGAGGCGACGAGGACGTCGACGACCGATCCCATGGAGGCCGCTACGACCTCCGAGCGCTCCAGGGCGCGCGGAGCGCTGACGAGCACCAGCGGCGCCCCACTCAGCTCATCGGGTACTGCTCCCGTTCTCGCAACTTCTTCAACCGGCACCGACGGAGCGTCTCCCATCAGGGCCGCGAGATCCCCAAACTGCAGATCGGCGTCGAGCAACGCCGTGCGCAGGCCGCGCCGAGCCCCGAGAAGGGCCGTAAGGGTCGCCACCGTGCTCTTGCCCGCACCGCCGCTCCCACTCACCACCGTCAGCAGAAAGCCCGCGCGATTCTCTTCCTGCGTTTTTGCCGTCGTGAGAGCTTGTCGGACGCCTTCGGAGTCGGGTAGCGCCAGCGCGACGGATTCCCCATCGCCCCTGTCGCCATCGATGTTGCGCGCAGCTTCTTTCAGCAAATGCTCCCCCAGCTCCGCGGGGGACACGATGCCGTCCAGCTCGGCGGCCTGAGCCCGGGAGGCCACCGATCCCGTGCGATCCGCCGTCACAAGATAGACGGCCGTCTGCGGGCTGTCGCGCTTGCAGGCCGCAGCGAGATTAATGGGCTCTGCCCCTTCGCAGCACGACACCCACACGAAATCGAAATGCTCCTCGTTGACGCGCCGCCGAGCTGAGACCGCCTCGGCGCACACTTCCACAGCCAGGTCCTCCAGCACCGAAGAAAGCGAGGTTGCGCCGTCTTCCGCCATCGGCAGACTCTCGCCGTGGCCGCAGAGCAAGTAACGCTTGCGCTTCGTCATAGGTTCGCTCCTTCCCCCGTCGCCCCATTCTCAGGCGCCGCCGGTTGCCCAGAAGCGGAAGGCGCCTCGGCAGCGGGGCCCTCCACAGGCGTCTCCGCCGAAGCCGACGGCTCTGCCGCCTCCTGCCCCTGAGGCGCCGCTTCGCGAACCTCCCCTCCCGTCGAACCGTCCGATGGCGTGCTGCCACCCAAGGCCGGCAGCACGAAATAAAGTTCCAAGTTCTGCGCCGCCGCCACGACCTCCTGAACCCGCTCGGGCTCGACGGCCAACGTAACCCACTCCGCCGTCGCCCCCGATTCGGACGCAGCGCTCGTGGCCAGCACCAGAGCGCCGCCCACCAGCTTGGTCGTGGACACGGGGCCCGTGGCGTACACGTCCACTTCCATACCCGGCTCCACCGAACCACCCACGGCCTGCACGGGCCGCGCCGGCACGCTGATGGCGGCCATGCCCGCAGGCACCGCCAGTTCGGAGTCGGACACCTCGGTGCGCCGGAAGCAGAGGACTTCCCCCTTGATGACGTTCGAACCCAGACGTCTACCGATGATTTGGGAGGAATCAGTCACGGCAGTGTCGGGCAGAAGATCGGCCACCCACATCTTCGTGACGACGGCCGAGGCGTCCACCACCTCGCCCGCCGCCAAGTCGCGTTTGGCCACGCACACTTCCACCTGATCGCCCCCATAGCGCTCAAGCGCCTCGGCTCGGGCCGCGTCCACCTCCCCGCGCACGCTGGCCAAGTAGAGGGCCACGCACAACGCGCAGCACAGCCCGCAGGCCAGAGCACCCCATTTCGTCTTGTTGATTGCCATCGCTTCTCCTGACTTTCGGAAACGATGACATCATGCAAGATCACGACCGTAAAAATGACGCGGGAATGTCCCGTTTCGTTCCTCGCGCCGACCGTTATGGAGTCGCATCCTCGACCGCACTGGCGTCCCAAGGGCGAGGGGAATGCCAGGGCAAACAAGAAAGCCCCAGGCAACCCGGGGCTTTCTGCTTCAATTCATGGTGGTCGCGGAGGGATTTGAACCCCCGACCTTGTGCTTGTAAGGCACCTGCGCTCCCGCTGCGCCACGCGACCGAGCATATTACGCGCCTAAACGCGCGAGTCCGTATTGTGCCACAAGTTCCCCGCTGGGGCAAATGGAAAGCAGGGCGCCGAGACGATAGCACATCCCGCGCACCTCCCGGCACGGCGCCCGCTGCGCTACCTCGGCACAGCGGCCGCGGCATTGCCGCCGGCGTCGTCGCTGGTCGCGCGCATCCGGCCCACCACGAGCGCCGTAACGAAGATGGCCGCCGCGAACAGCAAGAGCACGCCGACCGCAAGCGCGACGCCTTCCGCCGCCGACCCCGTCGCATCGCCCACCGCCGCACGCAGGCCCTCGCCGAGCCAGTACACCGGCGTGAAGGTGGCCACGACGCGCACCGCCTCGGGCATAAGATCCAGGCTGATCCACGTACCGCCTAGAAACGTCAGCACCATGCCGGTGATGTTGCCCACGGTGTTCGACACACTCTCGCCGCAGCCCAGCTGCCCCAGCAGAAACGCGATGGCCAGCGGGATGAGCACGAACACGAGCTCCACCGCCAGCACGCAGGCAAGATCGGCCGGTGCGAGGGTGAATGCGGAATAGCCGAATGCGACAAGGCCGATGCCCATGATAACGGCCCACACGAGAAGCGCCACGACGAGCCCCGCCGCCGCCTTCTGCAGCCCCAGACCCAAGCCCGAGGTGGAGGAGACGGCAACACGCCGCCGCACGTCGGTGCGGTTAAAGGCCCCCATGAGAATGCCCACCGACACCACCACGGCCACCGTGAGCGGATAGGCGCTCCACATAAGATAGAAGACGAAGGCCTCGCTCCCCACCGCCGCACCCGGGACGGAAACCTCCTCGATGCGCGGCTCCTTCTGCGCGGAGGCCTCGGCCTGGGCCACCAGCACCTCCGGCGAGGCGTCCGGCTCGAGCACCGCCGCGGCCCGCACCAACCCCAGATACTGGTTCACCTGGGTATCGACCAGCGTGGCGGCCATCGACTGGAAGCTGAACACCGTCTCGAGATGAGGGCCGTCGCCGCCGTCGCGGGCCGCCGCCAGGTAGCCCTCCTCGAACCCGGCGGGCACGATGAGCAGATAGTCCACCAAGCCCGTGGCCACGGCATCCTGGCAGGCCCGCGCCTCGTCGGCCACCTCAACCGACGTTCCCCGCTCTTCGAGAAACGCCGCCACCGAGCGCGATAAGTCGCTTTGATCCCGATCGATCACCGCGAAGGGCACCTCGGCCGACTCGTAGCCCGCACTTGTCGCCGGCGGGTACACGCCGCTGGTGATAAACAGGCCCATGAGGCTCAAAAAGCCCACGTACACCAGCAGATAGATGGGATGCTTCGCCACCACTTCCAAGGCATATCTACAGGCTTGCATAGCGCTGCCTCCTCACGAACAGGGCCCCTACGGCGAACAGCGCGGCCGAGAACAGGCCGATGAGCGCCACGTTCCCCGCGAACACCTCCAGCCCGTCGTAGTAGTACAGGCTGTAGAACATGTCGCAGATGGCCTTCGCCGGGTTCAGCGAGGCCAGCACGGGGAATTCCCGCGAGACCATGTCGGCCAGCTCCATGCAGGGCTCGCCGTAGAGCCCCGTGAACAGCGAGAGCAGGCACACCACCCCGGTGAGAATGCCCGTCTTCGACCCCACATCTAACTTGGGAAGCGATCCGAGCGCCGTGCCCAGGGCGCAGGCGAGCAGCGATGCGGCGCCCAGTCCCGCCACGCACAGGCCCTCGCGGCCGGCAAAGTCGACCCCCACGACAAGACGCGTGTACAGAAACGCGATGAGCAGGCAGCAGAACGACAGCAGCCAGCAGGCCAGAAGCGTCGCCAGAAGCGTGCGCGTGCGCCCGATGGCCCCCAACGCCCGCCGCGCGCCCAACGGCGAGAGGTTCGGCTGGGTCCAGCAGACGGCCACCACGGCGATCTGGGCGCCGAACAGGGCCGCCATGGCGAACAGCGCGTAGTAAAAGCGCACCGACTCCTTGGGCGCGGCGTGGGTGAGCGAGACCTCCTCAGTCGCATCGACGCTCGAGAACATCGCCTCCAGACGGCCCGGATCGGCGAAGGCCCCGGGGTTCTCGCGGGCGATGGATGTCATCAGGTCGGCGTCGCGCACGTAGGTGCCCACCACCGATTCCAGGATGCTGCGATCGATAGCATCCATATCTGTCGTCTGACCGATCTGCAGCCCCGGCGCCAGGGACAGCACCGGCTCGCCGTCCTCGTCGACGGAGAACACCCCCATCACCTCGCCGTCGACGAGGGCCGATGCGGCCGCCTCCCCATCGGCGAAGCGGCGCACGTCCAGCAACCGATCATCGCTCTCTTCCCCCAGCGCCTCCGCCACCGCCGAAAACGGCGACGCGTCCCACGCCTCATCGGCCACCACGCCGGTGGGCACGGGGTCGAACTCCATGGCGCCGTCCAAGTTCGCGAACATGAACATGAAGATGGTCGCCATGAGGATGGGAAAGGCCAAAGACCAGATGAACAGGCTCTTCTCGCGAACGAGCGCCCGCAACGTGCTTGCGAACAACGTGCCCATAGCCCGCTCCTAATCCCTCAGCTCTTTACCGGTGATCTCGAGGAACACATCGTTTAAGGTGGGCGGCTCGGCATAGACGCGGCCCACGGCGCACCCCGCGTCCGCAAGCACGCCCAGCACGTCGCCCACGTTGTGGCCGCCCTGCTCGCACTGCACGACCAGCTCCGGCTCGGCGTAGGTCACGCGCCGCACATGGGGCAGCGAGGCCAGGCGCCCGCGCACGGCATCACCAAGCGCCGCCACCTCCACGATGATGCGCTCGCCGGCCCCCACCAGGGCCTTCAGCTCGACATTGGTGCCCACGGCCACTGATCGGCCCCGATCCATGATCATGATGCGCGAGCAAATCTCCTCCACCTCTTCCATATAGTGACTCGTGTACACCACGGTGCAGCCCTGCGCGTTCATGCGGCGAATGCCCTCCAGAATGGCGTTGCGGCTCTGCGGATCCACCGCCACCGTCGGCTCGTCGAAGAAGGCGAGCCGGGGCTTATGGGCAATGCCGCAGGCGATGTTGAGCCGCCGCAGAAGGCCGCCGGAGAGCTTGCGCGGGCGGAACTTCACGTAGTCCTCAAGACCCACGAACGCGATGGCCTCGTCAACGAGCCGCGCCCGCTCGCGCCGATCGTCCACGTACAGGGCGCAGAAGAAGTCGATGTTCTCCCGCACGGTGAGCTCCTCGAACAGCGCCACGTTCTGCGGCACCACGCCGATCTTGCGCTTCAGGTCGTAGCGCGTGGGCGTCATGGGCTCGCCGAACAGGCAGATGTCGCCCTTGTCGAAGGTGAGCAGCTGCAATATGCAATTGATGGCCGTCGTCTTGCCCGAACCGTTCGGGCCCAAAAGCCCGAAGATCTCGCCGGGCTCGATGCGCAAATCGAAGTGGTCGAGCGCCACCACGTCTCCGTAGCGCTTCACCAAGTTGCGCACCTCGACGATGGGCGCCGACATAGCGCCGGCCCGTGCGCTATCGTCTCTCGCGCAGTCGCCCTGCGCGCCATCCTGCGTGCCATCGATCCTCAGCGCGCCGGTCCGCGCGCTGCCGTTCGTAAGCTCGCCGTCCATGAGCGCTCCTTCCCCTATCGGTCATGGCCCCATTATTCCAAGAACCGCCGCGCCGCAGAAGTGCCAAATGTCACGAATGTCGACGTGCCCCTTGCTTCGCGAACGTGCGCCTTATAATGGCCCCATGGATAGAATCGTCGACGAGATCGTTCTCTTCGGGCTGGGGCTTCCCCTCCTTCTGCTCGCTCCCGCTGCCCCCGCAGCCGTAGCGGCGCCGCTTCTCGCCCTCATCGCCACGGGCGCGCTCGAACTGCTCGATCGCGGCGAAGGCGGTGCGCAGCGCCAGGCCCCTGCCAGCGCCGCAAGCCCCGTCCGCGCCGCGCGCTTCATCCGCGTCGCACGTCCCGCCATCGCCGCCGCCTACCTCATCGCCGCACTTGCCGCGCCGGCCCTCGCCGCCTTCGTGCCGCTTCTGGCCTACGCCGCCGTGGCGCAGAACCTCGGCCCCCTGCGCTTTCTATGGCCCGCGGCCCTCCTGGGCGCCGCAGTGTCCGGAAGCGGCGCGCTGGCGGCAGCCGCCCTTCTGCTGGGAGCGCTCGCCTGCCTGGCCGCCCGGCGCACGACCAAAGTTCAAACCGAGCGTGCCTCGCTCCGCCAATGGCGCGACGCCGTGCAGGAAGACCGCCTCGCGCTGACCGAGCGAGCCCGCGACCTCGCCGAGCGGCAAGATTTGGAAGTGAGCTGCGCGGTGCTGGCCGAGCGAGCCCGCATCGCGCGGGAGATCCACGACAACGTCGGCCACCTGCTCACCCGCTCGGTGCTGCAAATGGAGGCCCTTGCCGTCACGCACGAGGACGATCCGGCGCTTGCCGAAGAGCTGGCGGCGGTCGGCGCCACCCTCCACGAGGCCCTCGGCACCGTGCGGGCCAGCGTGCACGACCTGCACGACGAGGCCTTCGATCCACAGACCACCTTGGCCGAGCTGATCAGGGAATTCCCGGGGATCATCGGCACGCTCGCCTTCGAGGCCGAAAGCCTTCCTCGCCCTGTCGCCCTTGCCGTCGTGGCTATCGTGCGCGAGGCGCTCGCGAACGCCCGCACGCACGGGCGCGCCACGAGCGTCGCCGTCTCCCTCCTCGAGTTCCCCGGCTTCTATCAGCTCGCCATCGAGGACAACGGGCGCGCGGCGAACCTGGTCGGCGAGGGCGGCCTCGGTCTCGCCTCGATGGAAGAGCGCGCGACGGCCTTGGGCGGCACCTTCTCATTCGGACCGTTGCCCCCACCGCGCGCCGGCTCCCGCGTCTTCGCCACCTTCCCCAAAACCCAGGAGGTTCGCCCATGAGCGCCCCATCTCCCCTTTCCGTCGTCATCGTGGACGACGACGAGTTCGTGGCCCAATCGCTGCGCACGATACTGGAGGCGCGCGGTAGCGTGCGCGTGGCGGCCCTCGGCACGAAGGGGGCCGAGGCGGCGGCGCTTTTCAACGAGCACCACCCCGACATCATGCTCCTCGACATCCGCATGCCCGACCTGTCGGGCCTGGCCGCCGGCGAGGCCATCCTCGCCGCCCACCCGAAGGCGCGCATCGTTTTCCTCACCACCTTCGCCGACGACGACTACATCGTGCGCGCGCTGGCGATCGGGGCCCGCGGCTACCTCATCAAACAGGAGGCGCGCGGTCTGGCCGAAGCGCTGCATTCCGTCATGGAAGGCCAGATCGTCCTGGGATCCGATGTCACCGACCGCGTGAGCGCGCTCATCGGGCAACGGCCAGCGAACGGCGCCGGAGCCGCCTTCGACGACTCTCTGTCGCACCCCGATAACAGCCAGGCCGCCCCCGCCTTCGCCGAGGGGCTCACACAGCGCGAGCGCGATATCGCCGAGCTCATCGCCGAGGGGCTCGACAACCGCGAGATCGCGCAGGCGCTGTACCTGTCCGAGGGCACCGTGCGCAACCACATCTCGGCCATCCTGCAGAAGTGCGGCCTGAGAAACCGTACCCAGATCGCCATCGCCTGGTGGCGGTAGGTCGCAGCGTCATCCGCTCCCCACCGCCCGCGACGTTCCCCGGCGCCCTCATCGTCCGCAAGACCGCATGGTGCGCCGCTGCAATTTCATGCAAGAAATCTACGGGCAAATGGCTATCATCTCTCCTTGTTATGGAGATGACTCATGCCCCACATATTCAGCAGCCCCGCCACCCCCGGCACCGCGAGACCGTGCGCCGCGCCCTTGGCGGCACGATCGAGTTCCGGCATTTCACCGGCTTCGACCAGCTGTTCGCGCCTCACGCCCACGGCTACCCGGTCATAGGCCTCGTGCGCGAGGGGCATCGCATTATGGAATGCAACCGCACGCGCTACCGCCTCGGCCCCGGCCAGCTGCTCGCCCTCAACGCGGGCGACGCCCACGGATGCGTCCAAGAGGGAGCCACGCCGCTCGTCTACGACAGCCTCGCCCTGCTCGATTTCCACGATTGCCCGCCTTTTGCCGGCCCCATCGTTGAAGACGCCGAGGCCATCGCCCTCATGGGAGAGGCGGTCGACCTCATGCAGGCGGCCGCCGTTGACGAGGGGCACCTGGAAGAGACGATCTACCTGCTCGTCGGCCTGCTGGCCGCGACCGGCCAGCCCGACCCCCGCAACGATGCCGCCCACGCCATGGCCGCCCACCTACGCCGCCACGCGTCAGAAACCGTGCGTTTGGAAGAGGTCGCCGCCGCGGCGGGCCTGGACAAGTACCGCGCCCTGCGCTCGTTCACCGCCGCCTTCGGGCTCACGCCCATGCGCTATCTGACTTCGCTGCGGGTGGAGTCGGCCCGCGAGGCGCTCGCCAGCGGTGCCAGCTGCGCCGAGGCGGCCCTGGCGGCAGGGTTCTCCGATCAGGCCCACCTGACCCGCGCCTTCAAGGAGCGCCTGGGGATGACGCCGGACTTCTATCAACGGGCCGTCACTGAATCCAGCGTCGGCGCCGACCGGGCCAAGGGCGCCCCATTGTCCCCCTCTACCCCGAGAGGCTCCGTCGATTCGTCACCCGAGCAGGTGCTCTCATGAAAGCGCATGCACTCGCCCTGTTCACCATCCTCGTCTGGAGCACCACCTTCGTCGCCACCAAGGTGCTGCTCGCCGCCGGCCTCACGCCGCTGTGGATTCTCGTCATCCGGTTCGTTTTGGGCTTTGCCGCCCTCAGCTGCCTGCGGCCGCACCGCCTGCGCCTGGCGAATCCGCGTGACGGCCGCTTGTTTGCCGCGGCGGGCTTTACCGGCGTGGCCTGCTACTTCCTGCTGGAGAACGTGGCGCTCACCTTCACGAGCGCCACGGCCGTCGGCGCCATCTGCGCCACCTCTCCCCTCTTCTGCGTCCTCATCGCCCTTGCGCGCGGGCAGCGCCCCGCCTCCCCCGCGAGCTTCGCCATCGGGTTCGTCCTGGCCATGGGCGGCATCCTGCTCGTCGGCACCGCCAGCGGTGGGAGTGCCTTCACGGGAAGCGCCGCGGACAACCTCATCGGCTGCGGGCTGGCCTTTATCGCCTCGCTCGTGTGGGCCGTCTACTCAACCCTTGTCAGCCGCATCGCCGAAGCCGGCTACGAGACCCTGACCGCCACCAAGCGCATCTTCGCTTGGGGCCTCCTGTTCATGGCCCCGGCCCTCCCCTTCGCCGGAACGTTTCCCGCAGAAGCTCTCGGGAACCCCCTCGTCGTCCCGAACCTGCTCTTCTTGGGGCTTCTCGCCTCTGCCGCCTGCTTCGCCACCTGGAACTTCGCCGTGAAGCATCTCGGCGCCGTCGTCACGAGCACCTACATCTACCTGGTACCGGCGCTCACGGGCGCCGCCTCAGCCCTCGTGCTCGGCGAGCCGATGACGCCTCCCATCGTCGGCGGCGTCGCCCTCACCATCGCCGGCCTCATGCTTTCAAACCGCAAAGGCTCTCGCCGAGGGCAACGCCGCGGCCACGCCTCGCCCTCCTCTTCGTAGACGTAGTACAATGGCCGGAGCGTCAAGGGATCGCTGCTCGCACCAGCAGCATGGCCCTCACGCACCACCATCGCCATGTCGAAGAAAGGACCCCCGTGGCCGCTATTCCCGATCCCGTCCAAACCGCCTACGAGACGGCGGCGGCCCAGCGCACCTTGTCGCTGCCGACCATCCCGGAAGAGCTGCGCGCTCTGGAGGCCGACGACTTGCGCGGCGGCGCCGACGAGCCCCTGGAGGCCATCGACGCGAGCGGCCTCATCATCGCCGACGAGAATTTCTCGGAGCTGCAGGCGGCCCACGCCCGGTTCGCGAATTGCTTCCTCTCCTGCTGCGACTTTTCCGGCTCGCTGTTTACCGATACGGTATTCGAGGGATGCGACTTCGCCAACAGCTACTTCGATAGCGCCGGATTCACCCGCTGCACCTTCAAGAACTGCAAGCTCACAGGCGCGTCGTTTATGGAAGCGAACCTGGAGCACGTGGCCCTTGAAGACTGCACGCTGGACTTCGGCGCCTTCAACCGCTGCCGTTTCTGGGCCGTATCGGCCACGCGCTGCGATTTCTCCGGCGCCGACATGGCCGAGATGGAGCTGCACTACGTGACGCTGGACGACGACCGCTTCATCGGCACGAGCTTCTTCCGCACGCCCCTGCTCGGGCTCGATTTCTCCACCTGTCAGCTGGAGGGCGTGGCGCTCTCCGACACCATGGCGGAAATCTACGGCACGAAGATGAACGTCTATCAGGCCGCAGCCTTAGCCCGCCGCCTCGGCGTCATCGTGGCGGAGTAGCCTAAGCCGCCATCCTGTCGTCGCGGCGCTTCGACACGAGCAATCTCGGGCGCGGCACGGCTCGACAGGAAACGACGACGGGAGCAGCCGGAGCTGCGGGAGCGCCCGTGCGTCCGTCGGCCCAGGTGGCGGCCACCACCGTGCCCACGATGACCGCGGCACCCAGAAGCCCCATCGCCGAAAGCGTCTCCCCCAGGAACAGGTAGGCGAACAGGGCCGTGAACACCGGCTCGCCCGTCAGCAGCAGCGACACCGTCGTGGAAGAGAGGCGGTCGAGCGCCAAGCTCTGCAGGAAGAACGCCAGGCAGGTGGAGAACAGCGCCAAGAACACGATGATGCCCCAGGCCACCGGCCGCACGGCGGCCACGTCCAGCATCGGCTCCCATGCCAGAGCGCATCCCAGGCACAGCGCAAAGGCCACGGCGATCTGCGTGCCGGCCACGGTCACAGCGTCAAGCTCGGCCAGCGCCTGCTTGCCGAACACGAGCGCGCCGGCCAGCGCCACCGACGACCCTAAAGCCAGAAGCTCGCCCGGCCCCACGGCGAGGCTGCCGCCCTGGCTGCACAGGAGGTACAGGCCGCCGGCTACTCCCACCTGAAAAGGAATGATGGCGCGCGGGTAGCGGGAGCGCTCCACCATCGTTGAGAGCAGAGGCGCGAACACCACCGGCAGCGCCACGAGAAACCCCACGTTGGTGGCGGTGGTAAGGTCGAGCGCCACGTTGCAGCACAGATACGAAATACCCATGCACAGCGCCTGGGGCAGCCACAGCCGCACCTTCACGCTGCGAAGCCGCGCGATGATGCGGCGCCCGAAGAAGAGCGCGAACACCGCCGTGGCCAAGCCGAAGCGGACGGCCAGACACCACAGAGGCGTGATGGAGTCGTAGGCGAACTTCGTCACAGCGCTACCCGATCCGAAAATGACCACTTCGATGAGCACGAATACCACGAACGGCCAACGCGCCTGCTTCCAATGACTCATGGCTCCTCCTCTCGGCTTCGTCGCGGCCCGCATCCGGCACATGGCGGCGCGCAACCTCCTTCAAAGCGCAAAAATCCAAGCCCCACCTGGGGCGTTCTTTCTCTGAATTTGGAACGATGGCTATACTAAGCTCCGGGCAGGAAAAAGTAAAACGAGACTTCTTGTAAAACATTTCAAGAAAGTCTTATACTTGTGCAAGCGCACAACACGAAACAGGCTTATTCGTACCCCAGGGAGACACCTTATGGCCAATCAGAAATACGACGCTTTCCTCACGGTGGCGCGCCTCGGCAGCTTCAAGGCCGCTGCCGAGGAATTGGGCTATACCCAGGCCGGCATCAGCTACCTGGTGAACGCCCTGGAAAAGGAGCTGGGACTGACGCTCTTTTTGCGCGAGTACGGAGGCGTGCATCTTACTACCGAGGGCCGCGAAGTGCTCGGTCTTGTGCAGGCGATCAACGCCGACGAGCATGCGCTGGCCGCCCGCGTGCGCGAACTTGCCGATCGGGAGGGCGGCCTTGTGCGCGTGGGAGCCTTCACGAGCGTGGCCATCGAGTGGTTTCCCTCCATAGCGCGGGCCTTCCTCGACCAGTATCCGAAAATCGACCTGAAGCTTCTGTGCATCGACGACGAGGAGGAGCTCGTGAACGCCGTGTGGGAGGGCCGCGCCGACTGCGCCTTCTCCATCGCGCCCGAGCGGCGCAACCTGGAGGCGGTGCCGCTGCATACCGACCCGCTCCTTGTGGTGCTGCCGCCAGACCATCCCCTCGCGGGCGCCCCCTTCTTCCCCACCGAAGCCTTAGCCCGCGAGCCCTACGTGCAGCTGCAGGGCAACGCGCGCCCCTCCGAGATGGAGGCGCTGTTCGAGGCCAACGGGGTCACCCCCAACGTGCGCTTCACGGTGGACTCCGACTACGCCGTCATGTCCATGGTCAGCGCCGGCCTGGGCTTCTCCGTGCTGCCGAGCCTCATTCTGTCGCGCCCTCTGTTCCCGCTCGCCGTGCTGCCGGCCGAGCGCGAGTGCTCCCGCAGCATCTCGCTCGCCGTGCGCTCGCGCGAAACCGCCTCGGCCGCCACCCGCGCCTTCGCCGAAGTCACCCGAGAATGGGTCGCCGCGCGCTACGGGAGCTAGCACCAACTTCCGAAATGCATACTTGAGAACGGCCGCCCAAACTTGCTTTTTCGCCTTCCGTGCGGAGAAAAGTGCGATCGTGCGAGTCTTTTGAGCCGGGAAAGAGTCCTCGTGCAAGAAAAAGTGCGATCATGCGAGTTTCGAAAGCTCTGAAACTCGCACGATCGCACTTTTCTCCGCACGGAAGAGATAATTCTCGTCCTGGATCTTCGAAACCGCAACTTCTTGCACTCATATGAAAGCAAGAAGTTCTGACCCACCGAAAGCGCCGGTTCACAAAGCGAAGAAAGCCCCCAGTGGGGGCGATTCGCGTTTGCAAGGGGTTTGGGGATGCGAATCGCGCCCACCGGGGGCTTTCGGGATCGGGGGGTCGGGAATTAGCAGCCGCTCTTCCGTAGGGGCTGACCTTGGTCAGCCCTCCTCAACAAAGACAATCTTTCTCAGTCGGGAGGGGCGACCGAGGTCGCCCCCTACGGGTGCCAACCGGAAGACCGGCCTCCCTCGTGCTCTAGAAGAACGGGTAGATGGACACGCCGGTCATGTAGAACACCGCGCGCAGGGCGAGCGCGCTCACGAGCACGCAGGCCGCGCCCACAGCGCCCCACACCTTCCAGTCGCCCTTGGCGCGCCCGGCCAGCGCGGAGCCCAGGCCGGCCACCGCGGCCACGATGGCCGTGACGGCCCAGGACACAGACGCGCCGGAGAAGGGCGCCGTCGAGCCGTCGGGAGTGATGTCCATGGTCGGGCTCGTCGGGTCGAACCAGAACTCCACCGCCGTGTAGGAGCCAGCCGTGGCCTGCATGGCGACGAGATAGGCCACCACGAGCACCACGTTCACGGCCTGGCCGATAAGGTTCGCCTTCGCATCGAGGTCGGACGCCTCGTCGCGCACGGCGCAGATGAGCGCCATGGTGGCCGGGCCGAAGCCGCAGGCCGCGCCGAGCAGCGAGGCGATCTGCAGAAGCGAGTCCCAGGCTGGCAGCGAGGCCATCATGTAGGAGTGGCCCATGACGATGACGAGAATCGCCGCCACGACGATGCCGATGGCGGAAAGCCACGCCGGCACGCGCGCCTCGTCACCCGCGCGGCGCAGGTACACGAAGTAGACGACCATGACGACGGCGAGCACCACGATGGCGATGAGCTCCTGGGTGATGCCGCTCGTGAGGTGCCCGAAGCCGTTGAAGATGCGCTCCCAGTGCTCCAGATGGAAGAACACCGCGATGCCGCCCACGACCAGAAGCGCGGCCGAGGCGATGAGCGCCGGCATCTGGGCGCGGCCGCCCTTTCCGCGCAGCGCCCAGAGGCACTGGGCCGCGAACAGGCCGGCCGCCCAGGCCAAGAGCGTGGTGAACAAGATAAGGGGCCATTGCAGTTCCATTATTCCCCACCCTTCCAGTCGCGGTCGCGCAGGATGTAGGCGAAGTGCGGCCCGTTGCCCACATCGGGCAGGTGGTGCACGTCGGCCTCGGTGTACTCCTTGGCCATATCGCCCAGCTTCACGCGGTTGCCGGTGTACAAATTGTCATAGGAGCGATCGACGTCGTAGCCGATCTCCGGCGCCTCGAAGGAATCGATACCCTCGTCCAAATCGCCGAAGAAGCGGGCACGGCCACCGCACTGGATAACGCACTGGGGCAGACCGCCCTGGGCGGTGATCTGCTCGCAGAGCGTGCACTTCTCGACGACGCGCTCCTCCTCGTTCAGGTAGCGCACGCCGTAGGGGCAGGCCATGGCGCAGAACTGGCAGCCGATGCACTTCGACTTGTCGATCTGCACGGTGCCGTCCTCCAGCTTGTGGGAGGCGCCCGTCGGGCACACCTTCACGCACTCGGGGTTCTCGCAGTGCTGGCACTGCACGGGCAGGTAGTACATCTCCACGTCGTGGGCGCTCGTGGCGCCGGCCTTCAGGCTCGGGCCGATGCGGAGCACCTTGTTCCAGTACGAGCCGATCGGCACGTTGTTCACGGCCTTGCACGCGACCATGCACGCCAGACAGCCCACGCAGCGGTTCAGGTCGGTGACGATTGCTTTGTTCGCCATGGCTTAGGCCTCCTCTCGGATATCGTAGTTGGGCAGCCATTCCTTCAGGCGCGGGTCGGAGGCGTCGCAGATGATCTGGGTGCCGTCCTCCGGCGCGCAGGGGATGACCTTGCCGTCGGGGCAGTTCTCGGGCGTGGCCTTGTAAATCTTCACTGGCACGCCGCGCATATGGTGCGAGCTGATGAACTTGTCCTGGCCCTCCGGGTCCCAAATGCACTCGATGTTGGAGAGCAGGCAGCCGTGGGTCGGCGCCGGCAACTCCGGGAACCACCAGGCATGCTCGGCGTTGGCCCAGCCGGGGGCGATGCCGTGGTACAGATCGACGCACTGGCGCACCTTGCCCCACGCGGTCTCGATCCAGGCCCACTCGCCCTGCTTAAGGCCGAGCTTCTCGGCGTCGGCGGGGTTCAGCTCCAAACGCGGCGCCGGCCACAGCTCGCGGCACCAGGGCAGCTGGCGATGCTCGCTATGGAAGTACACCGGGATGCGGCGACCGGTGGTGAGGATGATCGGGTACTCCTCAAGATCGATCTGACCACCCTGGGCAGAGGACGCGGGCGGCTCGTAGTTCGGCATGATCTCCTTCATCACATCGAACTTGCCCGGCTCGAACTGGTTGGCCATATCGAGGCAGAACGTCTCGAACTCCATGGACCAGAAGCTCACCAGACCCGTCGGCGTGGGGCAGCCGAAGTTGTTCACCGGCTGGCCCGTTTCCGGATCGGTCGACCAGGGAGCGGCCGTGCAGGCGTCCTTGCCCATGCGCATCCAGCCGGTCTCGAAGCGACGGTAGGTGCCCCAGCGGTCAGGCTCGATCACCTTGGCGTTGATCCAGCCGTTCTCCTGGAAGTCGTCGCGGAAGTCCTCCCAATGCTCCCACTTGCAGCCCGGATAGCGGTCGCCGAAACCGGACACCTCGTTGTGGGCCTGGAACCAATCCTCCAGACGGTCGTCGTGATGGTAGGCACCGGGCGCGTCGCCGGCAATATTGGTCCACGTGCCGTTGGGGTTGCCCTGCTTCTCGATGGCCTCGAAGATGAGGCGGTTGATGTCGTAGTCGAACTTCGTGTCGGCCGGCGGCTCGATGCAGCGCTGCGTGAGCCCGATGCCGCCCGAAGCGCCCTGGGACACGCGGATGTTGTTGATCTCGGTCCAGTGCTGGCACGGCAGGATGATGTCGGCCATCTCGGTGCCGGGGTGATGGAACATGTTGATGTCCACCCAGAAGTCCAGCTTCGAGAGCGCCTCCCACGCAAGCGTCGCGTTCGACATGTTCATGAACGAACCGGACTCGTTGATGCCGCCCTTCAGCGGGTACTCGCCCTCGCCCAGGCACGCCTTCCAAATGCAGGTGGCGTCGGCCCACTCGTTGTAGTACGGCAGGATGGGGAACTTCTCGGCGCCGATCATGTTGCTCAGTACCTCGCGGCGATCCGGGATGTTCATCGGGTCGACCTGCTTGTCGGCTAGATACATCGGCGGGCACATGGGCTGGCCGGTGAGCGCCTCCATGCCCTTCAGCGTCCACTTCACTTCCTGGGGCATGTTGGTGCCGGGAGCGGCCGTGGCCTGCTCGTCGACCGGCGTGCGGGAAAGGCCGCGGTTGCCGGCCGGGCCGTCGAAGTTGCCCGAGGAGTAGATGAGGTTGAGCACCGCGCGAACCGTCTGCGCGCAGTTGCCGATCTGATCGGGCGCCAGATTCAGGTGGATGCCACCGTTGCCGTAAGTCTGGCCCTCGGGACGCGTGGCCCACACCGTGCACGACTCCTCGATGAGCTGCGGGTCGAGACCGGTGATCTCGCTGGCCCACTCCGGCGTGCAATCGGCCACCGACTTGGCGAGGTAGCTCCACACCGGGCGCGCGATGTGCTTCGTGCCGTCGGCCAGCGTCACCTCGTGCTCGCCTTCCAGATCGAAGTCGATGCCGGCCTCTTCCAACTCCCAGCAGGAGATCGGCGGCAGGTAGCCCTCCTGCGAGGTGCCCGCGTACACCACTTCCATCTGGTCGCGGGTGGGGGCCACGTGGTTGCAGCCCTGCCACTGGGTGGTGTCGGTATCCCAGTACACCAGGCCGCCCTTACCGTCGTTGGCCTTCTTGTTCCAGGCCATGAACTTGTGGGGGCTGCCGCCCTCTACCAGATCCATCTCCTTCAGAAGGCGCGTCTTCAGCTTCGTGCCGATAAGATCCTGCAAGGCCGGAACCTGAATCGGCGAGGAGAGATCGAGGTAGCGGCCGCCCGTGGGCTCCATGTCCTCCACCACGAGCAAGGACGCATCGGTCCAGCGCTTCACGAACTCCCAGTCGATGAGGTCCTTCTCAATGAGAATGTGCTGCCAGGCCAGCGCCAGCGCGCCGTCGGTGCCCGGCTCCAGGTTCAGCCAGTAGTCGGCCTCCTTGCCCGAGCCGGACAGGCGCGGGTCGACGCAGATGTGCGTCTCGGCGGCGCTCATGCGGTCCACCAGGTTGCGGCAGCTGTCGTCGTAGTTCGAGTTCTCCGGCGCGGTGCCCCACTGCACGTACACGCGCGGCCCGTCGCGCAGCGCCATCCACGGGGCGCCGTCGACCGAGCTGATCCAGCCCATGAGGCGACGCGGGCCCTTGCAGATCTCGGACGCCACATGGGCGTTGGGAGTGTCGAACAGCCACTTGTAGAACGCGTAGGGGCCGTAAACCCACTGACGGGATGTGCCGCACATGTTGAAGATGGACTGACCGCCGTACTGATCCATGATCTCCTGGAACTTCGAGCCGATGGTTTCCATGGCCTCATCCCAGGTGATGCGCTGCCAGCCCGGCTCCTCGCCCTTGGGGTTGGTGCGCTTCATGGGATGGTAGATGCGGTCGGGGTGGTAGGCCGCCTGCAGCGACGACTGCGACTTGCCGCAGCAGTTGCCCGACGACTGGAACGACGACTGGTCGCCCTCCACCTTGACGGCGCGTCCGTTCTCCACCGTGACCCACACGCCGCACTCCATCTTGCCGCAGCCGCGGCAGCACGTGCGCACGCGCTTGATCTCGCTGCCGCGGCTGGGCGCCTCGGCGTCCTCGGCGAGTGCGGCGCCCGGCACCGCGCATCCGATGACCGCCGTGGCAGCCGTGGCCGCGGACAGCTTGGCGAAGGTACGGCGGCTCAAGTTGAGCTTACCCATCTCTCCTCCTTTTTCTCTCATCCTTTCGGGCGCCCCGGACGGGTCGCCCACGTTGACATAGTGGCAAAATCAGGCCCCCGCCGCATCATATGTTTGCCATGATTTTTGAGTTTTCCCAGATGAGAGCTTTGTTAGTCCCCTGAAAAGGTCGGGGGCAAGCACGGGGTTTCGCCGTATAATTTTTGCCAAGGAAAAGGGGAGTTTTCCTTGAGGAATTCCAGGGAAAGGGCTCTCGGCGCGCACATGCGGCGACCGCCCTGCCATTCTTTCTATCGAGGGGGTCGCGTGAGTTTTCGTTCCATCTCAGAGAACCTGAACGCCTACCGCGAAGAAGCCGGCAGCCATCCGGTGGCCCTCGATCGCGTGCTCGGCTTTACCTTTATTCGCGCCTGGGTATACCTCATGTTCGTGGGCGCGGCCGCCAGTTCCATGACATGGAGCGGCGAGCAGATCCCGCCTTTGTTCTACGTCGTCTCCACGGCCAGCCTCTGCGCCGTGCTCTTCGGGAGCGCGCTGGCCGGCGAGCGCTTCGTGCGCTTCATGACCCATCCAGCCGCGCGCTTCGCGGCACCCGCGCTCACCACCGGCGGAACCCTGCTTCTCGCCTCGTCGGCGGCGGACACCGGAGCGGCCCTCTCCTTCGGCATCCTGGGCGCCATCACAACCGGCATCGGCTCGGGGCTGATCGATCTGGGCTACGGCGAGTTGTACCGCAACGAGCCGCCCGCCCGCGCTACGTTCGAGGTGCCCCTGGCCTTCTTTCTGGCCGCCGTGGCGTTTTCCCTCGTCATCATGCTGCCGTCAGTTGTTGGCTGCCTCATCTGCTCGCTTCTTCCCGCCATTTCCGGCTGGATCCTGTTCGTCGAGCAGCATGCCTGGTCGCGCAAGCACCAGGCCAGCGTCCTGCCCATCGATTTCGACCCGAAGTCCTTCGCCTGGCGCATCGGCGTGTGCGCGTGCTTGGTGGGCGTGGCCGACGGCATGGTGCGGGCGGCGTTCCTCTCGTCGAACAACCTGAGCATCCACGTGTTTTTGCAGTGGCCCCTGGCCGGCGCCGGGCTGCTCACCATGGTTATCGTGTACGGCGCCGCCCTGCTCTCCTCCGAACAGAGCACGCGCACCATCTACAAAGCGGCCATCTGCGTCATGGCCTTCTTCTTCATGCTCCTGCCCGTATTCACCAGCGCGCAAGACGTGGAAAGCGTGCTGGCCCTGGCAGGCTACGGCACCTTCAACGTGCTTATCTGGATGCTTTTGGCAGAGATCTCGTCGAACTACCGACTCTCTTCCACCGAGGTGTTCGGCATCGGGTGGGGCATGGTCACGCTCGGCGTGCTGCTCGGTTCCATCGCCGGCAACATCGTGGATCAGTTCGCTCCCTTCACGCCTCAATTCTTAAGCCTCATCGCCCTCATCGCCACCATGGCGGTGCTGCTGTCGTTCCTGTTCGTGTTCCGCGAAAGCGACCTCATCGCGCTGACCGAGGAGCCGGAAAGCGAGGCCGAGAACGCCGAAGATCGCGCGCTCGCCAGCCCCAGTGACGTACCTCCCGCAGCCAGCGACAGCCCCCGCCCGCGCTTCCAGGATCGCTGCCTTGAAGTGGCCGCCGCCTTCGAGCTGTCGCCCAAGGAGACCGAGGTGATGATCCTCTTCGCCAAGGGCCGCTCGGCCGCCCGCATTCAAGAGGAGCTGTTCATCTCGAAGGGGACCGTGAGCACCCATTTGCGCCACATCTACCAGAAGATGGACGTCCATTCCAAGCAGGAAATGCTCGACGTCATCGAAGGCGTCACGAGGGAGTAGGGCCTTCCCCTTTTCTATGCCTTCAGTATAATAGCGGGCGGAAAGGAGAGGACTATGAGTTTACGAGGGCGCACTGCGCTCATTGTCGCGGGTGCGGGAATGAATCTGAGCACCTACGGTATCGGCGTGTGGGGCGACAGCGTGCTGCTCTCGAGCGGTTCCTTCGTGGGGCCGGCCCTCGCCGCGCTGTCGGACACCTATCTGCTCTTCTCGGCCCTGGGCCTGTTCGGCGCCCTTATCGCCCGGGTGATTATTGCCGTCGTGTCGGGAGCGAGCAACCATCGCTACCTCGCCTGCGGGCTTGGACCCATGGCGATGGCAGCTGCACTATTCATATCCGGTGTTTGGAACACCTCAGGGCTTCTGGTGGCCCTAGCGGCTTTCTGCGTCGGCTGGAGCTTCGCCTGCCAGAGCCTGTTCTGGGTGACGTCAATCTCTTTCGAGCCCAAGCAGATGCGCACGATCTTCCCTTTGGAACTAGCCTGCGCAGCCGCGTTCAACGGACTGTTCGTCATCGGCTTCATGGACAACCAGGGGCTGTTCCTCGGATTGTGCATCGCCCTTTCCGCTGCCGCCAGCGTAGCCCTGGTGCGCCTTGATCAAAAATGTGAGCAGCCGAAAATGGTGCCCGTAGCGGGATTCTTCGAGAGCCGCTATGTGCCTGCTTTTCGCACCTTTGCTGAGGTGCTGTTCTGCGTGGTGGCCCTTCAGACCATAGCCCCCACTCTGAACTACATGGGTTTTTTGGGAGATCTTTCCCCGATCGAACAGCAGCTGGTCGTAGCAGGAGCCAAGCTCGCCGCCGTCGTGGCCCTCGTAGCCATCCTGCGCTTCTCGAAGGCGCCGCTGCTCTCCGTCCAGGTGTTCAAGGTGGTCACGCCCGTGCTCATCCTGTTACTGTTCGCCGTGCCCTTTGCGCCGGCGCCCTACCTGCTCGGACTGTTGGCAGCGGGTTCTTGCTTGCATTTCGTTGTAATGAACTCGCTGTTCTGCATTGACGCCATCGCTATCGCGCAACGGCACCGTCTTGTGTTCGAGGCGTTCTACGGCGCCGGCTACCTCTTACTCATGGGCTTTTGCTCGGTGCTGGAGAAAGTCATGCCCCAGCTTCTGGCCGCCGGCTCCTCCGCCGAGCTGCTGCTGGTGTTCGGGGTGTTCTTCTCCGTGTACGTGCTCAGCATGGTGCTTGTGCTGGTGCGCAGACGCCGCCGTGATGAGGATGGCGGCGCACTGCCGTCCAACCGTTTTGTACCAGATGCAGACACGCGGAGAGATGCTTCAGCGACGCTCTCGGAAGCAGAGCCTTCCTCGGGCATCGCCACCACCGAAGATGCTCCCGCCCCTCTACCTATTGCCGAACGCGTAGGCATCGTACAACGGAAATTCGGTCTGTCCGACAGGGAGGCCGAAATCGTGCTGCTCATAACACGAGGACGCAACGTGCCAGCCATTGCCGAGGAACTCGTTATATCCCAAAATACCGTGCGCACCCACATAAAGCGCATCTATAGAGCTTGCGGCGCCCACGCTCGCCAAGAGCTTATCGAGCTCTGCGAGACTGCGGAGACCGAAGAGGACTCCCTCTCCCAGGATTAGACTGGATCAGATCGTATCACCAGGTAAATCACCCATTCATCCCGTGAATCACCCATTTTGAGACACCTATCGATCCTCTTTTTGCCCTATTGTCTTCCCGTCGCAAAAAGCGATGAAAGACGAAAAGGAGGGTCTTATGTCGAAGATTACCGAAGGCGGCCTGTCGCGCCGCCAGTTCCTGACCGGCTCGGCGCTCACCGCCGGAGCCGTAGCCTCGCTCGGCTTGGCCGGATGTGCCCCAAAAGCGCCGACGGAGGCACCCGCAACCGGCGAGAGCGATCTAGCAGCCACCGGCGCCGACGGCACTACCGTACGCGCCCATGCAGCCCAGTTGAATCCTCAGTCTGATCCGAAACCGGTATCGAACACCACCTGCCCCTCACTGTTTACCGAGTGGAAGATGGGCTCGCTCACCTTGCCCAACCGCGTGGTGAAATCGGCTGCCGGCTATATCGGCGTCACCTCGCAGGGCATCACTGGCGACTTGCACATGCAGCACTACGGGAAGTTGGCCGCCGGCGGCGCGTCAGTGGTCTACTGCGACGACTTCGCCGAGCTGTACGATCACTTCCGCGCTATTCCCGACGTGGGCAAGTTCACCGACTGGACCGACGAGGATCTGACGGCCTTCGCCAACAACATCAAGGAAAACGGCGCGAAGGCAGGCTACCAGCTAGCCACGATGGGCCTCGTGTTCAGCGGCTTCGAGCCCGATCCGACGGCCATCTTCCAATCCTCCGACTGCATGGATATGACCGCCGAGGAGATCAGCAACCTCATTGCCGACACCATTAAGGCGGCAGCCACCCTGAAGCGCTGCGGCTTCGACTGCGTGGAGGTCAACGCAGCCGGCGAGAATGTCGGCCAGACGTTCATGTCCCGCAATCGCAACAAGCGCGAGGACGATTACGGCCCCCAGACCTTCGAAAGCCGCACGCGCTTCGTCTGCGAGATCGTGCGCGGCATCAAAGCCGAGTGCGGCGAGGACTTCCCCGTGCAAGTGCTCATCAACGGTGTCGAGGAGAACGACAAGGCCATCGGCGACAACGCCTTTTTCACTACCGTTGAAGAGAACAAAGAGATGTGCAAGCTCATCGAAGCCGCCGGTGCCGACTCGCTGCATATCCGCATCGGGCCCTGCGGCCAGCACGTGGCCGAGTTCGCCGGCGACTTGTACTTCTGCGGTACCGGCATCGAGGGAACGACCGGCTATGGTACCCAGTTCGATTTCACGCGCCATTGGCAGGGTATGCTAAAGGCCGATCAGTCGGGCCTCGGCATCATGGTGCCCGTGGCCGCTGAGATCAAGAAAGCCGTGAGCATTCCCGTGGGCGCTGTCACCTACATGGATCCGGCTCGCGATCCCGAGTTCTTCGAGAGCCTCATCGCCTCCGGCGAGCTAGACTTCATCCTGTTGAACCGACCGCTGTCGGTGGACTACGATTACCTGCACAAGCTGGAAGAGGGCCGCATCGATGAGATCCGCCCCTGCACCCGGTGCATGCACTGCCATTGGGATGCAGCCGATGACGGCAACCTCACTTTCAGCTGCCGCACCAACGCCGCCCATCCCTTCCGCTTCGTCACCGGGCAGCTGACCGGCAGCTACGATCCCGAGCCAGCCGCCACGGCGAAGAACGTGGTAGTCGTGGGCGCCGGCCCTGCTGGCCTCGAGGCGGCGCGCGTAGCCGCCGAGCGCGGACACTCCGTGACCCTCTACGAGAAGAAGAGCTCCGTGGGTGGCCTTCTGGAATTCGCCAATAACGTGAAGGGCCCCCATGAGAACCTGTCGGTGCTGCGCAGCTACTTCGAGCGCCAAATGGAAGTACTCGGCGTAAACGTGATGCTGAATACCGAGGCCACTGCCGACATCATCGCCGAGGCCTCCCCCGATATCGTAATCGCGGCCACCGGTGGCGTGCGCGACACCTTGGGGCTGTCCGACACGGCCGGCACCAAGGTGGTGGGCATCGACGACTTCATGATGGCCAACATTGCCGAGGAGGTCGTCATCGTTGGCTCGAACGTGCAGGCCATCGACGCCGCCATGTACCTGCTCGCCCAGGGAAAGCACGTGCAAGTGGTCACGCCAAACGCGGCAAGCGCCATCGGAGCAGGTCACTCGTTCTGGGTGAAAACCTTCACCCAGCCCAACATGAAGGCCTTGGGCGTACGCTTCTGGCCCGAGGCGACTGTGACCGCCGTGAACGACGGCTCCGTCACTGTGAAAACGGCCACGGGCATCGAGCAGGAAATTGCCTGCGGCACCGTAGTCGAAGCCCTGGACTGCCTGCCGAACGACAGCCTCAGCACGGGACTCTCCTGCGAGGTGGTCACCGTCGGCGACGCGGCGCGCCCCTTCAACATCGGCGAAGCCATCTGCTCCGGCAACGCCGCCGCCCGCGCGATCTAGATTCGACCCAAAAGCTCGGCCGCCTAGACGTCGCACTCAATCTCAGTCCTCCCCTTCAATCGGGGCAGCTCCCCCTCCGAGCTGCCCCGATTTTTATCGCCACCTGTAGCCCGGAGCCACTTTTTGGCATCGCCGCTCGGACTTCCCGGCATTTTCTTGGGTCGGGCTGCGGGTATTCTGGCAGAAAGCCGCGTCGGGCTGCGGATTCGGAGCAAAACCCGCAGCCCGACGCGGCTTTTTGCCAGGCAGACTGATGGCGCAGGGGAATTTCCCCCCTTGACGAATCCAACAGCCTTCGGCTACTATGCGCTGTGGGGATACCGCCCGAATTCTCGGACGGACAATGTTTGCAAAAGTCGAACCTCGGGGGCGAGGTTCATCTCTCGCTGCGTGCGAGAGGGAAGACTGCAAGCATTTGTTCAAAGGGCGGATGATATGAAAGACACTTCCTCGTTCCTCGATCTCGCATTAGACGATTCCATGGGCTTCGACCCCCTCGGTGCCTTCGACAATGATGTCGACGACGATGCCGAAGAGGTAACCGAGGGCTATTTGGGCACGCCCCACACCGATGACCCGACACCCGTTGTGGACACCCGTCCCGCGCCCGAGCGCATCGCCGACCTGTTCAGCGCCATGGCGCCGCGCCGACGCACGCTGCTCGGCATGATCACCTTCTGCGCCGCGCCGCAGACCACCGACGCCCTGGACGCCGAGGTGGATCGCCTGCAGGCGGACAACTTCTCCGTGTACTCCCCCGCCTCGCTCGCGAACTTGCTCGAGCGCGCCGGAGCCCTCACCCGCGTGACCGCCGACGGCGAGCCGTACCCCGAGGGCGACCCGGAGCCGGTGCTCGTGGAAGTCGACGGCGTGTCCTACTACGAGGCCGGCGAGGCGCCGGAGGTCTGCTGGCTTGCCACGGCGGACGGCGCGGCCTACGCCGAGGCCGACAAGCCCCTCGACCGCCTGACCGACCTGCTTTCCGAGGACGCGAAGTACACCACGATCTACGAGCGCATTCTCGGCCTTACCGCCCAGGAGAGCGGCGCCTCGATGCCGACCATCAACGAGGCCGTGGACAACGACGAGCTGCTGAAGAGCCCCCGTTTGTACGCGCCCCACTTCATCGACAAGCTGGAGAAATGCGACGCCGTGGAATGGCGCGACAAGAGCTGGCGCATTACCGAGGTCGGCCGCGCGGGACAGCGCATCGTGGCTGACCTCGTAGCGGCCCAATCCGCGCCCGAGGCCCAGGCGCAGGCAGATAAAGCCACTCACGACGCCCAATAACGCGGCGCCTTCCACCGTTTCCTTCCCGGCACCTAAGGGGCGCCCGCGCGCCTCATCGAGAACAGAGGAGATTCCCATGACCGACACCGCAACCACTGCCGCCGCAGCAACCCCCGCCGCCGAAGAGGCGACCGACCTGGCCGCACTCGCCGAGCTCACGGCCCAGCGCTCTGCCGTCTACCGCCTGCTCGCTCGCCTGTATCGCGTGGAGGTGGACGAGGAGTTTTTGGCCGAGCTGAAGGCCATGCGCTTCCCCGCCGCCACGGGGAACACCGCCGTGGACGCCGGCTACCGCGCCATCGCCACCTACCTGTCCGGCGCCGATGCCCATGCCGTCACCGATCTGGCCGTCGATTACGTGCGTGCCTTCATCGGCCATGGCGTCGATGCCTACTCGGCCGCCTACCCCTTCGAGTCGGTGTACACGAGCCCCAAGCGTCTCATGATGCAGGAGGCCCGCGACGAGGTGCTGGCGGTCTACCGCAGCGAGGGCCTGGACAAGCTGCCCAGCTGGAAGGAGTCCGAGGATCACATCGCGCTGGAACTGGAGTTCATGGCCGTGCTCGGCGACCGCATCGTGACGGCGGCCGAGGCGGCCGACGAGGCGGAGGTGGAGCGCCTGCTTTCCACCCAGCGCAACTTCCTGGAGGATCATTTGGCAAGCTGGGCGCCGCTCATGACCGCTGATCTGCGCCGCTTCGCGCAATGCGGTCTCTACCAGGGCCTCGCCAGCCTGACCGACGGCTTTCTGCAGGTGGAAGAGGAGTTCTTCGACGAGATTTTTGAAACCGAGGGCGAATAGCCGCGCAGCCGAAAGACAACATCCAACGAGGTCGACACCGACCATCCATGACGACGAGGGCGAATGAGAGAGGAAGAGAAGACCATGGCAGACACTGAGGAAAAAGCAGCTCCGAAGAAGGAGGGACGTCCCGTCATCACGCGCCGCGCGCTGTGCGTGGGGCTCGGCGGCACGGCGGCGCTTCTGGGCCTGGGCGCGGTGCGCTACGCCGGCAGCGCGCCACTCGTGCGACCGCCCGGAGGCCAGGACGAGGAGGCGCTCGTCTCGGCGTGCATTCGCTGCGAGAAGTGCTACGAGGTGTGTCCGCGCGGCGTCATCGCCCCGGCTCATCTGGAGGACGGCATCCTGAACATGCGCACGCCCGTCATGAACTTCGACGCGAACTGGTGCGATTGGTGCACCGAGGAGAACGGCGGCGAGCCTCTGTGCGTGGCATCGTGCCCCACCGAGGCGCTCAAGGTCGGCTCGACCCCCGAGACCGGCGTGCTCGGCGTGGCGGAGCTCAACCAGGACCTGTGCCTGGCCTACCGCCTCATCGGCTGTCGGTTCTGCTACGACGCCTGCGAGTTCGAGGCCATGGAGCTTGACGAGAACAACCGACCCTACGTGATCGCCGACGCCTGCAACGGCTGCGGGGCCTGCGAGAGCGTGTGCGTCTCGCTGCAGAACGGCTCCATTTCCGCCGGCGCTACCGAGCGCGCCATCATCGTCCGTCCCCTCGAGTCGTAAAGGAGGGCCGCACCTGTGAACACCAAGCGACTCCGTACCATCATTCCCCTCGCCGTCATCGGCGTCATCGGCGTGGGATTCGCCACCCATGTGGGCGTGGGCACGCTGTCGGCCATCGGCTGGCAGGACATCTCGCTTCTGTGCCCCCTGGGCGCGCTCGCGACCATGATCGCCACGAAGACCCTGCTGCCGCGCGCGGTCGTCTCAGTCGTCATCGCGCTCGCCCTCATCCTGCTGTTCGCCCGCGCCTTCTGCGGCTGGGTCTGCCCCGTGCCCGTGGTGTCGAAGATCCGCGGCATCTTCTCGAAGAAGACGTCGAACACCGACATGACCGGTACCGGCGTCTTGCCTGCCGACGAGAACCCGCTGGTGAAGGCGGCGAAGGGATCGGAGGCCGCCGACGCGCCCGCGCCCCTTTCCGCCGACGAGCAAGCGGCCCTCTCCGGCTGCGGCCACAGCTGCTCTTCCTGCGCCGAGAAGCGGGCGACGTTCGATTCCCGCCACGTCATCTTGGGCGGCTCGCTGCTCTCGGCGGCCGTCTTCGGCTTCCCCGTGTTCTGCCTCATCTGCCCCATCGGGCTCACCTTCGCCACCATTGTGCTGGTCATGCGCCTGTTCGCCTTCGGCGACGTGGCCTGGGGCGTCATTCTCGTGCCGGCGCTCTTGCTCGCCGAGGTGGTGTTCTTCCGCAAATGGTGCAGCAAGTTCTGCCCCATAAGCGCGCTCATGAGCCTCGTGGGCAAGGCGAACCGCACCTTCGTGCCCGCCATCGACAATGCGAAATGCCGCGAGAGCGCCCAGGGCACCCCCTGCGAGGTATGCGCAGCCGTGTGCCCCCAGGGCATCAACGTGCGGCATCCCGAGGCCGGCATGAGCTTCTCGGAATGCACCAAGTGCCGCGCCTGCGTGGAGGCCTGCCCCACACGTGCCATCACCATGCCGTTTCTGCCGAAGAAAGCGGCGCCTTCCACCGTCATCGTGGAGGACGACGAGACCGTGCCGGCAGCCTAGGGCAAGCCCGCTCGCGTCGTCACCCCTCCTGCGACGCGAGCGGGGCGCGCGTTTCCGCGACGCCGCGCCCAGGAAAGATCGCCCTGCGCGGTCTTTCCCCGTCAGCCTGCCGCCCGGGGCCGGCTGACGGGGAAAGACACGTGGAACGAGCCCTTTGCGGAAGAGAGGAATGCTATGACGTTGGAACTTGCCCCCACCCCGACCGCTGTGCTTATTGAAGGCGGCGTCGGCTGCGGGAAGACCGCCGCGCTCATCGCGCGAGCGGCGGCGCTTTTGGAAGATGGCGCGGCGCCGGAGGACATGCTCGTGCTGACCGCCACGCCAGATGCAGCCCGCGTCCTAGCCGCACGCCTGATCGAAGTCGTCGGCGAACGCGGAGGCGCGGTTGAGGTCACCTGCACCCGTGATGTGGCCTTAGGACTGCTCGCCAGCGAAGAGGGCCGCGCCTTCAGCGGACGCGCCGGGCGCCTCGTCACGCCGGTAGAGCTCGGCTTCATCATGGAGGACATGAAGGTAAGCGGCCTGAAGCAGCGGCGTTTGCGCGAGATGCTCAAGTTCTTCTACCGCAACTGGACGGAACTGGCCGGCGGCGCCAACGACGATGACCGTTGGCTCATCCCCGGCGAGGAGGCCGATACCCACGCGCTTCTGAAGGACATACTGCGCTTCACCGGCGGCATCCTGGAACCGGAAGCGTCGGCGATGGCCGTGCGCTTTTTGCTCGCATGCCCCGAAGTGCTGGCCAGCGCACAGCGAGCCCACGTGCTCGTAGACGACTACCAGATGCACTCCCGCGCCTCCCAGCATTTAGCGAATCTGCTCGCCCGCGATTCCGTCATTGTGGCTGCCGATCCCGCTGCCGTGGTAGAGGTCTTCGACAGCTACCCCTACGGTGAGGGTATCGGCGAATTCACCCAGGTCAACGAGGGTTGCGAACGCATCGTGCTGAACGAGAGCCACGCCTGCGCGGCGGCTGCGCGAGCCGCAAGCCGCCTGCGCGCATTGCTGGATGCGGGCGCGGCACCCTTGGGCGATGCGGGGGCGGAAAGCGACGCCCCCTCGCCCTCCCAAAGTGCTTCATCCGCGACGTCGGGCACGACGGCCACGCCGACCGTTCCCGACCGCGCAGCAATCGCCGCCTCGTTCACGGCTCTGAAAGCCACCGACCCTGCCGCAGAAATGGCCTCCGTGGCCGACGCCGTGCAGACCGCCCTGGAGGCGGGAGCCGACCCCTCCTCGATTTACGTGCTCGCTTTCCATCCCGCTTGGGAGCGCCGCGTTGCCCGCGCGCTTGAGGCCCGCGGCATTGCGACGGCGACGCCTGTCCGGGGGTATGTGGCCGCGGGCGACTACCGCGACCTTGACCGCTGCGCCCCGGCCCGACTGCTCACGGCCCTCGCGCTGGTCGCCGACGCGCACGACGCCCTGGCGTGGCGCGCCTGGTGCGGTTTCGGCGACTATCTGGCCAACAGCGCGGTATTCGCCGATATGCGCGCCGAGGCCGACGCTCGAAATCAGAGTCTCGTCGCGATGCTCGACGAAGTGGCAGCCGCCGCGCCCGAAGAGGGATTCCCGGGCACCGGCATCGGCCGCGTCCTGGACGCCTACCGCACGGGCCGCACCCTCATCGAGCAAGCCCAGGGTTTGGAAGGCGACGAGCTGATCGGCGCCCTCGCCTCCGCCCTTAACTTGACCGGCGAAAACGGCGAGCACGCGATGCAGCTTGTCCGCGCCCTCACCGCTCCCGAGCCCAAGCCTGTTGTATCCACTTCCGACACCTCTTCCGATGCGAACGCGCCCGTGCCCGCACCGTCAAACGCCGTCGCGCCAACCTCTTCCGAAACGGATACCGCTGCGCCGAGCGACGCCCAAACCCTGATCGCTCGAGCCCGAAACCGTATGAGCGCCCCCGCCTTCGAAGCCGCCGAAGGCTGCGTGCTTGTCGGCGACAGCGCGCATCTGACAGGCCGCGCGCCCGCCATGCTGGTGCTCGCCGGCTTCACAAACGGCTTCTTCCCCACGCGCGACTTCTTCGACGCCACCGTAACCACCCCGGACAAGCAGAAGCTCGTCCGTGCTACCGACACGCGACGCCTCTACGCCGCCGCAGGCAAAGCGACACAGCGCCTTGCGGCCAGCTGGTTCACTTCCATCGGACTCGTAGAGGCCGAGACCCTGAAGCTGGAAATCGGCCGCGTGAAGCTTCGCCGCGGCGAGCGCATCGCCGTCACCACGCCGAGCATCTACCTGGCCGACATCGACCCTGGTGCAGAAAGCCACACCGTCGAAGTCGCCAAAGCCGCAGCCACAGCACCCTCGTCCTAGACCACTCGGAAAAGGCGACACGGCCGCCCCGCCCTCCCCCTCACGCACCCCTCGCGTCGGGACGGCCGCCCTCGCCGCATACGTCGGCCTCGGCATTCATTCGCCCGCCGAGGCCGGCACCCGTCAAGAAAGCCCCCGTCAGGGGAGGCTCGCGCTGCAAGGGATCTGGGGAGCGCGAACCTCCCCCTCCGGGGGCTTTTATTGCCCCCGCATCCCCTTGTCGGCTCATTCCTCATTTGCTCGTCGTGTTTTTCTTACAGAATGGATGACGCAAGATTCTAGAGAACCAAATTGTGCTACAGTTTATCTAACAACGCCGCCATCCTGCGCGGATGGTTGGAAGTCGAGCCGGTGTACCCGCGGTGGCGTGGGAGCTGGCTCGTCGCTTTTATCGAGGCCTGTCGATCGCTGCAAACAATTTCGTGGATCACCGTCGATCTCTCAGTATTTGAACGCTTTGCTTCAGCTCAAACCTCCCCCCCCCAAACGCGGCTCCGTGACAGAAAAGGGCCTTCTCGTGCAGGTTTTTGGACTTATACAGACATTTCCAATCGGGAAAACCAGAGCCCCGAACGCAGCCGTCCATTCCTTGTCGTATTTCCCCTGGTCAGGCGTTAGCCACAGAACGCCTTTCCCTCCATGCCAGCATGCTCCGCGCCCTCGAATGTCTGTATAAGTCGAGAAACGTGCACGAGAGGCCCAGCTTTTGTCACCGCGATGGGAACGGAACTCCTTCCAAGCGGCCGCGACGAACGCCATCGGCGCTAAGCGCCGGCCCGATCCCCCGTGGGCCCGCGCCGCGAACGCAAAAGAGCCCCCGCCGGGGGCCGGTTCGCTGTTTGCAAGGGGGTTTGGGGAAGCGAACCGGGCCCGGCGAGGGCTCTCGGGGAGGGGGCGTCCGGCGCCCGGAGGGAAGGGCGCCGGACTCGTCGGGCTAGTAGAACAAGTACACGGAGGCGCCCACGGAGTAGAAGGCCATGCGCAGGGCCACAGCGCCGACGACGGCCAACGCCACCGTCACGGCGCCCCACAGCTTCCAGTTTCCGGATCTTTTGCCCAGAACGGCTGTTACGATAGGAGCGATGGCGCATATCGCCGCCACGACCGCCATGGCCGCAAACTCTCCGGCAAAGGGCGAGAGCGCCGCCATGTCCACCACGCCCGCCGTAGGGTGCGTGGGGTCAAAATAGGTTCCGACCTCGGTGTAGGCTTCCGTTGATCCTTCCATGACCAGCAGATAGGCCACCGACAGCACCGCGTTGGCCGCAGCGCCGACCACCGCGCCAAGTGCAATGCCCCGACCGACGGCCTCGTCGCGCACCGTCTCGATGACCGCGAACGTGGCCGGCCCGAGAGCGCAGGCGACTCCGAGCAGCGACAGAGGGCCGAGCACCGTGTCCCACGCGGGACGCGCCTCCATCATGTAGGAATGCCCGGTGACGAGCACCGTCACCGCAGACGCTATGACCATCAGCGTAGCAAGCCATTTCGGCGCGGCGACCGCATCGGCCGCTCCCTCCGACTTCCGCAGCATCACGAAAAGGACGACCATGAGCACTGCCATGACCACAATGCACACGAGCTCCTGGGTGATGCCGGAAGTCGGGTTGCCGAAGCCGTTGAAGATGCGCTCCCAGTGCTCCAGATGGAAGAACACCGCAACGCCGCCGATAGCCAGAAGCGCGACCGAGCCGATAAGAGCCGGCAGCTGGGCGCGCTTGCCCTCACCAGCCAGCACTGCCAGCCCTTGAGCGCCGAAGAGTCCTGCCGACCAGGCCACAAAGGTGGTGAACAAGATAAGGGGCCATTGCAATTCCATTATTCTTCACCCTTCCATTCGTGGTTGCGCAGGATGTACAGGAAGCTGGGGTCGTTGCCCACGTTGGGCAAGTGGTGCACATCGGAGTCGGTGTAGGGCTTGGCAATCTCGCCGTAGGTACAGAACTCGCTGTTCACCGCATCGTAGCCGGCATCCCCGGCGATGGACACCTTGCCGGCACCGACAAAGCTGTCGAGCCCCGCATCCAAGTCACCGAAGAAGCGGGCACGGCCACCGCACTGGGCCACGCACTGGGGCAGCTCGCCCTGGGTGATCTTCTGCTCGCAGAGGGTGCACTTCTCCACCACGCGCTCGGTCTCATTCAGGTAGCGCACGCCGTAGGGGCAGGCCATCGCGCAGAACTGGCAGCCGATGCACTTCTCCTTGTCGATCTGCACCGTGCCGTCGGGCAGCTTGTGAGAGGCACCGGTGGGACACACCGCCACGCAGGCGGGGTTCTCGCAGTGCTGGCACGTCACCGGCAGAAAGTACGTGTACACGTCGGGAAACTGGGCCCCTTCCCCATCGGGAAACGGCCCAATGCGCAGGACTTTGTTCCAGAAGGAACCGATCTCCACGCCATTGACGACCTTGCACGCCACGCTGCAGCCGAGGCAGCCCACGCAGCGGTTCAGGTCGGTGAGGATCGCGTATTGGGTCATGGCTTACTCCTCCCCCTCAAAGCTCAGCTTCGCCCACTCCTTCAGGCGCGGGTCGGTGGCGTCGTGAATGATCTCGGTGCCGTCGTTGCCGCAGGGACACGGATTGCCGAACGGCGAGTTCTCGGGCGTAGCCTTGTAGATCTTCACCGGATACGAACGCAAATATGAGGCGCCGCAATGCCGATCGCGCAGATCGCGCGACACCAGGCAGTTCACACCGGACAGCTCGAAACCGTGACCCGATTGGTTCAGCTCGGGATACCACCATTGATGCTCGCAGTTGATGACGCCCGGCTCGATGCCCGCGTAAATGTCGGCCACCTGGCGGATCTTGCCGTTCTCGTTCTCGATCCACACCCAGTCGCCCTGCTTGATGCCGTACTTCGCGGCATCGTCGGGGTGAATCTCCATACGCGGCACGGGCCACTGCTCGCGGCACCACGGCAGCTGGCGATGCTCGGAATGGAAGTACACGGGAATGCGGCGGCCAGTGTTGCAGATGAGCGGGTACTCCTCTTCCAGCTCGGGATGCTCGGTGCGGGAAAGCGGCGCCTCGGCGTAGTTCGGCAGGATGTCGTCGGGGTTCTCGGGGAAGAACGTCTCCATGACCGTGCTCCACAGCTCCATCTTGCCCGTGGGCGTTTGCATGCCCGGCTTCATATCGGGACGCAGCATGCCCAGCTGGTAGCGACGATAGAAGCCCCAGGTGCCCTTCCATTCCGCAGGCAAGACCTTGCAGTCCCACCAACCGTTCTCCTGGAACTCGTCCACCATCTGCTGCCAGGTGAGGCCCGAACCCTTCACGTAGTCGTCGCAGTACTCTTCCTCGGTAGGCCACGGATTGTCGGGGTCGGCCGAGAAGGGCACGCCCATGGCCTTGTACAAGTTGATGTTGAAGTTCAGGTCGTACTCGACCTCGCCGGGACGCTCGACGCACTGCACGTTCAAGCCGAGACCGCCCGAAGCACCCTGCGAGGGACGCGTGGCGTTCGCCTCGATCCAATGCGCGCAGGGAACGAGCAGGTCGGCGCGATCGGAAAGCGGCGTGTGCCAGAAATCGATGCATACGAAGAAGTCGAGGTCCTTGAACGACTCCCAGTTGTACAGGGAGTTGCCCATGTTCATGAAGTCACCGGACTGAGCGATGCCGGCCACGATCGGGTAGGGGTCGCCCGTCTGCATCTGCTCGTAGCAGGCGTTGGCGTCGGCCCAGTACTGCCACCACTTCAAAACAGGGAACTTATCAATGCCGGCGAGCTTGTCCAGCGTTGCCTCGTCCGGATCGGGCGCACCGCCCATGTTGGTGTTGCCAGCGAAGTTCACCTGAACCGGCGTCAGGAAGCTCGTGGTGCCGCCACGGTTGCCACCGGGGGTGTCCCAGTTGCCCGTGATGCCCACCAGCGCGTCGAGCGCGCGGGAATTCTGGATAGCGTTGCAACCGTGCTCGATGGCGAGCATGTAGCCGATGCCGCCGTTGCCGTAACCGGTCTCAGGACGCAGGCGCGTGGCGTAGGTCACCGCCGCTTCCTCAATCTGCTCGGCGGGAATATGCGTGATGACAGACGCCTTGTCGGGAGCGTACTCGGCGCAGCGGGCCTTGAAGTGCTCCCAAACCGGCTTGACCTCATGGACGCTGCCATCGGCAAGAGTCACCTTATAGCTTCCCGTCAGGGCCGGGTCGATGGCCACGGCGAACCCGTCCTCCTCGGTAAAGCCCGTCTGATCGGGCACCCATCCTTGGGCCACACCGGGGAACAGGTTGTTCTGCTGGGCCTCCTTGCCGCGCACCATGCCCTGCTCCATGGACCACGTTTCGCCCTCCCACAGCATCGTCTCGGCGTCGAAGTAGGTGAGGCGGTTTGCCAGGGTGTCCCAGCACATTAGCTTTGAGGGGCTGCCGTCGGGCTTGAGGTCGGACTCAGTCAGAAGGCGCGTCATAGTCTGGAAGAATCCCGCCCGGAACTTCGCCCCCATCGGGCCGGGCGAGGGTTCCATATCCTCCACTACCAAAAACGGCGCATCGGTCCATTTCTTCACGAACAGCTCGTCGAAGAGGTTCTTCTCGATGATGACGTGCATCCACGAAAGCGCCAGCGCGCCGTCGGTCTGCGGATAGAGCGGCTGCCAGATGTCCGACTCCTTGCCCAGGTTCGTCAGACGCGGATCCACCGTGATGAACTTCTGGGCGTGCATAGCCGTATCGACCGTCATGCGGCACGAGTCGTCATAGTTCGACAACTCGGTTCCGCTGCCCCAGCGCACCATCACTTCGGGCTGGTCGACCGTAGCCTGCCAGCTGAAAGCATAGGCCGACTGCATGAGCGTGCCAAAATGGCGCGGGCCCTTGCACACCTGATAAGGAGTCACGCGATTGGGACTCTGGAACAACGCTGGAAACGTGCCATAGGCGCCCATGCACCAGCAACGGCTCGTGCCCGACATCATCATGATGGCCTCGCCGCCGAACTTGTCCATGATCTCGCCGTACTTCTCGGCCATGGTAGCGTAGGCCTCGTCCCAGCTGATGCGTACCCAGCCCGGATCGTCGGCGTCCTTGGGGTTGGTGCGCTTCAAGGGGTACAGCACGCGGTCGGGATGATAAGCCGCTTGGATAGACGATTGCGACTTAGCGCAGCAGTTGCCGCCTGAAGTGAAGCAGCTGGTGTCGCCCTCCACTTTCACGGCGCGGCCGTTCTCCACGGTGACCCACACGCCACACTCCATCTTGCCACAGCCGCGACAGCAGGTGCGGATGCGCTTGATGTCGCTACCTTGGGTGCCCGCGTCCGCCTCAGCAAAGGCAACCGCCGTCCCCGCCGAAAGCCCGGTCGCGATAGCGGTGGCAGCTGAAAGCTTCATGAACGTACGACGTGAGAGCGCTCTTGTCTTCATGATTGCCTCCTCCTATCTTTCTCTTTTCTTCCCCTGTCCTCAAGGGGCACAACGCCAGTATGGGAAGCAAACGGAGGTGTCAGATCGGCGCATTCGGAATACTGATTCCGCGTTGCCCACTGATTCCGCAGAAGCAACGGTAATTCCCAAATAGAATCAACAAGGCGTGGCGCAATAAAGTCGAAAGACCGGCCCGGCGCCTCCTGGCGTTATAATCGGCAAGATATGTAAAGGAACGAGGGGGCATCGCTATTCATATCGAGTATTACAACGAGTTCATCACGCTGGCAGGCGAACTCAACTACCACAATGCAGCCGAGCAGCTGCACGTCTCCCAATCGGCGCTCAGCAAGCACATCGCGGAGCTTGAGCGCTACCACGGCGTACGCCTGCTTGAGCGCGACCGCACCTCCGTGCGGCTCACCGCGAAGGGCGCGGTTTTCCTCGAGCAAGCCAACGAGCTCATGAGCGCCCATGCGGCCCTTATGAATCTTTTCTCCCAAAGCGACGACGCGCCCGCGCTCTCCATCAGCGGCGTGCTGGACAGCCCTATCGACTTCCCCTTGGTTTCACGGGTGATTGAGCTGTGTCAGGAAGAGGGCATGGCGAAGATGCCGACCTTTCTTCCCTGCGAGTCGGTGTCCCTATCGGATCAAGTCGATATCCTCCGTCGCGGCGAGGCCAATTGCGCTCTTATTTTCACTACACCCGACGTCGTCGGTGAGCTGCCCAAAGACGCCGAGCTGCAAAGCCGTGAGGTGTTCCGCATCCCCATGGACGCCATCGTGCAGCGCGACCACCCCCTTGCCGATCGCGACCACCTCACCCTGGACGACCTGAACGCCCAAACGATCATCCGCATCATCGGCCCGCGCTTTTCCACGGCATGGTCGAGCCTTGAGGCGCAGCTGTCCCGCGCCGCCATCCACGTGAAGACGAAACTTGCACCCGCCTCGTCGGCCTACGAGTACGTTACTTGGAACCCCGAAGAGGCCGTTCTGCTCGTCCAACGCGCTCCCGTGTTCTCCACCGCCATGCAAAGCGCCAGCTGTTTGCGCATTCCCATCGAGGACGAGCGTTTGCGTCTGCCCCTCACCGCCATCTATCCCGCCGGCGCGCCTTCGCAGGAGTTGTCCACCTTTCTCGACAAGTTGGAGCAGACATACCGGGAGGCTTTCGACCCGTCGTAACCAGAGAGGACTCTCCAGGGCGAGCGCTCGATCCGACAGAAAGAGCCCGCGGTTCTGAATGAACCGGGGCTCTTTTGCTCGCCGCTGGAGGGAGGATCGGGGCGGCGAGGCGCTAGATGCCGTCGACGCAGTTGCGTGCGGCCACGTAGGAGAGCGTCGTGGAATGGCCCGAGAGGCTCATGGGCACCTGCGGCGCGTAGATGTTGCCGTAGAAGCAGCCGGCCGGGTTGCCGCCGGCGTACAGGCCGGGGATCGCCTGGCGGTTCACATCGAGCACGTGCAACGCCGTGTCGATTTCCAGGCCGCCCACCGTCGTCATCCAGGAGGAGCCCATCTCGGCGGCGTAGAACGGCGGCGTGTCGATGGTGGTCATCCACTCCGCGGGCTTGTAGAAGTCGTCGTCGGAGCCGACGGCGCACAGCTCGTTGTAGCGGGCGAGCGTCTCCTTGAACTTCTCGCCGTCGAACTTGCCGTTGTCCCATTCGGGGGCGTTCATCTTCTCGACGAGCTCGTCGATGGTGTCGGCCTTGATGAGAAGGCCCGCCTCCACCATCATCTCCGAATGCTCGTCGGTATCGATGCCATCCACAAGCCGGTCGAATTTGTGCGGCTTCACCTTGGTCTCGGAGTCGCCGTCCCAGAAGGCCCAGAACAGGCCCTCCGGCTGCTTGTCGATGGTAGGTCCGCTCATGAAGTAGCCGATCTCCTCGTTCATGAAGCGCTCGCCCTTCTGGTTCACGTAAAGCACCGGAGCGAGGGCGTTGGAAGGAAGGGCCCATTCCACCCACGGGGTAATGAAGGCCTGGGACTCGGTCTGCATCATGCGCTCATCGCTGCGCATGACGGCGGCCGGCGCCACCGTCCCCATCATATGGGACACGTACTGACCCGGATCCTCCATCTTGGCGCCGACCCACACGCCCATCTTGTGGCCGTCGCCGGTCATCCACTTCTGCCAGGTGCGGCAGGTGCGCAGCCCGATGGGATAGTAGTAGCCGACCATCTCGTCGTCCCAGTCGAAGCCGCCAGTGGCGAGGACGACGCCCTTGGCCGCGTTGATGCGCACGTAGCCGTCGGGTCCCTTGGCAATGCAACCGGTCACGCGCTTGGCCGGGTCGTCCTCCCAGCCCTCCTCGCGCTCGAGTTGCTCGGCCGTGGTGTTGAATAGAAACTCGGCGCCGGCGTCGACGGCGTGCTGGTAGACGGGCGTGAGCCAATCGGCATCCGAGAGGTCGGGGCGCCCCCACAGGCACACGCCCGGCGCCTCATTCTCGCCCACCTGGTGCTGCAGGGCGTACATGTTCCAATAGGAGTCGCTGTAGATGCCGCCCGTCTTCTTCATGTCCTCGGCGCTCTCAGCCACGGTGTCGAAGTGCTTGTAGTAGCCGTAGTAGCCGCCCACGCGCACGGGGATGCCAGAGGCCTCGATGATGTCGGTGAGGTAGTCGCCCGCCTCACCGGATTCGTCCAGCCACAGCCTCACGATATCCTGCTTCGATGTGGCGTTGGCTCCACCGAAGATATCCTTGACGATGACGGCCTTCTCCTCCTCGGTGCACAGCACGCCCAGCTCCTTGAGCTTCTTCGTGCCGAACCACGACATACCAGTCGGACGCGTGGCGCAGGGCGCCGACCCCTTCTCGACGCAGATCACCTTCGCTCCCTTGTCGGCCGCGATGGCCGCGGCGGGGCAACCAGAGATGCCGGCGCCGATGACCAGCACGTCACAATCGATCGTCGAGGCAATCTCGTCCTCGGGAACGGGATCGGGCTTGGCCATGGAGGCCGGCAGCGTCTGGCCGTTCAGCTCGATGGTTTTCGATGCTCCGCCCCCGACTGTCGAGGCCAAAGCGTCGTCTTTCGCCTCCGTCGGCGAAGTCGGTGCGCAACCGCTGATGCCGACAGCAGCCGTAGCCGCCGCAGCCAATCCCGCTCCTTTGAGGAAGCTCCTTCGAGAAACATCGTTTTTCATCGCAATTCCCTTTCAAATCGTCCTTCTTTGCCCTCGGCCTTTCCTCGGGCGATAAAACGATCTTAAAGGGATGCTTCGGTTACGCCTCTTTCGCTTCGGGAGCGCTGATTCGCTTTTGGCCAGATCACCGCTTGCAGCAATCACCGCCCACGAATCGGAATCAACGGGCCAGCGACTCGGTTCTTTGCTTCTCTACCGTTCGTAGACGTTGGGGACGCCGAGGAGGTCGCTCATGGCGTTCACGATGGACTTCGGGTCGTTCACCTTGCGCTTGCGGGGCTTCATGGGAATGCGCTCCGAGCGGCCGCGCTTGGTCACGTCCGTAGCGAACACGTCGGTCGAGAGGGTCAGCGCGCCCGTGGGGCAGATGTCCTCGCAGCAATGGCACTGCACGCAGCGGCCCGTGTAGTGGTCAATGCCGAAGGGCTTGCCGGTCTCGGCGGCGGTGGTGGCGTCGCCGAACTTGCGGATGGCCTCGGTGGGGCAGAACGTGGCGCACATCTGGCAGGAGGCGCACTTCTCGCCGTCGATGATGACGTGGCCGAACAAGCGCGTGTCGATCATGACATCTTCCGGGCTACCCAAATTGCTGAGAGCCAGAAGCAGCCGCCCGCGGCGCTCCGGCAAAAAGTGGGGGAGCGTGCCGTCCTCGGCCACTTTCGCGAACTTGGGCTCTTCCGGCTCTTCGGCGCCCAGCTTCTCGCGCACCACGTGCTCTGCGGTGATGGCGGCCGCAGCGCGGGCCTCGTCGCGCACCGACGAGAAGAACCCGCGGCGGCCCGTGTCGAACTCCGCGGGCTCCGTTCGGCGCACCGAACGAGGCAACTTGCTCGTGAGCTTCACCGACACGTCGCTCCCCCAGGTCTCCAGCAGCAGCGCGGCGGTGTCGCGCACCAGTTGAGCCGCGCGGTCAGGCGGAGCGCCCACCGTCTCGGCAATCTCCACGGCCTCCGTGGCCTCGGCATTACCCTCTGCCGTCGTCCCTTCGCCGGAGCCGGCACCTGCGACCGAGCCTTCCGCAGGCCCGGCCACCAGCGCGACAGACGTCGCGCCGCCCGCAGCGAGCACGGCGATGAGGCTCTCGTCCACCCGACCCAGGCTCTTCACCACGACCACCTTCGCCGGGTCGTACTTGCCCTCGGCCGCCGCCTGCATGGCCGCGTCCATGATGACCGCCGCGCCGTCGTTGGCCTGCATGGCCGCCACAGCCGCGCGCAGAAGCTCCTTGTCGTCGGGCTTCTTCGACTCCAGCGCCGCCGTCGGACACACGGTAGCGCAGGTGCCGCAACCGACGCAGCGCTCGGGGGCCACGACCAAGTCGTTGCCTTCCACGAGAATGGCACCCGTAGGACACGCCTCGGCGCAGCGACGGCAGGAAGCGTTGCGATTGCGCACCACTACGCACCGGCTCGGTTGCACGGCCAGCGACTGGCTCTCAAGCTTCTCGAAAAGTCCCAGAATGTTGTCCATGGATATCCTCTCCCGCTAACCGCTGCATGGCGCAACAAAATACGGCCGGCCTTGCACAGCCGATCCGCCTGGCGCCTCGATATCCATGTCAAAGATCAAAGAGGGCCGAATCGTTGCGGTCATGGTGGTTCCTTCCACAAATCATCGTCCCCAAACCCACTGCTCAGTATGGCGAAAACACCCCGCTCTGTCAACGGGAAGGCGGCGCAAAGTCGGCAAGGCAAAGCGGCTTCCTGCGGCTCTCGCATCCTACCGCCAGCCCACTGTCAGGACCGACGTCGCCGGAGACGATTCGGAAATCTCCCAGCACACCGACGTCGTCGCCTCAAGCAGGGCGGCGTCGTGGGACACGAGCAGCAAGGCGCCGGGGAAGGCGGCCAGAAGGCGCTCCAAGGCCTCGACGGAATGGAGATCCAGGTAGTTGGAAGGTTCGTCCATGATGATGAGCTCCGGTTCATCGAGTATCCCGAGGCCGAGCATGAGCTTGCGCATCTCGCCCGGGCTCGTTCGCTCGCCTTCCACCAAGCGATCGGGATCGGAATTGAGCGCCGCGGCCACCGCCAGCACCCGCCCCCGACTGCGCGAATCGAGGGAGGCCAATCGAGAAAGCGCGTCGCGGCACTGCTCGGCGGTGGGCTCCTGCGGGATGACGAGCACCCGCGCGGTCGGGTCGATCCGCCGTGCCACCTCACTCACCAACGTGGTCTTCCCGGCACCGTTGGGGCCGGTCAGGGCGATGTGATCGGTGTTCCCGATGGAAAGCGGAGGCACGAGAAGCTGACGCTCCCCCAGAGCCAGCGTCATTTCCGGCTGACGGTAAAGAACCTTACGCGCACTCGGCTCGGCGCGCATCCACAAATCGCCGTCGTAGCGCTTTTCCACCTTCACCCGCGCCAGCGTCTCCTCGACACGAGAGAGGCGGCTCTCCATACGGGAGCTGAGCTTGCCGGCCACGCCATCCTTTCCCGTGTAGACGGCCAGCTTGACGCGCTCTTTCCCGCTATGATCCTTCGGATCGAGGTTGCGACAGCTGCGCATGCCGGCCGCGCGCGAGGCCTCCTCCCGACGGCGCTGGGCCTCCCCTGCGAGACGTTTTTTCTCGCGCCTCGCCCGTTCGCGCTGGCGAAGGGCCGTTCCCCGTTCGAGTTCCTCCTGATCGCGCCCTTGGCTGTAGCCGCCGGGCCGCGCCGTCAGACGACCCTCTGCCATGAACAGGCACTGCACGCAAAGGGCATCGAGCAGGGCGCGATCGTGGGAAATCAGCAGGCCCACGCCCTTGAAACGCGCGAGAGCCGCCGTGATTGCCTCACGGGTCGGGGCATCAACGTGGTTGGTGGGCTCGTCCATAACAAGCAAATCGGGACGCTGCCAGAGCGCGCAAGCCACTTGCAGCCGCTTTTGCTGGCCGCAGGACAAGGTGTCGTAGCGCCACGGCCAATCGTCTTCCACGCCTAAATCACGGCGAAGGGCCACGGCGTCGCGGTCGTAGGCGGCCGCGAAATCATAGAGCGCGTCCGGTTCCGCACTCGCGTCCTGCTCGCAGTAGACGCTGAACAGGTGCGGCGCCACCGTGCCCCTATCGGGAGTAAGCCGCCCGCATGCAATGCGCGCGAAGGTCGATTTGCCGCATCCGTTGTCGTCCACCAGCCCCGTCCAGCCCCAGGGCAGCGTGGCCGACACGTCGCGCAACACGGGATCGACGCACGAAGGATAGGCGTAGGCAAGATGCTGAAGTGATAGTTGCATGAGAACCTCCTTGCAAGGAGGCCATGCGCTGGCGCGCAGGAAAAGACAGAGCTAACGATGCGGCACCCGCGAGCATGGCCGTAGAGTCATACCGATAAGGGGCGCCCAAAGGGGCATCGTTAGTTCTTCATGCGCCGAATCCTCTCTCGTGCCGGCGCTTGCCAAAGGCTCCGGCGGAACAGTGCCCCTATTTTGGCGAGGGCGCACCGCTTTGTCAAGGTGGAAGCATGCGGCAATGCGCAGGGTTCGAAATGCCGCGGCGAGATTTCCTCTTGACGGCTGTGTATAGGTGTGTATATACTGTGTATGTAGGGTATATACACTATTCACGCTCTCGCCGTGCCCGGGACGCCGGGGCGGCGAGAGCCGAAACCAGGACGGCACATCGCCGCACCTTCGACGATCGTCCCAAGGACGAGCGCTGCCGGGGCTTGCGATACGCCGTCTGCGAAAGAGGCACCTTGGACATCATCATCTCAAACGGAAGCAGCGAGCCCATCTACGAGCAGATCACGCGCCAGATCAAAGCCGCCATCATGGCCGGCGAGCTAGCCGAGGGCGACCCCCTTCCCTCCATCCGCGCCCTGGCGAACGATTTGCGCATCAGCGTCATCACCACCAAGCGGGCCTACGCGGAGCTGGAAGAGGCCGGCTTTATCGACACCGTGCAGGGCAAGGGTTCCTTCGTCGCCGGAGGAAACCTGGAGCTTCTGCGCGAAGAGCGGCTGCGCCAGGTGGAGGGACACCTCGCCCGCGCCGTGGCCGAAGCGGAAAACGCTGGTATAGAAGCCGCCGATCTGCACGCCATGCTGGATGTGCTGCTGGAAGAAAACTGAACGAGGAGCGAACATGACTTACCTCATGGAAATAGACAACCTGGGCAAGCGCTACGACGACTTCGAGCTTTCCGGCGTGAGCCTGGCCGTGGAACCGGGCTGCGTCGTCGGCTTCATCGGATCGAACGGCGCCGGCAAGACCACCACCATTAAGGCGACCCTTGGCATCATCGCCGCAGACGCAGGCACCGTGCGCCTGTTCGGGGAGCCCGTTACCTGCGGCAGCGCGGCGCTGGACGCCATCAAATCCCGCATCGGCATCGTGCTGGACACCTGCGCCTTTCCCGACACCTGCCGCGTGTGCGATGTGGGCGCTATCGGGCGGGCAGCCTACCGCGAATGGGACGCCGCCCAGTTCGCCGCGCTGTGCGACCGCTTCAACCTGACCCCCAAAAAGAAGGTGAGCGAGCTCTCCCGCGGCATGGGCATGAAGCTGACGCTGGCCTTCGCGCTCTCCCACAACCCGGAGCTGCTCGTACTGGACGAGGCCACCGCCGGGCTCGACCCCATCGCCCGCGACGAGGTGCTCGACCTGCTGCGCGACTTCATGGCCGAGGGCGACCGTGGCATCCTCATGTCCACCCACATCACCTCCGATTTGGAGAAGATCGCCGACGAGGTCGTCTGCGTCGATGCCGGACGCATCGTGTTTACGGCCCCCAAAGACGCCATCACCGACGAGGCCGGCGTGGCCCGCTGCCGCGCCGCCGATGTGACCGCAATCATGGACGCCGGCTTCTTTGCCCCCGGCGAGGCCCGCATCCTGCGCCACGACTACGGCTGCGACGTGCTCGCCCCCGATCGCTTCGCCTTCGCCCGCGCCTTCCCCGACATTCCGGTGGACAAGGCCACCATCGAAGACTACATGACCCTCACCTTGAAGGGAGAATCACGATGAAAGCCATAATCGTTTCCGACTTCGCCGTTCTGCGGAGTGCTCTTCTGCAACTGCTGGGCATCTGCTTGGTCATAGCCTTGTTCATGGGGTACGTCATGGGCGCGGTGGACACAGCAGCCGCCATCGCCGCCATGATTCCCTTCACGGGCCTGTTCAGCCTCGCCGCCTATGACGAGCAGAACAACTGGGAGCGCTTCCGCCTCACGTTGCCCCTCACTCGCCGCCAAGTGGTGTTCGGACGCTACGCCTCCATCGCCCTTCTCACGGTGGGATCCCTAGCCTTGGCTCTCGTGCTGGGCCTGGGAATTGCGGCCCTGGCGGGGCTCCTGCCGGCGGAGTGGCTGCCCGAGAGCCTCTCGCCGTCTGAAAACACTCCTGAAATGATCGTAGGATCCACCGTAGGCGGCGTGTCCGTCGTCGCCATCGCCATGGCAGTGGCGATGCCCGTCATCACGCGCTTCGGAATGACGAAGGCCGCCCGCATCGTTCCTATTATCGTGGTTCTCATCGTCGCCTTCGCTGTCGCCTTCTTCGGCAACGGCGTCCAGCTCACCGGCGTCCTCGCCGACCTCGTGCAGTGGCTCGACACCGGCAACAACTACCTCTTCCTCGCCGCCGCCCTGGCGGTCGTCGTCGCCCTCATCTACGTGGCCAGCGCCTTCGTCGCCGCCAAGCTCTACGAGAAGCGCGAGTTCTAGCCTCAGAAGCCCGAGGCGCCTTCCGTGCGCAAAAAAGTGCGATTGTGCGAGTCCTAGCCCCCTTTTTCGGGGCGTCGTGCAGAGAAAAGTGCGATCGTGGGGGTGCGAACGTTTTTCCGGACGGCCTAGGCGGCCACTCCAATGAACTTGCTGCCTCCTTGTCCACTCGCAAGTCCCTGGTTTCTATGAGTCGTGTGGCAATTGTAGTTTGAAAGGTTATTTTTTCGCATCAATCCAGTTCGTTCGCTCCGCCTTTTACTAAATCAATGAGACGCTGCCTGCCGTTAACGCCCGTTTTGGAGTAAATGCGACTGATATGATTTTTCACCGTGCTGGTAGAAAGAAATAAAGCGGAGGCAATGTATGGGGCGCTTCTTCCGCTAACGTATTCACGAAGAATCTGGGCTTCGCGCTCCGATAGGCCGTAGATTTCAACAATTTCATCAACTCTCTTATTGAACGTCACCTCTTCGGAGGCATGAGTGAAGCTGGATTTGAAAATCTTCCTATATGTCATGTAGGTAGCGAAGAGCGTGATAAGGATTACGGCGGCAAGCACCGTCATTGCGCAAAGCGCGATTTGTCCATGCGAAAGCGCTTCGTTAGCGCTTCGCTGGACGATGACGACAGTTGCATTTCCCAATAGCCTTCCCATCCAGGATACGGCATCAGTCAATCCCATCAACAAACCGGCTGAAAGGGGCGTCTGCTCGCTCTTGGCTGCTTTGAAGCAAAACAGCCAGCATGCAACATGGAAAAATATAGTCAAAACCCTTGAGAAGAGTACGGGGAGGAAGGTGAGCTCAGAGTTGATAGCGGAAGAAACTACGAGAACGAAAGAAGCAAATGCGACGAAAAAGAACGAGGCGTCTACTCCAATTTCCTTCCCGAACATGTACGCGCAAACGAATAGAAGTGGCGCGGCGATGTTCCCTACGAAAGAGGCTGCTTCTCGATATACGAAAAGCTCCGGAACATCCCAAGACACAAGCTCGAACACTCCGAATAGGCTGGGGGCGAGTGCCGTCCCTCCTATCGCCACGATCAGCAACGGCAGGACGTTCCGATTGGCGCTTCCGTTCGCTCCGAATGCTCTTCGGGGGAAAGCCTCGTCGGAAAGATTGAAAGTAGACCTGTTGGCAAATCTTATGAGCGTGATAAGGACGAGAGCCGCGAAGATGCAGAGCGCCGACGCCTTCGTGCCTCCTGCGTCTACGGAAAAGAAAGCGCACGATATAAAGTAGGCGATCGTTTGGGATGCGGGGACAATGTATTTGAGCTGGTTCCATTCAAGTTTCGAGGCAATGGCTCCGACAAAGACGGTGCTTACCGTAGTAGCAAAACCAAACGAAAGATAGTAAACGCCTACGTAAGCGAAGGCATCGGACAGAAGACCGAGAATGGGCGACATGAGAAATACGAGCGTCGAAGCGCACCAAAAAAGAAACAGCCTCCTGAGATTAATTCCAGCAAAGAGGATGTACAGCGGAAGCAGAATCGAGCAGACGGCGCGAGTTAGGCTCAGCGAAGCTCCTTGAAAAAAATCATTGCCAATCTCCATAGGGCTTTGCAGGATGCTTGTCGCCCCAAGAAGAGACAGTGCCGCGAGCGCCCATATGACTTCGCGGCTTGGGAGGCGGCTTGTTATTGAATCTCTCGAGAAGGCCAACAATCTTATCCTCTCTCTTGAGCCAAGTACAGCGGTCTGATGTTTTGCCGTTCGCGCTGGAAGGAGATCCATGGCGCGATAACGACAAGCCTCAAGTCTTCGATTTTCGGGAAAAGCTAAAACAGCTGTTTTGAAGTATACACATTCGAAGTCCCGCTGTTAAACCACCATTGACATAGACCCACTTTCGGTACACGCGGAAAGGGGCCTCCCGCTACGATGCGATTGTCGAGAAAGCACCGGAGAGGAGG